>CALWEP010000150.1 GCA_944377325.1 uncultured Lachnospiraceae bacterium
TATGCTATACTAAAACCATAAAGAAAGCAATTAACTTTTACCCTTTTTTGAAATCCCGAATTCGAAAGAAAAAGTCCCCCCTGCGCTCCATCACGGCGCAGGGATTTTTCTGTCTTCGCGCAAAAAAGTCCGGAACCTCTCCGCATAAGCGGAAAAGTTCCGGACTTTTTCAGTGCCTGTCATCCTTCCTGCCAGAAAGAGATCACAGATATTTTTTCATATTTTCACACACATCCAGAGTAGCAAAATAATCCTGCGGGGTTTCCGCCCTGCGGATCAGCTGAACGGAGCCGTCCTCCTTCAGAAGCAGTTCTGCGGACCGAAGCTTCCCGTTGTAATTATAGCCCATGGAAAACCCGTGGGCTCCCGTATCGTGGATCACCAGAAGATCTCCCTTGTCGATCTTCGGAAGCATTCTGTCAACGGCAAACTTATCATTGTTCTCGCACAGAGAGCCTACCACATCGTATTTGTGGTCGCAGGGAGCATTTTCCTTCCCCATAACCGTAATATGATGATAAGCCCCGTACATGGCCGGACGCATCAGATTTACTGCACAGGCATCCACCCCGATATACTCCTTATAGGTGTGCTTCTCGTGAATGGCCTTTGTTACCAGGCAGCCGTAGGGCGCCAGAATAAAACGTCCCATTTCCGTATATATGGCCACGTCGCCCATTCCTGCGGGAACCAGAATCCGCTCATACTCCTTCCGCACTCCCTCTCCGATGGCATAGATGTCATTGGCTTTCTGCTCCGGCCGGTACGGCACACCCACTCCGCCGGACAGGTTCACAAAAGCCACCTTTGCCCCCGTCTCTTTTTCAAGGCGGACCGCCAGCTCAAACAGCTCTCCCGCCAGCATGGGATAATAGTCATTGGTAACCGTATTGCTCACCAGAAACGCATGGATGCCGAAGCGCTTCGCTCCCTTTTCCTTCAGAATGCGGAATGCCTCAAAAATCTGCGCTTCCGTCATTCCGTATTTCGCGTCTCCCGGATTGTCCATGATTCCGTTGCTGATCTCAAACACTCCGCCCGGATTGAACCGGCAGCTGATGGTCTCCGGAATATGCCCCAGTACCTGCTCCACACATTCAATATGGGTAAAATCATCCAGATTGATAATGGCCCCCATATCGTCCGCCATTTTAAACTCCTCCGGAGGCGTATCGTTGGAGGAAAACATAATATCATGTCCGGAAAAGCCAACCGCGTCCGACAGCATCAGCTCCGTAGCGGAAGAGCAGTCCATTCCGAAGCCGCAGTCCTTCAGGATCCCCATAAGCACCGGATTGGGAGTGGCCTTCACCGCAAAATATTCTTTAAAGCCGGGATTCCAGGAAAACGCCTCCTGCACCCGCTTTGCATTTTCTATGATTCCTTTTTCATCGTAAAGGTGGAACGGCGTGGGAAAGCTCTCCGTAATCTTCTCCAGCTGCTCCAGCGTCACAAATGGTCTTTTCTCCATAACGGTATTTCTCCTCTCTTGCTCTTTCTCCTGTAAACAAACAGATCCGCCTTTGGGCACACGTACTGATATTGTACCCAAGGCGGACCACTTTGTCCATATATTCCTGTTTTTTTCGTCAGCTTCCCTGTCAGTCCACAATTACAACTCTCATAATATTGGTATCGCTGGCCGGCTCATGGCGCTTGGAATAGCTCACTACTCCTGCGGTCACCACCGCCAGATCTCCCATCTGAATCACTCCCTTTTCCTTCAGGAGTTCCATGGAAGCATATACCAGAATATCCGTGGAATCCGCTCTCTTGGCCTGGTAGGGCTTTACTCCCCAGTAGATCTGCATCCGGCGCACTGCGGCAGCACTGGGAGACAGTCCGATAATGGGCGCCTCCGGTCTCCACTTGGACAGCAGCTTAGCCGTGAAGCCGCTGATGCTGGGGGTGACAATCACCTTGGCATTCAGCTCGTGAGCGGTGGATACCGTACCGGAGCAGACCGCATTGGAAATGTTGCTCACGCCCTTGGCAACGATGGAATTGTGATGGCGGTAGGAAGCGTAGTCCAGGTGAGACTCGGAGTCCTCCACGATCTTTGCCATCATCTTCACTGCCTCCACAGGGTATTTTCCCATGGCCGTCTCGCCGGACAGCATCACCGCATCCGTTCCGTCATATACCGCATTGGCCACATCCGTCACCTCGGCTCTGGTAGGTCTGGGATTGCGGATCATGGAATCCAGCATCTGCGTAGCGGTGATTACCACCTTGCAGGCCTCGTTGCACTTGCGGATAATGGTTTTCTGAATATAAGGCACCTTCTCCGCAGGAATCTCCACTCCCATGTCGCCGCGGGCTACCATGATGCCGTCTGCCTCCGCAATAATGGCATCCAGGTTTTCAATACCCTCGGCATTCTCGATCTTGGCAATGATTCCCATATCCGCATCATTCTCTTCAAGAATCTGACGGATCTCGCGGATCGCATCCGCCGTTCTCACAAAGGAAGCGGCGATGAAGTCAAAGCCTTCCCGGATTCCGAAACGGATATCCTCTTTATCCTTCTCCGTCAGAGCCGGCAGCTTAATCTTTACATTGGGCACGTTTACGCCCTTCTTTGCCCCCAGCTCTCCGCCGTTGAGCACTCGGCAGTGGATCTCCTCGCCGATTACCTCCACAACCTCCATGGCGATCAGGCCGTCATCGATCAGAATGGTGTTTCCCGGCACCACGTCCTCGTGGAGACGGTCATAGTTGATATAGCAGATCTTGTCATCAGAGAGAACCTCTTTCGTGGTCAGCACATAATCCTGACCCTCCACAAGGGTGACCTTCTTGTCATCCTTCAGGGAACCGGTACGAATCTCCGGCCCTTTGGTATCCAAAAGAGCGGCAATGGGAAGATCAAGCTCCTCCCGAACGCTCTTTAACAGCTCCAGGCGTCCTTTATGCTCTTCATAGTCACCGTGAGAGAAGTTAAATCTGGCCACATCCATTCCATTCAGCGCAAGCTGCTTCATGATCTCTCTGTCATTGGTATTCGGTCCCATGGTGCAGATAATTTTTGTTTTTTTCATTCTCTAACCCTCCGGTTTTATTTCCTTAATTAATAGGTACATTTATTGGGAATCCTTCGTCACGTGCTTGTGCGTGTAAAGGTGATCCTGACAATATTCATAGCTTCCCTCACATTTGGAACAGTAGCGGAACTCCAGATCCTCTCCGTCCTGTTCCGTTCTGCCGCAGACCGCGCACCGGTGGTGGGTGCGGCCCTGAGGCTTCATCTTAGCCTGCGTTCTGAACTCCTGCTTCCGCTTTATCTCTTTCGGACTTACCCGTCTGAAATCCCGGGTCATCAGGAAAAACAGGATAAAGTTCAGCAGGGAAAGCACAATCTCCACCCGATCCGCCATGGTTCCCGTCACCATTCCCAGAACGGCGAAAAATCCGTAGATCAAGCCGATCCATTTGGCCTTGATGGGAATGATGAAGTACAGCATAAACTGCAGATCGGGGAATGTGGCCGCAAATGCAAACAGCAGGGACATATTCAGATAGGTGGTGGACATAATCACCCGCATATCAAAAAGCAGGTACAGCACCAGCGCTGCCAGAACATGGCCAAGCACTCCCACAAAAAAATAGGCGTTGAAGCGGAAGGAGCCCCAGACCCGCTCCAGCGTTTTCCCCAGAGAGTAGTACAGATAAATCATAATGGCATTCGACAGCAGGTCTCCGAAGGGCGGCCAGATCAAAAACGTCACAATCCGCCAGATCTGCCCATGGAGGACTGCCGCCGGATCCAGGCTCAGCCACTGATAGTAAAACATCGGATTCACATACTGCAGCACCATCCCCACCACATACATGGCGACAATATAATTCATCAGATCACGGATGGCGTAACGCCCGAATCTCTGCTCAATTTTTCTAAAAAAATTCATTCTGCCTTCCTTTATTATTCTCAGATTATAAGAAATCTTTCCTGTGGAAGATCACCGCCACTACCAGGGACAGGGCCACCGCAAACAGGAAAATGATCAGGAAACCGTAGGGGCTGGACGCAAAGGGCATTCCCGCCTCGTTCACATTCATGCCGTAAAAGCTGGACACCATGGTGGGTATGGACATGACGATGGTCACAGCCGCCAGGAATTTCATAACGATATTCAGGTTATTGGAGATAACGGAGGCAAATGCGTCCATGGTGCCGCTCAAAATGCCGCTGTAGATATTTGCCATCTCAATAGCCTGCTTATTCTCAATAATAACATCCTCCAGAAGTTCCGTATCCTCCGGATACTTCTTGATTTTCTCATTCTTCAGAAGCTTTTCCAGCACCACTTCATTGGCTCTCAGAGAGGTGGTGAAGTACACAAGGCTCTTCTCCAGCTCCAAAAGCTCGATAAGCTCTCTGTTTTTTGTGGACTGATGGAGCTTTTTCTCGATCACTCCGCTCTTCTTGTCAATGATTCTCAGATACTGCAGATACTGCTGAGCGTTCTTATACAGCACCTGCAGAATAAATCTGGTTTTCATATAGCTGTGAAAATCCCTCACCCGTCCGTCCATGAATGCTCCCAGAAGGGCCGTATCCTCCAAACACACAGTGATGATGGCCTCGTCCGTCGTCACAATGCCCATGGGAATGGTCTCATACCAGTCTTTTCCGTTCCGTTCTTCAATGGTAGGGATATCCACCAGAATCAGGGTATAATTATCCTCTGTTTCAATACGGGAGCGCTCCTCCTCATCCAGAGGCGCTCTCAAGTCATCCGGATCGATCTGATACCGGTCCGCAATCTCCAGAATCTCCGTCGCCGTGGGATCCGTCAGCGCGATCCAGCATCCGGGCGTGATCTCATCCGTCTGATGTACCGCCCCTTCTTCCGTCTTAAAAATACGAATCATGTTCTTTTTCTCCTTTCGCCGGCGCAGCGTTTAAGGACCTGCACCGGGAAAGACCGATTATGATCCGCCGTCCAGTGCAGGTTTCCGCTTTCGTCCTTCTTCAATTTCCCCGTGGTAGCACGAGCCACTATCCATAACCTGCCGCTGTCCTTTCTTTTTGTCTTTCCTATTTCATCGGTAGGGTTCATATAAGCCAAACCTCCGACGTATACCATTATAGTGAGGGTTGTTTCTTTTGTCAACGGATGTAAAAAGGCTCTTAACCGGTATTTTTCTCCTGCTCTCGACTTTTTACGATATTTTAACACTGCCTACTAATTGTATTCTTTCCTAATTTATGTTAAACTGTACCCCGTACTCTGAGTTACGTTAACCACCTTAACTTCTTAACATTTCATAATACAAAGGAGGCAGGGATTTATCCCGAGTATCATGAATCATTTACATAACACATTAGGCATCGACATCGGTTCCACAACCGTAAAGATCGCTATTTTAGATCAGGAAAACCGGATGCTGTTTGCCGACTACGAAAGGCATTTCGCCAATATTCAGGGCACTCTGGCAGGGCTGCTGAAAAAGGCGAAGGAAAAACTGGGTTCCATTCAGCTCTGTCCCATGATCACCGGATCCGGAGGTCTGACTCTGGCAAAGCACCTGGAGGTTCCTTTCGTTCAGGAGGTTGTATCCGTAGCCACATCCCTTCAGGACTATGCTCCCCAGACTGATGTGGCCATTGAGCTGGGGGGAGAAGACGCAAAGATCATTTATTTCACCGGCGGCATCGATCAGCGCATGAACGGCATCTGCGCAGGAGGCACCGGCTCTTTTATTGACCAGATGGCCTCTCTGCTCCAGACAGACGCTTCCGGACTGAACGAATATGCCAAAAATTACAAGGC
>CALWEP010000151.1 GCA_944377325.1 uncultured Lachnospiraceae bacterium
AGAATAGATAAAAGGGCTGTTCCGAAAGGAACGGATGAAAGGAGAAGGCAATGAAATTATCAAATTATTATGAAGGACAATGATCAGCTGAAAGC
The DNA here is from genome assembly GCA_944377325.1 of uncultured Lachnospiraceae bacterium. Classification (GTDB taxonomy): domain Bacteria; phylum Bacillota; class Clostridia; order Lachnospirales; family Lachnospiraceae; genus Lachnoclostridium_A. Next base: position 96 of record CALWEP010000151.1, read on the forward strand.
TTACATAGGCGTAGTGCTGGCGTACAACCTGGTGGTGCAGCTGGCAGGGGGTGTGGCAATCTACTATTTCAAATATGTGGCCGGAAATGAAAACCTTTATTCCGTGTTCACCACAGCAGCTTCCTTCGCGGAGATCGGCGCTCTGTTCGCATTTCCGGTGCTGTCAAGATTTCTGTCCAAAAAGCAGGTGTTTGCCATCGCCAGCTTCAGCCCTGCCGTAGGTCTGGTATCACTGATTGTTTCCGGATTTACCATGCCTACCAATATTCCCGTTATCATTGCGTGCGGCATTTTATTCAAATTCGGCTCAGGCTTGACACTGGGGGCAACCACTGTTATGCTGGCAGATGTAATCGATTACGGAGAGGTGAAGCTGGGAACCAGAAATGAGAGCATTATCGCATCCTTCCAGACTCTTCTGGTAAAAACCGCTTCTGCCGTAGCGGGCTGGCTCATCGGCGTAGGCCTTACCATCGTGGGCTTTGTGGCCAATGTGGAGCAGACGGAAGCAACTCTCATGGGCATGAGAGTGCTGATCGGCGTGGTTCCCTCCGTCATCACCGTTCTTGCATTCGTGATTTATGCCAAAGGCTATAAGTTAGAGGGTGCATATCTGGAAAATATCATGAAACAGCTGAAAGAGAAAAAGGAGAACTGATTATGTGGCTTGGTGTGGACTATTATCCGGAGCAGTGGGACCCTTCCCTTTTGGAAGCGGATTTGGATAATATTTGTGATCTTGGATGCAATGCCATCCGGATTGCGGAGTTTTGCTGGCATCTCATGGAAAAAAAGGAGGGAGAGTATGATTTTTCCTTCTTTGACCATGTAATTGAAAGGGCGAAGTCCAGAGGTCTCAGTATTATCATGGGAACGCCTACGGCGACCATTCCCGCATGGCTTGCCAAAAAGCATCCGGATATTCTCTCCGAGTTTGAAAACGGAACGAAGCGTTCGTTCGGAGGGCGCCACGTATACTGCTTCAACAGTCCGGAAATGTATGTCTATTCCGGAAAAATCATCCGTGCCCTGGCTGAGCATTACAAAGGGGAAAAGGCCATAGCCGCATGGCAGATTGACAATGAATTCGGCCATGAGGGAAGCGATGTCTGCTACTGCGCCCACTGCCGAGATGCCTTCCGGCGATACCTGAGAGAAAAATTCTCGGGAGATATCCATGCCCTCAATGAAACTTACGGAACGGCTTTCTGGTCTCAGGAATACAACGATTTTGACGAAATTCCCCTTCCCGCCCCCACCATTACCACTCACAATCCGTCGCTTCGGCTGGACTGGGAGCGGTTCCGCAGTGAGAGCATTGTGAAATTTGCGGATTTCCAGACGGAGATCCTGAAGGAAGTCATTCCCGAAGCCGTGGTTATGCATGATTTTCCCGGCGGCGGACTGGGAAAGCATGTGGATTATTCCGCCGTATCCCGCAGGCTGGACCTGGCGGCTTACAACAATTACCCTGTGTGGGGCGGACAGCGGGAACCGCTCCGGCCTCACGAGATCGCCTTCGGCCTGGACTATATCCGCGGTCTGAAGCGGCGGAATTTCTGGATTACCGAAGCGATTATGGGCGCCCAGGGCCATGATGTGACGGGCTTTGCCCCCAGACCCAATCAGGCGAAGCTGTGGGCATACCAAGGTATGGCAAGAGGCTGCGAAGGGCTTTTCTTTTTCCGCTATCGGGGAGCGGCAAAGGGAGCGGAGCAGTTTTGCTACGGAGTTCTGGACACGGACAATGTGAAGCGGAGAAAGTATTATGAGGTGCAGAGCTTTTTCCGGGATGTGAAAAAGTATGCGTCCGCCCTGGAAACGCCCATCAGGAGCCAGGCTGCCATTGTCTATGACTACGATTCTCTGGCGGCGTTCCGAATTCAGCGGCAGAGCGTTCTTCTGAACTGTGAAGAAGAAATGAAGAAATTCCATAAGGTTTTCTACGATGTGAATATTCCTGTGGATGTGATCCCGGCAGACAGCGAATTAAGCGGCTGCAAGGTGGCGATTCTTCCCCAGATGATCATTGCAAAGCCGGAATTTCAGGAAAAGCTGAGAAAATTTGTGGAAGACGGAGGGACGGCGGTGCTCACCTTCCGGGACTTCGTAAAGGATGAGGATAACAATCTGGTATTCGGCAAACAGATTCCCGTGGATTTCGACGATTTTGCGGGAGTCCATGTGACGGAAACGGAGAGTCTGCAGGAGGGACAGGAATTTCTTCTGGCAGGAGAAGGGGATTTCTCATGCACCCAGAGCGAAGGAGGAATTTTCCGGGACATGCTGGAGACGGACGGGGCGGAGGTTCTGTTCCGCTACAATGACGTGTTCTACAGGGAATATGCGGCAGTTACCAGAAAGCAGCAGAAAAAAGGCTTTGTGTATTACCTGGGCTGCGGACTGGAGGAGAGCGTGCTGAAGCAGATCATGAGAAAAATTGCTGCGGAGCAGGAGATTTCCTTCGAACATTCCGCCTCCGGTGTGGAGGTAGTGTGCCGCGGGACGGGAAGCGAAAGGATCCGCATGGTGATGAACCACAATTCCTTTGAGGTGCAGAACGGGGATCTGACCTTGGCCCCCTTTGAATGCCGGATTCTGCGGGAGAACGTATAAACCGAACCTCATGAATAAAATAACGGGAGCAGCTGCAGGGATTCTGCGGCGGCTCCCCATTTTGTATTTATTCTGCAGAGGACTGCTCCTTTTTTCTCTGTCTGTTTACCTGGCTGGACAGCAGTTTGTCCAGGTAGATGGATTTGAACTGCTTGCTTGCCAGGGCCTGCTTTACCGGAGGCAGCTTTAAGATGGAGCCGAAGATCTGTGCCATGGCCCGGTGGCTGGCGAAAGCCTGGTTGTCAAACAGCAGGTTTTGAAGCGTGCCCTTTTCGATGGCCTGGAGAACAAAGCGGTGTGTGCTGTTCACCGGAGTGATGATCTGCACGGGACGTCTGTCCAGATAAATGGCTTTGGAGGGGCAGTTTCTGGCGCAGACGCCGCACCCAAGGCAAAGCTCTTCGTGAAGAACGGCCTTTTTTCGATGAGTATCCGGATCCTCCTCCGCTGTCATGGCATGTACGGGACAGACTCGGGCGCATTTGCCGCATCCCGTGCAGGCGTCTTCGGATATCTTCGGAATGTAGTTTGTGGTCTCCACCGGCTGGACCGGAGCGAAGCGGCGGGCCGCCTGAAGGGCTTCGCAGCAGCAGCCGCAGCAGTTGCAGATAAAGGCGGGATTTTCCCGTACGTTTTCCCCGATCTGCACCAGATTGGCTTCATAGGAGCGCTCCAACGCATCCATGGCCTCCTCCTTGGAGATCAGCCGGGCATGGCCTCCGTGCTCGGCCAGAGACCGGGCCACGTTCCCGAAGGTGAGACATACGTCCCAGGGGGCGCTGATTTCACAGGGATGACCGGCATGCTCGGCCTTGTGGCGGCAGTAGCACAGGCCAAGACCGATATACTTTGCTTCTTCTATGATGTGGCTGGCCCTTTCATAGTCTAGAATGTGGTTCATCTGAGGACTGGTCAGCACCGGCTCCTGGACATAGACCCGGCCCAGCTTCGTTTCCGTGGCATAGAACAGATCCTTCACAAAATCCTCTTCCACATTCATGTACTGGTAATAAAGCTCCGCCAGGTATTTCTGGTCGATATCGCCTCTGGTGCGCATCAGGGCAAATTCGATGAAGCCGGCCATGGGAGGCGGCATGACGAACATACGAACCCCGTTGTGTTCGGAGTCCACAAGGAGAGCTTTTTCGCAGAGGTGATCCAGCACTTTTTCTGCTTTGGCCTCCGAGGTGTTCCAGATCCTGGCAGCCCGCTTGATGGTAAAGGGGCGGACCGGCAGCATGGAAACAACCCGGGCTTCTTTTTCTGTGTAGAGGACCTGGAGAATCTTATAAAAGGTTTCCGAAGCGGGCGCTCCCTGGGTAAACCAGTTGATCCGTTCCTCCAGGCTCTTGTAGGCGTTTTTTGATGTGATATGACCCATATGGGTTTCCTTCCTTCCCTGCAGTGATTCTGCACGGCGGCCGTAAGGCCGCCTTTATAATTATACCACATTTTCGGAAAAATGCTGCCGGGAGATTGGAATCGGCAGCATTACAGGAACAGAGACAGGGCGCAGCAGACCAGAAGCAGCGCCATGACGGAATTGGTAATCCGGGCATACCGGGAGAAAAGGAGCTTGAACAGAGAACCGAAAACGGCCCAGCATACGGTGAAAACAAATCCGATCAGGGCCAGCAGAAGGGCAAAGAAAATCAAAGGTCCCCATTGCCCCTGATAAAAGGGAAGAATATACGCTTCCATGGAGACGATACAGTAGATATAGATCTTGGGGTTGACAAACTGGAGCACCAGCCCGGAGAGAAATCCGCTGCGGGAATGATTCTCTTCGATGACAGCCGGGCTTTTCCAGGTCTGCCAGGCCAGATGCAGCATATAGAGGGAGCCGGCAGCCAGCATGGGCATTTTGATTCGGGGAATGACCTCCGAAAGGGTGCTGCAGAAAAAGGTGCAGATTACCATAACCAGAGAAAAGCCTGCCCAGATGCCCAAATTAAAGGGAAAAGACCGGCGCAGGCCCAGGCGCCCGGCGTTGGACATGGACATGATGTTGTTGGGACCGGGAGTGACTGCCGTGACTAAGGCATAGGATAAAAAGCTGATCCAGCTGAACATATTGACCCTCCTGTCTGTGAATGATATAATGTCGAAAAATTCTAAACTCTGAATATTTCTATTATATTGTATTATTAATCCAATATAGTGTCAACGGAGGGCGCCATGAATCTGCAGAAAGTTGTTGCATTCAATATAAAAGGAATCCGGGAAAGGAAGAAGCTTACTTTGGACGAGGCGGCAAAGCTGACCGGAGTGTCCCGGAGCATGCTGGCTCAGATAGAAAAAGGAGAGGGGAACCCGACCATTTCCGTTCTCTGGAAGATTGCCAACGGATATAAGGTTTCGTTTACCTCTCTGATCGACGGAGGAGAAGAGGCCCTGCTGATTCGGGGAGATGAGGTGACTCCCCTGAAGGAGGATGACGGGAAATACGTGAACCATCCCGCGTTTCCCTTTCAGGAGAGCAGGCTGTTTGAAACCTACCGGATTCAGATTGAGCCGGGCGGCTTTCTGGCGGCGCAGCCTCATATGGCAGGCACCGAGGAATATATTACGGTTTTTTCCGGCACAGCGGAGATCTGCGCCGGCGGAAAAACGTATCTGCTCAGAACGGGGGATTCTCTGCGTTTTCGGGCGGACGGAGACCACTCCTATAAAAATGCGGGCACAGACAGAGTCTGGCTGAGCATGCTGATCTATTATGGGAACGAATAAACGGATCTGCCGGTCTGGCGAAATGCCTCGGAATATGTTAGAATCAGAGAGCGGAGGAGGATTCTCCCTGTGAAGCCGGAAGTCCGGCGGAAAGAGGATCGTCCGCAGATACACAGAAATGGAACAGGAGGCGGCAGAAATGACGGATGAAGAATGCTACCGCCGTTATCTGAATGGCGATGAATCGGGGCTGGAGGAGCTGGTGAGAAAATACGGAAGCTCCCTCACTCTGTATATAAACGGATATCTGTATGATGTCCATGAGGCGGAGGATCTGATGATCGAAGCCTTTTCCTATCTTTTTACGAAGAGGCCTCATATCCGGGACGGCTGTCTGAAAGCCTATCTTTATAAAACGGCCAGACACATGGCGCTTCGGCGAAAGAGCAGAAGGCGTCTGTTTTTGAGCCTGGACCAGCTGGCAGAGGAGCCGGAAAGCGAAATGCTCATAGAGGAGGTCATGAAAACACAGGAAAGAAATCAGATCCTGAAGGAATGCATGAAGCAGCTGAAGGAGGAATACAGAGAGGCGCTGTATCTGGTATATTTTGAAGGAATGAGCCATAGGGAAGCGGCGGCAACTATGGGGAAATCCGTCAAGCAGATTGCCGATCTGGTATACAGAGGGAGAAATTCACTGAGAAAAAGATTGGAAAAAGAGGGGATTGTCTATGCGGAGTAATGAGGAACGGGTAACTGCCGTAAAGAAAAGGCTGAGAGAGATGGAGAGACAGAAGAGGCAGAGCCGGAGACGATTTTTTGTGGCTGCCTCTGCCGCTGCATGCATTTTCTGCATTGCAGGGCTGTCGGCCCTCTTTCCGGCTCTTGGACAGAAAATCGTGCCGGAAGGATTCGGCAGCATGGCCATGGCCGGCAGTATTTTCAGCGGCAGCGGAATGGCGGGATATATGGTGATGGGTGTGATTTCCTTCGTGCTGGGAGTCTGCGTGGCTGCCGCGGCTTTTGAAATGCAGAAGAGGAACAGACAGGAGGAACAGGGAGAGGATGACCTATATTGAAAATATTTTTGCCTGCATAGCGGCCCCGCTTCTGGTAGCGGCTCTGTGCATGGGAAAGAAATATCTGCGCTTTTTTATCTTTTCCCTTACGGGCATGGGAGTGTGCGTGCTGTCGGCCTATATCAACACCTTTCTTGCGGCGTTTTACGGAGCCGATACTCTGCACGCCGCGGCGGAGATCACTCCGGTGGTGGAGGAAACCATGAAGCTGCTTCCGCTGCTGTTTTACCTGACGGTGTTCTCTCCGGAGCCGGACCAGATCAAAGCCTCCGTATTTACCGTTTCGGCAGGTTTTGCCACTTTTGAAAATATCTGCTATCTGATCCAGCATGGGGCGGAGGAGCTGAATTTCCTTCTGATCCGCGGATTCGGAGCCGGAGCGATGCACATTGTCTGCGGAGCTGTCATCAGCTGGGGAATGATCTACGTGTGGCAGAGGGAGTGGCTGAAGATTGCGGGAACGATGGGGCTTTTGGGCGCAGCCATCGTTTTCCACGGCGTGTACAACCTTCTTGTCACCTACGGAGGGGCTGCCCAGTATATTGCTTATGCCATGCCCGCCGCAGCCGTACTGCTCAGCGTGCTGGAACGAAAACATTTTTTCCCCTATTTCTGCAAAATTTGATTTTTTGGTGCGTAGTTTTCTCAGGTTGAGGCCCCTATATTAATGAGGGGCCTTTTCGGCGGAAAAAGAGTCCTCGGAAGACTGGGACTGTCGGTTGGAAAACAGCAGGACGGAGGCATAGAACGTTCCGTTCTCATATTGGAACCGGGCGGTTCCGCCGTACCGTTCGGCAACGGCGCAGATGGAGGCAGTTCCGATTCCCGGGCCCTCATGGCTGGTGGAACGGATCCGGCCGTCCTGCCGCTGAATGGGCTGAGAGCAGGAGTTGTCAACCACCAAAGCGATGCGGCCGGAATCCTCTTCGGCCCGAAGCCGGATGAACGGCTTCGTATCCGTGACCTTTCTGCAGGCATGGAGGGCGTTTTCCAGCAGATTTCCCACTGCGGAGCAGAAATCCGCTTCATTGACGGCGAGGCGCTCCGGAAGATTGAGATAGATGGAAAAATCAATTCCCGCTTTTCTGGCTTCTTCCCGAAAATAGCAGACGATGGTATTGACGGCGAAATTCTTGCAGACTGTCAGCTCGATATCGGGAGGAAGGCTCTGCTCGTACTGGGTAATGTATTCTGCAAGCTGGTCCGTCCGCTGATCCTTCAGGTAGGTGCGAATGATTCGAAGATGCTGCCTCAGGTCATGGCGGGCTTGAATCACTTCCGATATGTGCTTGGTCAGCTGCTGATACTGAGCTCTCTGGAGAGAAAGAAGGGCTTCCTGCTGGGCGGTCTGTTCTTCCAGGGCAGCCTGACGGCGGATTCCGTCCAGGGCGTGAAGCAGGGTGTAGTAGACCACAAAGATGCCCAGAAGGAGCAGCAGTCTGGCCAGAAGAAAGCGCAGCTGTGCGGTATATTCCGGAGAGAGGCTGTAGGTAAACATCAGGACGATCGCGGTGGTGAAGGCGGGCATCAGCCAAACGGTTTTCCAGAAAAGAGGAGAGTCCGTCTGAAAAACCCGGTCCTGAGTTTTGCGCAAGAAGATCAGCATGAAGGGAGCGGTGACCAGAAAATAGAAAAAAATGATCAGGGCGCTGCGCAGCGTGGTGAAAGTCAGGGTGGGAGAGCGGAACAGAACGCTCTCGGTGAAAATGCCCAGCCCTCTTACCAGCGTTACATAGTCAAAATTGAAAATATAGAGGAACAGCAGTTTCCAGGGATCGGCGCTGATGCATAAAAAATAAATCAAAAAGCAGGAGGCTGCGAAAATAAAATCCGTGGACCGTACGGAATACCCTTGGACGGTCAGGTATGCGAATATGGCGCACTGTATGAACTGGGTCAGCCCCATGATCAGAGCTACGGTTTTTAAGGAAAAACGCAGCTGTCTGCGGAGCGGGTAGTAGGAAAGAATCCGGTAAGGCAGCATATTGAGAAGCTCCGCCGCAAATGCGGAGATAAACAGAGTCTCATTCATAGGGAATGCCCTCCTTCGTTTCTTTGGCGCAGAGAGTCAAATATATAGGAAGAAAAAGCGGTCTGAGTTTCCTTGATCCTTCTTTTCGGACTGAAGATTGTCCGGCCGTCTTTTAAAAATACCTCCCCCGTATTGCGTATGGTTTTCACCTGGGAAAAATTCAGCAGAAGCCCCCGGCCGCTCACATAGAAGCGTCCGCTTTTGGGAAGCAGGTTCACCAGCTCGGAGAAGGTCAGTCTGGTATGAATCTCGTCCCGGACCGTGTGGATGATAAGGCCGTGACGGACCGTTTCCGCATAGAGCAGATCATCCAGAACGATGGCGCGGGAAGCGGAGATTCCCTGACCGCTGCTTTCCTGAATTTCAATAAGGGAGGGAGAGGGGAGGCGGTTCTGAAGTTCCTTCAGGCACCAGCTCAGATCCTGTTCCCGAACGGGCTTTATCAGATAGTCCAGGGCATGGACCTTATAGCTGTCCAGAGCAAAGCCGGATTCGGTGGTGGTAAAAATAACGGGAGTCCGATCGTGAGCGCTCCGCATCTTTTCAGCGGCTTCTATGCCGCTCATATGTCCGCTGCCCAGCGCGATGTCCAGAAAGACGGCGCTGTACAGCCCTCTGTGGAAAGAGGCAAGGAAAAGCTCTCCGCTGGGAAAACAGGAGAAGTCCGCTTGCTCGCCGTTTTCTTCGGAGATCTTTCGGATCAGCTCCATAAGATGTCGTTGATCGGTTTCCAGGTCCTCTACTATGGCATAATGCATAAAAATGCCCCTTTCTAAAGATAAAAAATTTACTTGACATTATCATTCGGCGTGTAAAATGTCATTTTGCCCCGAAGCGATTGTTTTCTTTTTTCTTCAATGCTATATTTTGAAAACAAATTCTCCGTTCCTCTTGCTGTTTTTGGAGAAGGGCGCAGGCGTTGCCCTGCGGCGGAATCCGGGCGTATTATAGTGTAGCACAAAGGGGTGCCGAAGCTCAAGCGAAAACAGAAGGGAGATCGCGGGAAGACGTGTGTAAGTCGGGGGAGGTGAAAAGCGATGATTGTTGCAATCATTGATGAGGACCCGGAATACCGGGAAAAAATAAAAGGACTTTTGGAGGAACGCTGCTTCCGCATGCCTTCGGACAGCGGCTTTGTTCTGGGGTATGAAAGCTTTGAGGAATTTCTGGAGGGATTTTCCGGCGAAAATTTCGAAGCGCTGGTCATTGATCCGGGGGCTCCGGACAGAAACGGCATGGAGAAGATCCGGGAAATCAGGAAAAAAAATCCAAAGATCCCTATTATTTTTTATACGGATCATCAGGAGTATGTGTTTGAGGGATATACGGTGGGAGCCTTCCGCTATATTCTGAAATCCTGGAGCGAGTCGGAAAAGCTGCTTGCGGATGTGATGGAGCTTGTTCTGAAGGCAGAGGAGGACAAATGCCTGGAAGTGGACATGGGCGGCCATCTCCAGTCTCTGTTTTACCGGGATATTATTTTTGTGGAATGTATTCGGAGAACCACATACATTCACCTGATATCCGGAAAGGCCATAAAAATCCGAAATCCCATTAAAGAGATTTCGGAAACGCTGTGCAGGGATGAGCGCTTTGTGGAGTGCTACCGGGATATTGTGGCCAATATAGCCATGGTGAAAGAAATAAAGCGTCAGGAGCTGGTGATGACAAACGGGGCAAGGATCCCCGTTTCCAGAAGGAGAAAGGCCGGATTCCGCCGGCTTATGGCGGAATACATGAAGAACCGCGGCCGGTCGGAAGAGGTTATTCCTCTTCCTCCGGGGGAAGATGAGTCATAAATGCTTCGAAATCCTCCATGACGGAGTGAAACTCTTCTTCGCTCAGCATATGGAAATCCACGGTTTCGTCATCGTTCACCGTAAATCGGATCATATGGGCGTCTCCCTCGGGATGATCCGCATCGCAGACCATCATATAGGAGCTGTTGTTTACAGTAAAGACTCCCAGGGGAAAGAAGCTGCGGACGATACCGTCATCTCCTGTAAGGGAGAGGAGCTCGGGCACGTCGGCTTCCTGACTGTCGGAAGCTGCGGCCGGTATCCGGTCTTCCTCGGAAAAAACCAGGGCTTCGTAATCTTCTCTGGAGAACTGGGGATTTTTCATAGGGTCTCCTCCTTATCTACTGCGCCGAAGCGCTTTTTGAAAATACAACAATATTGCAGTCCAAATGCCTGTGGTATTCCACATGGTCCATGAACTGCTTTACCATATGAATGCCGAGACCTCCCACAGGCTTCTCCTCGATGGGGAGGCTTACGGAAGGGGTCTGACGGCTTAAAGGATCGAAAGGGATCCCGCTGTCAGCCAGAATCACCTGAAAGTTTCCTTCGGGAGAAACGGAAAGAACAACCAGGACGGAGCCTTCTCCCTGGGGATATCCGTAGCTTGCCGTATTGGTGAACAGTTCCTCAAGAGCCATTTCCATAAGGAGGGCGCTGGAGGAAGGACATCCGTTTTCTTCCGCCCACTGGGAAAAGAACTGGGACAGGGCCGGCCACTGGCTGATCCTGGCAGGAAACGTACGGGCTACGGGATGCTCCGGAAGGCAGGAAACGGGAATTGCGTTATACAAATCTTCCTTATTATAATGGGTATTGTAATTCATGTTTCCGGCCCTCCTTTTGCGGCAGATCATACTGTTCTGAATAATAACAATAATAATATATATTTGTCGGAAAGAAAAGCAAGGAGCCATGACCACTGGGTGATGAAAAAGAGCCATTGGCGTAGTTTTCATTGACCTTGGATGTGGTAAAAGATAACATAATACGATAGGATGATGGGAGAATTTCCATTTTTTATTAATAAAAAAGGGTAGGTTAAACGGTATGATCGAATTGAAAACGGCAAAAAAAATAGACGCGACCACGGCTCCTGAGCTGGATAAGCAGCTGAAAAAGTATCTGGCTGACGGGGAAAAGGAGCTGATTATCAACATGGAGGACACCGTATACATCTCCTCTGTGGGGTTAAGGGTGTTTGTGTCCGCTCAGAAGAAGATCCGGGCGGCGGGAGAGGGCAGCATGGTGCTCTGCCATGTGGCGCCTCAGATTATGGAAATATTTGAAGTGACGGGCTTCAGTTCCGTTTTGAATTTTGAGGAATGATGACTTAAGCCGGCAGCAGAGGCTGTGGGCTGCCGGCACGGTTGTGATCCGGGCGTTCCGCCCGGCCATGCTCTATCTGTTGCTGCCGTCTGTTCTCATGGGGATCGGAATGTTTTTCGGAAACAGGACCGCAGCGGAGATCGCCAGAGAGAGCGGCAGCTTCTATTATGCGATCGGAGCGCTTTTCTGCCTCTGGCTTTTTTTAAAGCGGCGGAGAGAGCAGGTATTTCAGGAGGTTGCCTTTGCCGTTCCGAAATTAGACCGGAGCGGCGGAAAGAAGCTGGCGCTTCTGGCCGGTATGGGAGTGTGCGCCTCCCTGACGATTTCAGCGGTTCTTACCCTGCTTTCCCGGCTGGGCTGGCTGTGGAGCGATTATACGGCTTCCACCTCGGCAGCCTACGGCGGCTATGACCGGCTTCTGGTGATTATTACCAATATCATTCTCTCGCCGGTTATGGAGGAGCTGGTATTCCGGGGATTTATGATCCGCCGCCTGGAAGGGTGGTTCAGCAGGAAGCAGGCAGTTCTCATCTCCGCCGCTTTTTTCGCGGTATGCCATGTGAATCCCGTCTGGATTCTATATGCGTTTGCCATGGGACTGCTGCTGGCGCGGATAGCCTTGAGAGAAGATAATATTTTTTATTCCATGATATTTCACATAGGATTCAATCTGGCGGCCCTGCCGATTTCCGTCATCAACGGATCGGCTTTTTGGGAACAGCTGCTGTTCGGCAGCTGCTGGAAGGTATGCATGATCGGTGCTGCGGCCGGAGCTGCGGCAGCCTTTATCTACAGATGCTACGTCAAGGAGGAAAAGGTATATGATTAAGAAAATAATACGTACGGTTCTGCTGGCTCTGCTGGGAATTGTTCTGCTGGGCTATCTGACCGGCATGCTGCTGTACTGCCTTCCGGCAGCCCTGGAGACAGGGGACTTTTCCCTGCTGCTGGCGCCGGCAGTGCTGCTTCGCCCGGAAGTGTATCTCTACGGGGCCTGCGTGCTGGCGATGATCGTTCTCTGCGTTCTGCTGTTTTCCAGGCCGTCGGCCAAACGGGCCAAAAAGCTCATGAAGGGAAAAACGGAGAATTTTGAAAGCAATCTGGAAAATTCCCGGTTTATGACCGATAAGGAGAAGGACTTCAACTTCGCCCCCTATCGATTCACCAAGCTGAATGACTCGAAAAAAGACGGCGTTCCCGTATACGCCCTCTATGATAAAAAGAAAAAAGAGCTGAACATCAACCTGGCATCGCCTATGCACGGTCTGATCATCGGTTCTACGGGAAGCGGTAAAACCACCACCTTTATCAACCCCATGATTCAGATCCTGGCTCAGTCCTCGGCCGGCTCTTCCATGATCTGCACGGACCCGAAGGGCGAGCTGTTTCAGCTTCACAGCGGCCTGCTGAGCAGGCGGGGCTACAAAACCATGGTTCTGGATCTGAGAGACCCCTACAGCTCCTTCCGCTGGAATCCCCTGGGAGATATTTACGACCGTTATCAGGAGTACTTAAAGACGGGGAACGAGATTTACATCAGACGGGACAGCGTGGACGGAAGCGGCCTGGAGCTGGTGGATCCCAAAGAGGAATACGGAGAAGAGTGGTACGAATACGAAGGGAAGGCATACGCTCACAGGAAAAAGCTGCTGGTGCTTATCAAGGTGGCCAAGCAGAAAATTTATGACGAGATGTATGAGGACTTAAACGACCTGATCAGCGTGCTCTGCCCCATCGAATCCAAGGACGACCCGGTGTGGGAGAAGGGCGCCAGATCCATTATCATGGCGGTCTGTCTGGCAATGCTGGAGGACAGCGAGAAGCCGGAGCTGGAAATGACCAGGGAGAAATTCTGCTTCTACAATATCAATAAAGCCATCGGAAATTCCGACAACGATTATGAGGAGCTGAGAAACTACTTTAAGGGACGCTCGCCCCTGTCCAAGGCCGTGGGCCTTTCCAAGCAGGTTCTGTCTGCTGCGGAAAGCACTCTGGCCAGCTATATGTCCATTGCTTTTGACAAGATGTCCATGTTCAATGACGAGGGCCTCTGTTCTCTGACTTCCGATACGGACATCGATCCGGCTCAGTTTGCGGAGTTGCCTACGGCTCTGTTCCTGAAAATACCGGATGAGAAGGATACCAGACATGCCCTTGCCGCCGTATTCATCCTCTGCATCTATAAGGCGCTGATTAAGGTGGCATCTTCCAGAGAGGACCTGAGTCTTCCGAGAAATGTATACTTCATTCTGGATGAGTTCGGAAACATGCCTAAGATTGATAAATTTGACAAGATGATCACCGTAGGACGAAGCAGAATGATCTGGTTCAACATGGTAGTGCAGTCTTATGCCCAGTTAAACAACGTATACGGGGATACGGTGGCCAACATTGTAAAGAGCAACTGCGGTATGAAGATGTTCATCGGGTCCAATGATATTGAGACTTGTGAGGAATTCTCCAAACTCTGCGGAAATATGACGGTTTCCACTTCCAGCGTTTCCAGCAGCATGGGAGACAAGGCGGGAAATATCAACGTTTCCAGTCAGCTTCAGACCCGTCCTCTGATTTATCCTTCGGAGCTGCAGAAGCTGAACAACAAGACGGATACGGGAAATGCCATTATCGTAACCTTTGGAAACTACCCGCTGAAGACAAAGTTTACGCCCAGCTATAAGTGCCCGCTTTATCAGATGGGAACCATGGATCTGACGGACGTGCGCATGAATGCCTTCTTTGGAGACGAGGTGTTCTACGATCTGGGAGAAAGAAATTATCTTGTGCTGGAAGCCGAGGGAGAAGAAGAGCCTGCGGAGATGGCTGAGTAGGGAGGAAAGGTATGAAAATAAGGAAAAGAGGGATCGTCCTGCTGGCGGCCTGCTTTGCCCTGGGGGCGCCGGTTCAGTCAGCCGCTCAGGTAACCTATTATAATTACGGCGGGAGCAGCGACGGAACTTCTTCGTCCCGTTATGAGGATGAGGACCAGGACGTCTTAAACGGCCCCGGAGTGGTGAGCCAGGTAACGGAGGAAGAATCGATCAATTCCTCGGTGCCGGGAGTAAAGGAAGTCACCCTTACGGAGCAGTATCACGAAGAATACGGTACATATGAAGAGTCTATGGCCGGTCTGTTTTTCATTTACAGCAACGTGGGAAACGGAGGATTCAGCGACAGTCCGGTGTATGTGGACATTCCGGCCAATCTCACCTGGACCATGGAAAAAGACGGAATCGAAATAGCGTACGCATCCGGCCAGATGGTGGGAGAGAAAGGGACTTATGTTCTGAAGCTTTCCGGAGTGACCAATCCGGAGCTGCCCCTTTCCCGGCAGACGGAGTATAAAGCGGTGTTCCGCTTCCGGATCCAGGAAAAGCTTCCGGTTCAGGAGACGGAGCCTGAGACGGAGGCTTATGGAGCCGGCGTGACGGGGATAAATCCCACGGAGCCGGAGATTTCTGACTTTTACGGCGGAGGCTCCAGCCTCTGGCAGGAACAGATGGAGGAAACTCAGGCGGTGGAAGAGACCGTTCCCGCAGAGGAGGTTTCTCAGGATGTTCCCGATCAGGAGGGCGAAACGGAGGCGGCTGAGGACGGGGAAGATGGCCAAGCAGAGACTGAAGGAGGGCAGACTTCCGGACGAGTTTCCCAGTCCTACAATCCTTCCACGGGACGGTATGACATTTTTACGGCCGGAGGAACCAGATTTTCCTCTACTGTTCCGGAGGGAATCCGGGCATGCAGAGATGCGGTTCTCTACCTGGAGGACGGAACTCAGTTCTCTCTGTATAAAGACGGAGAAATCCTGGAATATGTTTCTGGAAATGTGCTGAAGGACAAGGGAGATTACCGTTTGGAGACAGGAGGGTCGGTGTTCCACTTTTCCGTCGGAGCCTATGCGAACGGGGAGAACCTGTATACGGCTCCCATGGGAATGACGGTGAGTCAGGCGGTATATAACGGTGAAATGATGCCGGCGGAGCATGAGCGGTACGTGCGGATGGAGAACGACGGGATCTATGAGATTCTCCTTTCCGGAGAAACGGGAGAGACCTTTGAGATCGCGCTGACAAAAGACAGCGTTGCTCCCGAGGCGGAGCTGGCTGTTTCCAAGGGAAAAGCGACGATCCTTCAGATATCGCAGGATACGGAGACTGCCGAGCTGATCAAAGACGGCGGGGAACCTCAGACCTTGAAGGGGACGGAGATCAACAGTCCGGGAAAATATCAGCTGATCCTGACGGATTATGCGGGCAATCAGAGCACATATGAATTTTCTCTGGCCTATCAGATGAACTTCTACGCAGTGTTTGCCATTATTCTTGTGATTCTTCTGATTGCAGGCGCAGTCGTTTTTGTCCGTTACACGAAAAGAAACATGAAAATACGGTAATGCAGGACAGATTTCAGATACGGGAAAGGGGGGAACTGATCCATGATCGAGCTGCTTCAGGATATTCTGACAGAAATATTTGAAAATGTTTTGGCTCCTGTTTTGCAGGAGATTCTGGAGGTGGCAAGCAAATTTTTCCTCCGCGTGATCTGGTTCATGTACGCAGACTGGCTGGTTCTGGGGCTGACCTACCTGTGCAAGCTGGTGGACTTCCTCTGCAGCATATTCAACGTTTTTGCGGGAGTGACCACCGTAACGGTGGAAAACAAGAAAACCTACCTGCTGGACGCTTTTCTGGAAATGAGCGTGGTGACCAAGGCGTTTGCCTACATTACGGTTCTGGCGGTGGGAATCTGCTTTATTTTTACAATTTACCGCACGGCCAAGTCCATATCGGATATGGCTCTGGAGGATAAAAATCCCATCAGCAAGGTTCTGGCGGCGGGAATGCGGGCGGCTCTGAATTTCATGCTGATTCCGTTTCTGTGCATAGCCCTGCTTCAGGCATCCACGGCGGTGACCAGGCAGGCCAGCGTTGCCTTCAACGTAGCTATGGGAACTGAGGATACCACGCCGGGAACCCTGATTTTCCTCATGTCCGTTCTGGACGCGGACAAGGCAACCACGGAGGAAAGGGATCCCCTGGAAGAAACAGATTCGGGAGTCAGCGAAGGAAGAAATCCTTCGCTCTCCGACGCCCAGAGAGGGCCTTATCTCCGGGGAGAGAAGGATTACGGAGATTTTTCTCAGGTCCAGGACGATTTCCACTCGGGAAATGTGAACTTTGTACTGGGCTTTACCTGTGCGGTTACCATGATTCTGGTGCTTACGGGAGCGGTGATGCTGTTTATCAGGAGGCTTTTTGAGATCCTTCTGCTGTATCTGATTTCTCCGCTGTTTGCATCTACCATTCCGCTGGATGACGGCATGATGTTCAGAAAATGGCGTGAGCTTTTTGTGGCAAAGTTCTTTTCCGGCTTCGGAGTGGTTTTTGCCATGAAATACTACCTGATGCTGGTTCCGGCTCTCGCGGGAAACAATCTGATTCTGTACGATACGTCTCTGCCCAATGGGGATACCATCAACATGGTTCTGAAAATGATCATTGTCATCGGCGGAGCGTGGGCAGTTTACAAGAGCCAGCATCTGATCCTTCAGATTCTGAATCCGGAAGCCGCTCAGGCGGCCAGGGAGTCAGCGGCATTCCTCACCGGAATGGTGACGGGAGCCGTCAGCACGGCAGCCTCCGCAGGAATGGCGGCGGCTACGGGAGGAACCAGCGCTCTGCTCAGCGGCAGCAAGATTGCCGGCAAGGCCATGGGAGCGGTTCAGGGCGCGGGAGATGAGGCGGATAAACAGAAATTTACTGGGAAGTAGGGGGTGAGAATATATGGAAATAGTATATCTGGGATTGTTTCAGAAGATCGCCGACTGGGTTTTTTCAAAGATACTCAGCCCGGTATTCAGCTTTATCTCCAATCTTCTGAGCACGGTGTTTTCATTTATTTTTGAGAATGTTCTTGCTCCGGTTCTTATGCCGGTCCTGGAGACGGCGATCAGTTTCCTGATCGATCTGTGGAAGCAGCTGGTCTGTACGCAGTATTATTTGATGCTGACCGCTCTTTTGAAATTGATTGAGTATTTGGAAACGGCATTTGATACATTTATCGGCTTGAAGGATGTGAGCTATGTCACCACGGAAGGGACGGTGACAGGTCCCCTCCTGGAGGTGCTGTTTCAGCAGAAATCGGTGAGTACCCTGTTCTGGTCTCTCACCCTGGGAGGACTGGCTATCGCGCTGGTGCTGACCATCATTGCCACGGCAAGATCCTCCTTTGACCTGGACTTTGAAAATAAACGGCCGGTATCCAAGGTTCTTTCCGCGTTTTTTAAAACGTTCATATCCTTGTTTACCATTCCGTTTTTTACTTATTTCATTCTGAAGCTTTCCATGGTGATCCTGAAGGGAGTTTCCTTTGCCATAGGAAACGGACAGGACTTCAACCTTTCCCGCATCATTTTTGTGATCGTATCCATGAATGCGGCGAAGAATGACGCTTATAACCTGTCTTCGGCCAACAGCGCCATCAACGGAAAGCTGGGATCTTCGGCGGATATCGTGCGGTATCCGTTCTATACGGGGACGAAAAACTACGCAAAAATGAGTGAAGTGACGGACGTGTTCAAGCTGGCTGAGTTTGACTATCTCATAGGCTTTATCATCAGTATTTTTGTCATTTTCACGTTGGCCATCTGTCTGATTATTTTTATTCAGAGAATCTTTGAGGTCCTGCTCCTCTATATTGTCTCTCCCTATTTTGTGGCCATGATGCCGCTGGATGACGGAGAAAAGTTTTCCCGCTGGCGGGAATTGTTTATCGGCAAATGCTTCACCGGCTTCGGTTCGGTGATTGCCATGAGGCTGTATCTAATGCTGGTGCCCATGGTTATGGACAATTCCATTCAGTTTGATCTGGGGAGCAGTCCGGAAGCAGGGTATTTTGTGAAGCTCTTCTTTATGGCCGGAGGCGCCTGGGCGGTCTATAAGATGGGACCCATGGTTACTTCTCTGCTGAGCCAGCAGGCCGGACAGTCCGAGATGATGACCGGCAATATGGTAGGCGGAGCGCTGTTCGGAGCGACAGCCGGACAGCTGATCGGACGAGGAAAGGCGGCGCTTATGGGTGCGGCCAGAAATATGGGAAGCAAGAAGGACAGCGGGGAAAAGAAGGAGAGCGCGGCTGCCGACAGTCAGGCTTTCCGCGGCTCCAAGTCCGGCAGTCTTTCCGCAGGAGGCAGCGGCGCAAAGCTGCTCCGGTCCAAGCGGCTTCCGCTGGGGCTTTATGAGAAGAAGCAGAGAGCGGGAGGCGTTTCGGAGAAAAAGCTCCTGGGAGGTCTCTATTCCAGCAGCAGCTCACCGAAGGGAACGGGCTCCAGAAGCGTGCTGAAGGGTCTGTATTCCTCAGAAAAAGAGGAGGGAAAGCGCACACGGATAGGCGTGGGCTTCGGCCTGTATTCCAGACAGGATGACAAGGCCGCCGGAACCAGCACCAGACGTTATCTGGGAGGATTGGGTTCCACCGTTCGGGACAGCAAGGGAATGACCGTCAGCAGAAGCATTACCCCGCTGCTCAGCGTGGGAAAGGGAAGCGACGGAAAGTGGAGAGTAACCAAATTCTCCGTTCCCGGAATTGCGAAGATCGAAGGCGGAGCCGACGGAGGAAGGAAACTGACCAACCTCCACATCCCGGGAGTTGTGCGGGCGCAGGCATCGTCCGGAGACGGCAAGCTGCGGGTTACGGACGTTCCCATTATAGGAAAGCATGTGCAGCGGGATGAAAACGGAAAGTTTGTATCCCAGAGCATTTTAGGAGGACTGTACCAGTCCCATGTGGATGCTGAGGGAGGCAAGACCTATTCCTTCCTGGGAGTGGAGAACTACCGGGCCGACTGGAGGGAGAAAACAGCCGGAAGCAGTCAGCCGCAGGAAAGCAAAATTTCCGCCGGAGTCCGCACGGAAGGAAGAAAGGGCCCGGTGAAGCTGGACCTTGATCTGAATCAGCCCCTTCGGGGAAAATCCGATTCCAAGGGATCAGCAGGGGAAAAGGGCGGAGGAGAAAGTAAATCATGAGAATCATACCGAAAAAAACAAAGGTTGCGATGGAATTTTTTAAAGGCATTGAAGTCCCGGACGTGGGAGTTGGCCTTGTGGGAATCATGATTGTGGTTTCCATCCTTTTTTCCAATCTTCCGTTCCGCTACGGGCTCAGTCTGATCATGGCAATCCTGACGGCAGTTTTGGTTGTCCCCGTGGAGGGAGAAAAGGCCTATATGATGGTATACGGATTTGCCAAATGTATGGCCAGACACAAGGTGTTCAGGAAGGAAGCGGTGAAAAAGGAACCGACTGTGGCAGACATCACTCCGTTTACGGGAATCAGCGGAAATTTCATCGAGTACGGCGGCCGGTACTGGGGCATTGCCGTAGAGATTCCCGATGTGGAATTTCGCTTTTACACTCTCCAGCGGCAGAACCAAATGATCGACCAGGTATTCGGTTCCGTTCTCCGTACCATTACAGGATCGGAGTCCGCAGCTTTGGTGAAGCTGGAGCGGCCGGTGCTGTATGACAGCTACATAGCCACGGAGGAGAAAAAGATACAGGAACTGAAAGAGGCATACATAAACGGCCTTCTCAGCGAGGAGGAGCTGACCACCAGGGTGGAGATCGTCTATGAGCGGATGGAACAGATCCGGCAGCTCAACGATCGGGATAAAGTGTACGTGCCTTTTTACTATATGGTATTTTTCAGCGATGACCGGGATATGCTCCAAAACCAGGCGGACGGCATGGTGGAGACCATGCGCTCCAATGAGATGGAATGTCACGTTCTTTCGGAAAAGGAGCTGGCTGTATTCCTGAAATACAATTACGTACAGGATTTCGACGAGAGGGAAATCCGGCAGGTTTCGCCGGAAAACTATATGGACTGGATTCTTCCGGACGAGATCCGTTTTACCGGAAGAACGGTGAGCTATGACCAGCTGCTCACCCACACCTTCCGAATTACCGATTATCCCACTATGGTGGGAAATGCCTGGGGAAATTCCCTGTTCAACTCGCTGGGCACGAGAGTGGTAATGAAGATGAGGACGGTTGACCGCTACAAGGGCATCCGTCAGATCGACAGAGCCATTGACGAGCTGCGGGAGCAGGCTAATTCCACAGGAAAGACCAGCCGCCTGATGGAGCTGCAGACTCATGTGGATACGCTGGCGGAGGTGCTGTCCCTGCTTCAGAGCGACGTGGAGACCCTGCTGGATGTGAACATCTATGTGACGGCTTACGATTATGAGCTGTCTCAGCAGATGCTCATGGCCAAGGCCGGAAGGAAAAAGGCGGCGTCTCAGGGCGCAGCCAGCATGAAGAAGAGACTGAAGAGAATGCTTTCGGAAGAGGGCTTTAAGAACTCGGACAACTTTATGCAGCAGTTTGAGGCCTACGTCTCTTCCGCAGTATCAGGATATGACGCTTTTTATCGTTCCAGCCGGGGAATTCATTCCAGCTCGGTGGCTGCGGCATTCCCCTTTGTCAATAAGAGCCTTTCCGATCCCAACGGCTTCTGCATCGGCAGAAACGGAGACAAGCCCGTGTTTGTGGACTTTTTCACCAGAAACAGAGAGCGGGTAAACAGCAACATGGTGATCATCGGAAAGTCAGGAAGCGGAAAATCCTATGCGACCAAAACTCTGCTGGCCAATCTGGCGGCAGATGACAGCAAAATATTTATTCTGGACCCGGAAAACGAGTATTACGGTCTGGCGAAAAACCTGAACGGCAAAATTATCGATGTGGGAAGCGCCACCCAGGGCCGCCTGAATCCCTTCCATATTATCACCTCCCTGTCAGACGAGGAGGAGGGGGATGACGGCGTCAATACCAGCTTTTCCACTCACCTGCAGTTCCTGGAGGAATTTTACCGCCAGATTCTGCCGGGAATCGAATCGGATGCCCTGGAATATCTGAACAACCTGACGATCCGGATGTATGAGGCCAAGGGAATTGATGCCGACACGGACCTGAGCAAGCTGACGCCGGAGGATTATCCTATTTTTGACGATCTGTACGATCAGATCCTCAGCGACTTCCAGATGGCCAGCGGAGACTACAGCAAGAACAACCTCCGCGTACTGCTAAACTATATTTCCAAATTTGCCACAGGAGGAAGAAACTCCATTCTCTGGAACGGCCCGGCTTCCATATCCACCATGGAAAACTTTATTGTGTTCAACTTCCAGTCTCTGCTGGCGAATAAAAACAATACCATTGCCAACGCTCAGATGCTTCTGGTGCTGAAGTGGCTGGACAATGAGATTATTAAAAACAGAGATTACAATATTCGATACGGTGCTTCCAGAAAAATTGTGGTAGTAATCGATGAGGCTCACGTATTCATTGACAGCAAGTTCCCCATTGCCCTGGACTTTATGTACCAGCTGGCAAAGCGTATCCGAAAATACAACGGAATGCAGATCATCATCACGCAGAACATTGCGGACTTTGTGGGAACGGAGGAGCTGGCCAGAAAATCCACGGCAATTATCAATGCCTGTCAGTACTCCTTTATCTTCCCGCTTTCGCCCAACGATATGCACGATCTGTGCAGACTTTATGAAAAGGCGGGAGCGATCAATGAGAGCGAGCAGGAGGAGATTGTGAACAATGGACGAGGCAGGGCGTTTGTGGTTACTTCGCCTACCAGCCGAACGGGAATCAATATTGTGGCTTCCAAGGAAATGGAAGAATTGTTTACAGTCTGAAAGGAGAGGTGACGGTGATGAATAGATGGAAGAGAAAATTGGGGGCAGCGGCCCTGATGCTGGGAGGAGCCGTCCTTCTCTGGGGCTGCGGAGGAAAAAAGGATCCCCTGGACGCCCTGAGAGAGTCGGGAACGCTTCGGGTGGCTCTGGCGGAGACGGGAGCCCCCTTTGCTCAGTCGGTAAACGGGCAGCCGGAGGGAATTGAACCTGACCTTGCCCGCCTGACAGCGGACGCCTTGGGCGTACAGGTGGAATATCATATAATGGACAGAGAACAGGCGCTGGATGCGGTTATATCCGGTGAGGCGGATCTGGCCATGGGAGGCCTTACGGCGGAAAACGGCCGGTCAAAAGGCTGCCTGTCCTCCGTTTCCTACGGAAAGAGGTTTCTCTACCTGGTGACGAAGGCGGGAGATTACGTAAACTCCGCCTCAGACCTGGACGGTGAGAGCGTGGGAGTTTCCGGAAACGTCAGTCAGGAGGCTCTGCAGGAGCTGACAGTATCCGGCAATATCAGAATCATCAGCTTTTCAGATGCCGGGCAGGCGGAGGAGAGCCTGAATAAAGGCGAGATCAAGGGATTTTTCTGTTACCAGGAGGAGGCAGAGTCATATCTGGACGACAGCGGCATGCTGGTACAGAACCTGCCGTTCCTGGTGTGGGAGGAGTACTGTGCGCAGGCTTCGCCGGAAAATTCCGCACTGATCAGCGGCTTGAATGTGCTGATCCAGCAGCAGGCGGAGGAAACGGCGGACAGTGCGGAAGACAGCGCAGAAGCGGGAGGCGGTCAATGAGATACTTTGACAGTCCAAAAAATAAGGCCTTTTGGGAAAAAGAAATGGTCGTTCTGAGAAAAAAACGGGCTGAGCGGGAAGCGGGGGGATATCCGGAACAGAACAGCAAGGAAGTCCAGCCGCAGAAAGAGGACAGCCCCTTAAGAATCAGAGTAACCTATGAAGAGCTTCTGAAAATGGAGGCGGAGTCCCTCGGGGCAGAGAGAGAACAGAGACGAAAACGGCCTGTAAAAGAAAAGTCCATGGAGAGGAGTATGGAGCTGCAATGAAGAAGAACTGCCTGCTGCGGCCTGCAATGACCGTGCTGGCTGCAGGACTGCTGCTGGCTTCCTTCTCCCTCTGTACATGGGCTGCGCCGGAGGAAGATCCGGTATCGGACAGCGAGGTTTCCGCGGGATTATCGGGGGACGAGATCGGCGAGGAGTTTTCCGATGAGGAGATCGAGAAGATTCTGGAGGAATTCCTGCACAC
>CALWEP010000152.1 GCA_944377325.1 uncultured Lachnospiraceae bacterium
TCCCGGATGGCCCTGGGAAGGGTGTATTCATAAGCCAGGCTCTGAAACACCTCGCCCAGATTTCGCATATCTCCGCGGTCCGGAGTGGCCGTTACCCCTAACACCTTCGCCTCCGGGAAATGGTCCAGTACCCTACGGTAGCCATCCGATAGACAGTGATGGGCCTCGTCAATAATGATGGCGGTACAATAATCGGCTGTGAACCGTCCCAGCCGTTTCTCTCGCATCAGGGACTGTACGGAACCCACCGTGACCCGGTACCAGCTCCCAATGCAGCTCTCCTCCGCCTTTTCCACGGCGCACCGCAACCCTGTGGCTTTGTACAGTTTGTCCGCCGCCTGACTTAATAGTTCTCCCCGGTGGGCCAGGATCAAAACCCGATCCCCGCGGCGCACACAATCCTCTGTGATCTTCGCAAATACGATTGTCTTTCCACAACCAGTAGGCAGCACCAGCAGGGTGCGCAGCGTCCCTGCCTCCCAGGTATCAAACACGGCGCGTTTCGCTTCTTCCTGATAGGGCCTCAGCTCCATTAAAACTCACCTGCCACAAACTTTTTCGGCTCATACGGGAGATATTTTGTCACCCGGTTATTCTTCCGGGCCTTCCCGTTCTTATCCATATACTCATGGACCTCAATCTCTACTTTTCCGCAGGAAGTGGGCACGGCCCCCCAGTTGGGCCGCAGCGGCTCCCCTTTCTTTTTCTGGCCAATCCCAAGGAAGAACTGGCTGAGGCGCCACTCCGCCTTAGAATTGAGGTATAAAGTATCGAACACCCGGCAAAGAGCCCCTGTTTTAGGGCTGCGGATTTGCAGGGTCAGGTTCGCGCAGTTGCAGGCCGCCATCCGCTCGCTCCCAGGGTAACGGCCCCGCTCCATGCTCTCTACCGTAAACTCATAGGTTCCCGCCGGCAGGATCTCAAACTCCTGCCCTTCCTGTTCGATCGGCTCATCCCAGCCAATCTCTCTCCCTAAATCTTCATTCATTGCGCATTTCCTCCTTAATTAAATGGGATTGCATCCGTTTCCTTCATCTCCCGGATGGCGGCATAGACCTTGTCCCATGCGCCAACCAGGACCGCATCGACAAACCCCGGTTCATATACATCGTACTTCTCAATGGGGACATCCGCGGTAAAATACCCCCTGGCCGCCACCACGTTCTGGATGTCCCACTCATCCACCCCGTTGGCCTCCATCAGGTCCCGCAGGGCCTTTGGGATGTTCTTCGGCAGGCTCGACGGGATCCCACCGGCGGGGGCGGCATCCGGTTTCCCCGCATTCTCCGATGCCCTGTCCTTTTCCGGAACGCGGGGCGGCGGGGCTGGCTCCTCCCTCATGGTCTCCTGGGACATGAATGGCGGGAGCTCCGGCTCCGTATGGTTTTCCTTTGGGGCCGGCGGTTCCGGTCCGTTCCCTGGGGGCTCTGTGGCCACAGCCTCCTGACGGTTCGCCGGTACGTTTCCGGCTGCCTGCATGATGTGGGCGATCTCCCCATAATCAAAGGGCAGCTCCTCCGCCAGGCCATACCGGTTCTTGGCGTCCCAGCAGGGATGATGGACGGTGTACATCACCCGGCAGCCTCCCTGGGCCTTATTTTTCCCCTTCTGGGCCCCCTGGCCGTCCACGTTGACCACGAAGGTCTTATAGTTAGCAAAGAGTACCATGTCAGCCCATTCCTTCACCATCGGCGCCGTCTGTTTGGTCAGTTTCATCTCCCAGCGGTCATAGGCCCCCAGCTCATCCGGCTGCTCAAACTTGCGCATTTTCGCATGAGCAGTAAGTACCACATGGACACCAACCTTTACGACTTCTTCCAGCAGATTTAAAAGTCGGCCAAACTCTTCCTGCACATAGGTATAGCCCTTCCCGTAGCCGAACTCCTCCAGACCGTCCTTATGGAACTTCGCACAGATATGATCAATACAGAGCATTTCTGCCCAGTCCGCCGTATCCACCACAAGGGTCCTGCAGACATCCGGATGTTCCTTCACATACCGCACCTGCTCCAAAAGCATGGTCCAGCTGGAAGGGGCTTCAAACCGGGCCACATCCATATTCTTGGTGCTCCCCTCCGTATCGATATACACCGGATCCGGAAACCGGGAAGCAAACGTGCTTTTCCCGATCCCTTCCGGGCCATACACTACAACCTTTTTCGCGCTGGGCTGTTTCCCCCGAAAAATCTTCATTAAAATTCACCTGCTTTCCACTTGCTGGCCTTCGTACCCTCCTGGACCCTTTCGGTACCCTCATCTTTACTGTACCCGTCCTCAATGATGATGCTGCATTCCCCTCCGGTGCTCACGCGGGTGGCGATAGCCTGGAGTCCTTCCTGCTCCAGCCAGGCTCCGAACTCCGCCAGGGTTTTCATGTCCATCTGCTCCAGCTTATCGAGCAGCACAAACCCGCACTGAGGGTTCAGTTTCCGGACAATCGCCGTAGCTACCTTTAACCGGTCAGAGCCAGACATATTGTCCCATTTCTGCCCCTGGTAGACCAGCTCTCCCTCTGATACGGACAGACCCGGAAGGGGCAAGGCTGCGTGGTTTAACAGCTCCGTTTGGGCGTCCCGTATCTGCGTGATCCTGGCCGTAAGCCTGGAATACTGGTCTGTGTAGTCCTGGGCATCTTCCTCCGCCTTTTCCTTATCCAGGTTGGCACGCACCTTCCGGTTGATCTCGTCGATCTCCGCGATACTCTGCTCCAATTCCGCCGTTGATTCATCCGCCAGGTCCTCCGCGGACTTCCTGGCCGTCTGGAGATCTTCTTCCAGGGCTGTCTGGCGCCGTAACAGCCGAGACAATTCTTCCGTCACCTGCTGATATTCCTGCTCCAGGCGGTGCAGATTCTCTCGTTTCCGCTGGTTCTCCCCATTCTGGGCCAGAATCGTCTGCTGCCTCCGGATCAGGTCTGCCGCGGACACGATTTCCTTGGGAGCGTCCGGATAGTAGGCCTGTTCCTCCGCAAACTTCCGTTTCCGGTCCGCGATCTGACCGATAGCCAGCCGCTCGTTGTACAGGCGTTTCTCCTCCTGTTCCAGCTCCGTCAGTCGGTCCCCAACTCCGATGATCTGTAGAAGGATCTGGGTCTTTTCTTTTCCGCTGGCCTCCATGAACTTCGGAAGGTCCAGGGCAAGCTGGTTCACGAACTCGTTAAGGAGCTGTTGCCCTGCCTTTTTTCCGCTGGGATCCGTGACCTTCAGATCACTGTTCTTCCCTTTTCGTTCCACTACCAAGCCATTGTTCATTACAATGTGCAGATACGGCGGGATTACAGAACCTTCTCTCACTGCCTGGGAAGGGCGGTAACGATCCCCTCCCAATGCCCAGGCAATAGAATCCAGCACAGAAGTCTTTCCCTGATTGTTATCTCCTCCGATGATAGTGAGGCCGTTTGACGCCGGCTTTAACTTCACTGCCTTAATCCGCTTGACGTTTTCGATTTCCCGCTGGTTTATTTTCATGGTCATCTTGCTTCCTCCTCATCCTCTGCTCCCATCGGGTCCTGAAGTGTATGCGTTGCGTTCTCTGCCAACCGCGTGGTAAATTCTGCAATTCGGAACATCTTTCCTGCTGGATTTTCTTCTATTTTAGTAAATACACGCAGTACTCCATCCGCGAGCACTTTCAGCATCAATGATTTGTCGCATCCGTCCCCTCCAAGTAACATGCACTGAAGTTCTGCCCCCTCATCGATAGATTTGATGCCAAAGACAATTGCCATGTTACATTCCTCGATTACCTTCTCAGAAATATTTCCATTGTCATTTAACTCCAAAGTCCCTTTTACCATTGACTTATCCTCCTCAAATGTTTTAATATAGATCTGTGATTATTTTTCTTTGGCCCTCTCCGGTTGCACCCGGCGGGCCTTTTTTTATAATCCTGGTTGTTCCTGATCTTTTGCTGACCAATCGCAATTTCTCAGAATCCTCTGACAGCACCAGCCAGTTTCTGGAAATCAGACCAGCTGAACTGATCTGAGCCTTCTGATTTCTTGTTGGTTTTTTGGCTCTGCTTCTTCCCACAACTTCTTCCTCCTTATTCAAGTAACCTCAAATATATCAGTTCCCCAGTGCTTTCTTTGTCGCTTCCAGCCAATCTAATATTTTTCCCATTCGTTCTAAGTGCCAGCAAACTCCCCCCTCTGAATTTGAAGCAAGAGACCACCCACTCATGTAAACATGGACGTCAACACTTGCTGTGTGTCCATCGAACCGGAAGAACGCTGTCGGAAGGTCCCCGCTACACTCTTTCTTCCTCATCTCCAGTCCATTAATATCCAACACCAGGTCCAGCGCCTTGTGGATGTCCTCACGAATCCTTTTTTTCTCATCTTCCGATCTCATTGACCATAACCTCCCGTCTGCTATAGATTTTCTTTATGGCCCTGTCCGGTTGCCGCCGGCGGGCCTTTTTCATACTCTGCATGGCCATTCCGCGGCCATTGCCCCATCCATAAGGGTTAATCCCCAACTGTTTGGCTGCCCGCAGAGTGCCGTTCTTGCGCCTGCTCATGATGCACCTCCTATATTCCTTCAGACCACACCCTGGGCCAACACATAGCCCAAAGCCATGGACAGCATCAGTATGATCAGGATCAGTACTGCACACCATCCGCGGGCTTCGTCTCGCTCTCCCTGGAGCTTGTCCGCCCGATGGAGCGCTGCTTTCCACTCTCTTTCAGCAATCACTATTCCGTTGTCCACCTATCTCACCTCCCTGCTTGTCCGATCAGGCCGCCATCAGGCGGACCGCTGCTTTCTTATGTATCCCAATCCGGCCATGAAATTGTCCAGAAGGATCTGTGAAACCTGTCTCCGCTGTTCCTCCGACAGTTCCTCAAACAATACCTCTTTTCCGTCAAGCTCTATGCAGTTGATAATTTTCGGAGGTTCTCTCATCCCGTCATCTCCTTTCTACGTTAAGGTATGCAGCACTGGATGTACCGGTTTCCTGGGGACATCCATCCTGTTAAGCCATAACTTCCAGAAATTTATTGACAAAATATACTTGTCCCTTCCCCGTAACTTTTGTGGTTCGATTGATTCTCACAGATCCATCTGGATTATTTACCGTGGACTCCTTTACCTCAAAAAGCCCCATTTCCATAGATTTCTGTGTCGGCATATTCCAGTCAGTTCCTTTTCGCTTAATCAGAAAACCATTTTCCCGCAACCATGCAAAAAGCCTTTTCTGTCCAGTCTCAATCCCATTCTGTTTGAGAATCTTTGCCAAATCTCCAATCAGAATCGCGGTGTGGCTTGTTGATACCGCATCAGCAAAGATCTCCTTCGGTTTCATGCGATCAATTTCCGTAGCCTGTGCCTCGATAGTTCTCTGCGCTTCCAGAACAGCCAATGCAAGAAGTTCTTTTCCTTGCGGCATATGTACCTGATAGCCACCGGTCCTGCGGATGGAAGGAATAATCTCATCCGCTACCTTTGCCTGAAATTTCTCTGCAACCTCATTCTTCGCTTTCATAGCGAGGCGGTAGAAGATGTTCTCAGAGATAAATTCGGGACACATTTCTCTGTAATTAGTTCCGTTGCAGGAAGTTGTAACGCCCAAATCATTATGCCCACTTGTGGGCACGCCCAATTCTCTTAAATACCCCTCGACTCTTCCCCATCTCACAACCTCGTTGCCACTTGTGGCAACGGTTGTAAATCCCAGGCCTCTCGCCACCGTCTCCAGTTTCAGATACACTGTGCCATCTTTCTCATAGCACTCTACCCCATCAATGTTGATAATCTGTAACTCGTTTATAAGACCTCCTTTTTTGAAAGTATCTTAAAAAGTTACTCTTTTGCAAAAAAAATTGCAAGTGGATCATCGATGTGCAAATTATTAATCATAATCTGGATCTCATCGCTCCCAAAAACCCCATTCTTCATTTTCTCATAGAATGTTTTTGGCGTAACCCCAATCATTTTTGCAATATCAGACTGTGAATATCCATTTTTTGCAATAACACCCCTGAGTTCGTCTGTTTTTATCAATGTATCACCTCCGTAACTTTTTAAGATACCACCAGTATAACACTTTTTCGTAACTTGTCAAGATATTTTTTATTGATTTTATAACATTTTTGTGCTATGATTAAGTTACTTCAAATAGAGAGGAGGATTCCTTATGACAGTGGGTGAACGTATAAAAGAAGTTAGAGTGAAGACCGGTATGAGCCAAGTTGAATTCGCAGATAAAATAAATGTCTCAAAACAAACGCTATATAAATACGAAAACAATCTAATTACAAATATCCCATCTGATAAGATTGAAGCAGTCGCAAGAGTTGGTGGAGTGTCTCCTGCCGAATTAATGGGGTGGGATATTTATGAAGATCCTAACATTTTAAAGAGGGATACTAGTTTTGAAGATATTGAAAAAATTTTAAACGATGACGGATATTCTCTTTGCTGTGAAACTTATGACGATGATTTCTTTATAATAAAAGATAGTAATGGCCAAATTGTTGCCGGTTTTTATGGTTATGAATTACTGGCACGATACGAATCTTTAAAGAAAAAGCATAAGTTGTCCGCAAATTTATTAATATCAGCAGAATCAGCATTTTTCAAATACCTTGAAAGCCTAGGATATTATATTGTTCGAGATGATCCGGATCATAAACCTTTTATCAGATGTAATATTGGAACTGCGCGTATAGATTCAAATAAGCTTAATGACATCAGAACTCGCATAGATGTATATGCCAAAGCAATGCTTGATTCCGTTATTTTAAAACTTAATGAAGAAGAACTTAAACGCGAACGCTTAGAGAAGGAAAAAATACTTAAGCATTTAAGTGGGGAAGACATTTATAGTAATACTAAATATGAAAAAGATCTGTCACATCTGATTCCAGATGCCGCCCACGAACGTACTGATATAGAATTGACCGATAACGACCAAAAGCACGATGACGATATTATGAATGACGATTCTAACTGGGGGTGATCTATTGGGGTATGAAGATTTATTGAACGAAGCAGATTCCCAAAATATTACGGTTAAAGAAATGCCCCTTCTTCGCAGTGATGGCCGCATCAAAGGAAATCGAATTGCGATCAGAATGGATATTCATTCTACAGCAAAAAAAGCAGACGTGCTTGCAGAAGAATTGGGACATCACTATACAACCGTAGGCAACATCACCACTCAGGATACCGTCAATGCCCGTAAGCAAGAACGCACCGCCCGCCTCTGGGCTTATAACAAACGAATCGGATTGATCGGATTAATTGAAGCCTTTAAGCACGGCTGCCAAAACCGATTTGAAGTTGCTGAATTTTTAGATGTGTCGGAAGATACGCTGGTCGAGGCTCTCGAATACTATCGACAAATATACGGCATTTCCACTCGTTTAGATAACTACCGTATCCAGTTTGAGCCACACCTTGCCATAATCGAATTATTTTAAATCAGGTTATTGCATTCAAACCGCAAAAGCCGGCTCCTGCCCCGCCAGGGGCCCCGCAACCTTGACAATATAATATACTTACCCGGGAGCCGGTAGGGCGTCCATACCATCTGTTTCCATCCTTGTTGGGAGGAGGTGGTTTTCTATGAGTACATATGAAGAATTGCAATTAATTACATCCGTGGCTCTGCTCATTGTTGCAATTTTAACCTATACGCATAGAAAATAGCGCCCCTGCTCTGGTAAAGTAAGGCGCTATTTTCTAAAACCTTATAACACCGGAAACGGATAGGTGTGTTCTATCGTACCGGTTCCTTGTTAAGTATATTATATGTCAATCCAAACCATTTGTCAAATATGTAAAAAACCGTCCGATGCTGTCAACACCGAACGGCTTTCCACAGATTTCTCTTACCGGACGCTCCAACGTCCAAATATGATCAATCCAGCTTGAACACCTGAATTATATCATATCCTGGAGCGTCCTGGCAAGAGGGCGTATTTTTTGCACCCAAAAACCATTACAATATACAGGAGATGATACTATGACCAGACCAACTGCGCCCCTTGAGATCGGGGCAGCCTATATCCGGGTCAGCACCGACGACCAGACCGAGCTGTCCCCGGACGCCCAGCTCCGGGAGATCAGAAAGGCCGCCAGGGCCGACGGGTATGTGATCCCGCCGGAGTTTATTTTCATCGAAAAGCGGGGTATCTCCGGGCGCCGGGCGGAGAACCGTCCGGAGTTCCAGCGGATGATCGCCACCGCCAAGTCCCAGAAGCCCGCTCCCTTCTCCCGGCTCTACCTGTGGAAATTCTCCAGATTTGCCAGGAATCAGGAGGAGAGCACCTTTTACAAAGGGATCCTGCGGAAGAAATGCAGCGTGGACATCAAAAGCGTGTCCGAACCCATCATGGAGGGAATGTTCGGACGGCTGATCGAAATGATCATCGAGTGGTTCGATGAGTACTACTCCATCAACCTGTCCGGAGAAGTGACCAGGGGAATGACGGAGAAGGCCCTGCGAAACGGCTATCAGTCCTCCCCCTGCCTGGGCTACGCCGCCGTAGGGGAAGGAAAGCCCTTTGTGATCGTGGATCAGGAGTATTCCATTGTGGAATTCATTCACCGGTCCTATCACCAGGGCCGGGATATGACCTCTATCGCCAGAGAGGCCAACCGCCTGGGCTACCGGACCAAACGGGGCAACTGGTTCGACCGCCGGGCCGTATCCCTGGTGCTCTCCAACCCGTTCTACGCCGGCACCGTATCCTGGAACGGGATTCAGTTCCAGGGGACCCACGAAACCCGGCCGTCCGTGACCGACCTGTTTGCAGACAATCAGGAACGGATCCGGAAGGAATACCGGCCGATCCGGATCCGGGACACCTCCTCCTGCGCCCACTGGGCGTCCGGCCTGCTCCACTGCTCGGTCTGCGGCGCCAGCTTGTCCTTCAACCGGTCCAACGACCACAAAAAGCGGTCCGACTATTTCCAGTGCTGGAAATATGCCAAAGGCCTCCACCCCGGCTCCTGCTCTGTGTCCGTGAAAAAGGCGGAGGCTGCCATTCTGGCTTCCATGGAATCCATTTTAAAAAGCGGCACCATCTCCTATGAGTACATCCCCCGCCGGGAGCCGGAGCAGATCCGGGAAGAGGATCTGATCCGGGATGCCCTGGCCAGGCTGGAGGGAAAAGAGCAGCGGATCCGGGACGCCTATGAGAGCGGGATCGACTCCCTGGAAGAATACAGCCGGAACAAAGCCCGCCTGAAGGTGGAGCGGGAAGATCTGGAACGGCAGGCCGCCGCCCTGGAAGAGAGCGCCCCCGCTCCCGCCCCTCCCTCCGATTCCCTCATGCTCTCCGCCATCCGGGACGTCTACGCTCTCCTGTCCGATCCGGAGGTGAGCTATGAGAAAAAAGGCGCCGCCGCCCGCCGGGTCATCCGGACCATCATCTACAGCCGGGAAGAAAATTCCTTCAAATTCGTCTACTATCTCAGTGAATAATCCCCACAAACCCTGATAAAACCTAGGTTTTTCCACTATTATAGGTTTCCGCACTCCGGTGGCCCCGACGGAGAGATCGGCGCCTCCATGCGCTATCTGTCCCAGCGTTACGCCATGCCCTATGACGTATGCAAAGCAACGCTCACCGATATCGGCACAGAAGAGCTGGCACACATGGAAATCGTGGCAGCCATCATTCATCAGCTCACCAGAAACCTTACGCCGGATCAGATCATAGCCGCCGGCTTTGGCCCATACTATATCGACCACACTACGGGCATCTGGCCTCAGGCTTCCGGAGGAGTGCCCTTCAACGCCTGCGAATTTCAATCTAAAGGAGATCCGATCACCGATCTTACAGAAAACCTCGCAGCAGATGGTGCGTTCTTGTAAAGACAGCAAAATGCCGCCGCACGGAACTGTTTCCACTTACCGCGCAGCAGCATCTGCTCATTTTTTATTCAGTTGGATATTGTTCGGAACGGATTAAGCTTCTACGCTTGCAGCAATCTCTTTGATGGTATTGTAAATTGCCTCATCATTTGCCTCAGAATCAGCCGGGCTTAAGTAGTAAGGCATAACGTCCAGATCGGTCAGAGCCTGCTGTACGTCCGGATCATCCATCATCTGCTGTACTAAGTTATCGAAGTAGGTAATAACCTCATCGGGAGTCTCCTTCGGGAAGTAGAAGGAATAGTCGCAGTCCGGATATACCAGATCAATTCCCTGCTCCTTCAGAGTGGGGATGTCCTTGATGATGTCATATCTCTCCTCAGTGGGAGCGCCGAGAGCAACGAACTGTCCTGCAGCCAGATAATCTTTGCAGCTCATGTAAGCGCCGGGCATCAGGTCTACCTGTCCGCTCAGCATAGCGGCGATCTTATCGGAGTTGGATCCTACGTCCACCAGATCCAGATCGATTCCTGCAGCCTTCTCGAAGGCAAGGAGCTCATAGTAGGTGTAAGCGCCAACCTCGGTGCAGGCCATCAGAGTTCCGGGATTTGCCTTTGCAGCCTCGATAAACGCATCCAGATCAGCATACTTCTCGGGATTTACGTACAGCTGCTGAGCCGGGTTCTTTGCAAAAGTCGGTCCCAGCTTAAATGCGGTATAGTTATAGTCGGTAACGCCGGCGATATTTGCAACGTTAACCAGGTTATGGCCGTAAAGTACGGTCATACCGTCTGCTGCGGATCCCAGAACCTGGTTTGCCGCTACAGAACCTGCCGCACCGTTGGAGTTTACAACGATGAAGTCATGGCCGGTCAGCTCTTTTGCGTACTGTGCGAAAATACGTGCGGTCAGGTCCGTATCTCCGCCTGCTCCTGCCGGTACTACGATGGAAACTGTTCCGGTGGGCTCCCAATCGGTAGCTGCTGCCTCTGCAGCTGCGCCGTCATCGGCTGCCTCAGCTCCGTCCGCTGCCTCTGTAGCTGCTGCCGTGGTTGCTGCAGCTGTGGTCTCCTCCGTGCTTCCGCCGCACGCTGCCAGGCTTCCTGCCATTACCGTTGCAAGTGCCAGTGCAAAGATTTTCTTTCTCATAATAGTTCTCTCCTTTTTCTTTTTTATAACCATTTCCTCTCAGGAAAATCGTTAGCCAAAGTTCTACTCGTTTTTACTTACTGCGCTTTCTTCGCCCTGTAGGCTTTGTACTCCTTAAACATGGACCATACCAGAACGGCGATGGCGATAAAGAAGAAAGCATCAAAGATCGGTCTCTTAAAGAATGCGCCGAATGTCTTGTACTGCATCAGTCCGCGGCGCAGATAGGTCTCCAGCATTTCTCCGATCAGGAAGCAGAGCACGAACGGCGTCGTGGGCATTTTAAACTTGTGGAACAGATATCCCACCGCACCGAACAGGATAATGGACTGTACGTCGAAGATCCGGTTGTTGGTAGCATATGCGCCTACACAGCACAGAACCAGAATCAGAGGCATCAGAATGTGCTTCGGAATCTTTAACAGCTGTACAAACAGGTGAATGCCGCCGAATTCGATAATCAGCATCATCAGGCTGCAGATCATGCAGGCTGCGAAAATTCCGTATACCACGTCCGCATTCTTTACAAACAGCAGAGGACCTGCGGAAAGACCGTGGATCAGGAAGCCGCCCAGCATCATAGCGGTTACGCCGTCTCCGGGAATACCCAGAACCAGCAGGGGAATCATAGCGCCTCCGATGGTAGCGTTGTTGGCAGACTCTGTTGCCACAATACCATCAGGACATCCTTTACCGAATTCCTCCGGATGCTTGGACATATTCTTTGCGGTTACATAAGCAAGCATACCGGACGTACTTCCTCCGATTCCGGGAAGAATACCGATACCGGTACCGATCAGGGAAGAACGGATAAAGTTGGGAATCTGATATGTAAACTCTTTCCAGGTAAATCCGAAGCCCTTTGTCTTTTTGATTTCCATGGGCTTTACGTCGCCTTTCACCACCTGCTCCGCAGTGATCAGGATCTCAGAAATAGCAAAGATACCGATCAGGGTGGGCAGCGTATCAAATCCGGCCATCAGCTGAGTGCTTCCGAAAGTAAAGCGTGCGGTTCCGTCAATGGGAGCCATACCGATCAGGCAGAACATCAGGCCCAGCATACCGGACAGCAGTCCCTTCAGCATGGAACCGGAAGACAGGATCGCCACCATGGTCAGGGCGAAGAAGCAGATACCGAAGTTCTCAGCCGGTGTGAATTTCAGAGCAATATCGGCCAGCATGGGAGCACAGAAAGTCAGAATAATGAAGGAAAATACCGAACCAAGGAAGGAGAATACAATACCGTATCCCAAAGCCTTGATCGCCTCACCCTTCTGAGCCATGGGATAGCCGTCAAAGGTAGTTGCGATGGAAGACGCCGTACCGGGCATCTTCAGCAGGATGGCGGAAATCAGTCCGCCGGAAATGCCTCCGATATAAACAGCCACCAGGGTATTCATACCCATGGAAGGAGTCATGCTGAAGGTCAGCGGCAGGAAAAGCGCCACTGCCATGGAAGCGGAAAGTCCCGGGATGGAACCAAATATAATACCTACAAACACTCCGGCTGCCATCAGAAGAAGGGAGCCAGGGGTACAAACTGCAACAAACGCGTTGCCTAAACTTGCCAGTGCACTCATATCTATTTCCTCCCTTATAAGTTAATCGTAAAGATACCGGCCGGCAGCACGATCTTGAATCCGTAACGGAACAGGAAGAATACTACCAGAGTGAAAATCACCGCCAGAATAACCAGCGGAAGCGGTTTTCTCTTATCTGTGGGAGCAAGGATCAGCATCTGCAGAGGCAGATAGACGATCGTAGAGATAATAAAGCCCACGGGCTGTAAAATCATAACATACACAACAGTCAGCACAAAGCTGGAAAGCACTTTCTTGTAATTGCACTCTTCAATGCTGTCTGCGGCAGCCTCTGCTTCCTCCAAATGCATCTTGAAGTTTTTCACATTTAAAAATGTAAGCAGCGCGGCCAACAGGAATGTTACCGCACCGATCACCATCGGCATGAAGTCCGGTCCGATGGCCATGACTGCAGACTTCGGAAGCTGCGTAGCCATCAACATCACGACAGCTGAAAGGAGCATGAAAAACACGCCCACTACAATGTCGCCATACTTTTTAAAAAACATACCCATTCCCTCTTTTCTTTCTAGTTTGAATTGCAGGTTCCCTTTGGAACAGCCGCCTTATCCGCCCGAACAGTCTCTCCGGCGGAACCTCTTGTTCTCCACCCTCCTCTTCATTATATTGGTCTTTTTATAGTACATATTATATAATTTGGCAGGCTGTAAATCCAATTGTTTTTTCTAATAGTCACAATTACAAAAACTAATTCTGCCGGGAGAACGCATTTTCATGATTTTCTTCCCGGACGAACGTACGCCGTTTTGGGGAACTTTTTTGCAGATTCTTAACACTTTTTTTATTATATCCCAAAATGCTCATACAGTAAAATTCATAAAACTTAGTTTACTGAAAAAAAAATTAATGGAGCCGCAGGCCCAAACCGGACTTTCCTCTCTGTAATAACGGCTTTTCCGCAGTTCATATAGTGTATCACCATCCCTGAAAGGAGAATGAACATGAAAAATGAAACGTCTTCTGACTGCATAAGCGTTTTCCGTTCCGAAACCCCCGATCTCCTGAAAAAAATTCTTACGGAAAAATGGGTGCAGCTGATCAGCCGGGCCGAAAAGAATCAACGGCATGCCTCCGGCGGGACTCTCTCATGAGGGCCGCCCTATACTGCCGTCTGTCCGAGGAGGACAGAGACAAACAGTACTGCGGAGAAGACAGCGCCAGCATCCGGAACCAGAAAAGCATGCTCCTGCAGTATGCCCGGGAGCAGAACTGGGAAGTTTATGATATTTACAGCGACGATGACTATGCAGGAGCAGACAGGAACCGGCCGGAATTCCGGCGGCTGCTGGAAGATGCGCGGCTGCATCGGTTCGACATCGTTCTCTGCAAAACTCAGTCCCGCTTTACCCGGGAGCTGGAGCTTGTGGAAAAGTACATCCACGGCCTGTTCCCCCTCTGGGGAATCCGTTTCGTCAGCATTGTGGACAATGCCGACACTGCCGACAGAAAAAACAAAAAAACACGCCAGATCAACGGGCTGATCAACGAATGGTATCTGGAAGATATGTCTGAAAATATCCGGAGCGTTTTGAAGAATCGGAGAGAAAACGGTTTTCACGTGGGAGCCTTTGCTCTGTACGGCTACCGAAAAGATCCGGAGCAGAAAGGCCATCTGCTCATTGACCGGGATGCCGCAGCCGTTGTTCGGAAAGTCTTTGTCTTATTCTCCCAAGGCTGGGGCAAAGCCGCCATTGCCAGACAGCTAAACAGCGAAGGAATTCCCAATCCCACAGAATACAAGCGCCTCCAGGGGCTCCGTTACCGGCAGCCAAACGCCTCCCGCAGCACTCTCTGGTCTTATTCCGCCATTTCCCGTATGCTTGCCAATGAAATCTATATCGGGAACATGGTTCAGGGCAAATACGGCAGCATTTCTTATAAAACGAAGCAGAACCGCCTTCGCCCGAAAAGCGAATGGTGCATTGTTCCGGGAACCCATGAGCCCATCATTGACCGGGAACTTTGGGATCAGGTTCAGGAGCTGCTTCTCCTCAGATCCAAGCCTTTTGGCGAAGGCACCGTAGGTTTGTTTGCAGGAAAAGCACGCTGCGCCGGCTGCGGAGCCGTCCTTCGTTCCACATCCAGCAGAGGAAGACGGTACCTGAAATGTCCCGTCAGAAGCCTTTCCGCCCAGGCCTGTCCCGGAGCCTTCATTTCCTTGGAACAGCTGGAACTTACCGTCAGAACTGAGCTGGCCCGGATCACGGATCTGTATTTCGATCCGGAAATGGCGGCCCGAAGCTTAGCCTCTCCTCGTGATCTGTCCGCGGAAAAAAAGACGCTTCTCTCCCGGATCTCCGCATGCCGAAAGAGAGAGGAAGAGTATGACGCAGGCTTGGACCGGCTTTATCTGGATCGGACCGGCAGCGCCATCACGGAAGCAGCCTTTTCTGAAATGCGTGACCGCTTCCTAAAAGAAAAAGATCGTCTGAAACGGGAAGCGTCCGCCGCCTCCTCTCGGCTGCAGGAACTGGAGAGAAGCGCCTCCCTCTCCTCTTCCTGTTCGGAGGATCGGACGGCGCGCTTCGTCCGCCCGGAACGCCTCACCAGAGAAATCGTAACTGCCATGGTGGATTTCATCTCCGTAGGCAGGCGGCTTCCCGGGAGCAGAACCGTTCCCGTGGAAATCCACTGGACCTTTTAGCTTTCCGCTCCTGCAGCAGCGCAGCAGAGCAGAAGGCACGCACCACCTATGATAATATTCTGCGTGTGGCAAAAGACCCGGATGTGTGCGATCCCATCCGTTATCTCCGGGAGCGGGAGCTCGTCCATTTCCAGCGTTTCGGCGAAGCCCTCCGCCACGTACAGGATCATCTGGATTCCAGGAATTTTTACGCCTTCAATCCGGCCTTCGACCGGCCGTCATCGTCAGATGCGTCCGGCTCTTCCCAGGACATGGGACTGTCTCCTTCCCAGGTCCGCCAGGAGGCTGCTGTCACAGAGTCTTCTTCATCCATGGCTGACTTCAATATTCCAAATCCCCATCTGCAGAATCCCCGGCTGCAGAATCCGGGCTTTCAGACTTCTCCGGCCGTCGGTACAAAAACTGCCGGAAGAAGCACCTGTCCTTACAGAACCTGTATGTAGCCGGGTTTAGACTGCTCAAAAAAACGCCGGAGCCGCTTCCATGCCGCTCCGGCGCTTCCTTCCCTTCGTCTCTGTTTTCACAGCCGCTCTTCCCTCACCCGCTTCTTGGACGCTTCTGCCAGCGCCTTCATTTCCCCCGCGTTCCGCAGGACGGCGCCGGTAATCTCTGCTCCCCCCAGCAGTCTGGCCAGCTCGGCGATCTGCTGATCTCCCTCCAGTCTGCGGATGGTGGTCACAGTCTTTGCATCCTTAGGCTCCTTGGCCATTTGAAAATGCCAGTCCGCCATTGCGGCGATCTGAGGCAGATGGGTGATGCAGATAACCTGCCTGCTGCCGGAAATCACCGCCAACTTTTCCGACACCTTCTGAGCCGTACGCCCGCTGATCCCCGTATCGATCTCGTCAAAGATCAGCGTCGGCACATCGTCCGTATCTGCCAGAACTGTTTTAATGGCCAGCATAATTCTGGACAGCTCACCGCCTGAAGCCACCATTCCCAACGGCTTTACCGGCTCACCCGGATTGGTGGAGATCAGAAACTCCACCTCGTCAAACCCGTGAGCCGTATACTTGTCCAGCCTGGAAAAGGCGATCTCAAACTCCACGTCAAGAAAGTTCAAGTCCAGCAAGCTCTTTCTGATCCTCTCTCCTAAGCCGGAGGCCGCCTCTTTTCGAAGCTTTGACAGAGTCCCGCAAAGCTTCTCCAGCCTCTCCCGGCTCTTCTCCAGCTCCTGCTCCGCTCGGATCCGCAGCCCGTCATAATTTTCCAGCTCCTCAAGGCGAAGCTTCTTTTCCTCCAGGGCCTCCAGAACCCGCTCCGTTCCGGAACCGTACTTGGCCTCCAGCCCATGAATCAGGTCCAGTCTTTCCTCCACCCGGCGAAATTCCTCTTCGTCAAACACCATGCTGTCTAAGTAGGAAGAGATTCCGTGGGCAGCGTCGCTGAGAATGGCCTCCGCATCAAACAGCTGATCTTTCAGCTTTTCCAGCTCTTCCTCATATTCGGCAGCCCGCTCCACATTTTTTCTCGCCTCTCCGATGTCCACTGCCGTTACGGCCGCATAAGCAGCAGAAAGAGCTTCCGCAATCTTTCTGCTGCCCATAAAGCGGCGGTAGCTTTTTGTCAGCTCTTCTTCCTCCCCCGGCTTTAAAGCTGCCCCTTCAATCTCGTCCACTTCAAAACGCAGAAAATCCGCTTCCCTTCGCCGGGTTTCCTCATCCGCACTGAATTTCCGGGCCTCCTCTGTCAGAGAACAGTATCTTCGGTATTCCTCCCCCAGATCCTTTTTCAGCTTCTCCGCACCGGCAAAGCAGTCCAGAATTTCCAAATGCTTGGACCGGTACAGCAAGGACTGATGCTCGTGCTGTCCGTGAATATCCAGCAGCAGGCCGGTGATCTCCCTCAGCCGTCCTAAGGTCACCGTCTCGTCATTGATTCTGCTGACGCTGCGGGAAGGCATGATTTTCCTGGAAATAATCAGCATTCCTTCTCCGTCCGGGCTGACTCCCAGCTCCCTGAGCACCTTTCCCTTTTCCTCATCCACCGAAAAGATCAGCTCAATATAGGCGTATTCCGCTCCCTTTCTTACCATATCCTTGGGAACCTTTCCCCCCAGAGCCATGTTGACGGAGCCCATGAATATGGACTTTCCCGAACCGGTTTCTCCCGTGAGGATATTCAGCCCCTCTCCGAATTCCACATCGGCCCGCTCAATCAGGGCCAGATTGCGGACATGCAGCTCTAACAGCATTGCCTCACCGTACCTTTCTCAGCCTGCCAGAAGCTTTTTCAGCTTATCCATAAGAATAATGGTGTCATCCACGCTTCTCACCGCGCAGAATATGGTATTGTCTCCGGCCACGCAGCCGACGATCTCATGAAAATGAATGGCATCCAGGGCGGCGGCAGCAGCCATGGCCATTCCCTCCGCAGTCTTGATCACCAGAATATTCTGAGCCATATCCATGGACATGAAGCTGTCCCTGAGAATACGGATGTATTTGTCGCTGAAGGAATCCTGATTCTGAAGCACCGCATAGCGCTGCTTTCCGTTTTCCGTCTGAATCTTGGACAGCTTCAGCTCTCTGATGTCTCTGGAAACCGTAGCCTGCGTCACATTAAAGCCTTCCCTGTTCAGATATTCCGCCAGCTCCTCCTGAGTCTCTATCTCATATTTTCCGATCAGTTCCACAATTTTACTGTGTCTTTCCAGCTTCATCCTTTTCCTCCTCGTCTATATTCCGGCCATCTTTTCTCTTAAATTATCCAAAAATGAAATTTTACTGAGCTTTACCATAATCGTTTCCACTGCTGAGCTGCTGATCTCAATCAGGTCTCCGGGAGACATATCCACTGCCGAGTCACCGTCAAATACCGCCGTCTGTTCCCCTTCGTCCCCGTCCAGAATTTCAATCCGCACCGTATCATCGGCGTTTAAAAGGATGCTCCTCATATTCAGCGTATGGGAGCAGATCGGTGTGAGAATCATGATCCGGCAGTTGGGCGCGGCAATGGGACCGCCTGCCGAAAGATTATAAGCCGTGGATCCGGTGGGCGTGGAGAGAATTACTCCGTTTGCCGTATAGCTGCTGAAAAAGCGCCCGTTCACACTGACGGACAGCTTCGTCACCTTCATGGAATCCTTTCTGGTTACCACGATTTCATTCAAAGCGATGTCCCGGAAGCTTCGCCCGTCCTTTCCCTCCATCCGCCCGTCCAGCATGAGCCTGCGTTCCAAAATATAGTGGTCCTCCAGCAGCGCATCCAGGATTTCCGGAATTTCCTTTCCGCTTCCCTGGGTCAGATATCCCAGAGTGCCCAGATTAATCCCTAAAAGAGGGATGTGAAGACCTGCCAGGTCTCTGGCCGCCTGGATCAGGGTTCCGTCTCCTCCCAAAGTGATCACGCAGTCCGTACCTATGGGAACGGAATCCGGATCTGTATACCGATAGCCTATCCGGTCCCTTCTGCCCTCTCCCTCCTCATTTCTGCTGGAAAGGCATCCGGCTCCCTTCAGGGCCAGATATTCCCGGATTCTGGCCAGAGCTATTCCGGTATTTGGCTTGCTTTCGTTTGCAATTACGTAAAAGTTCTTCATCAGTCTCCTATAAACTCCTGTGCGCCTCATCCACAACCGCTTCCGGATCCGGCACGGCAGCGGCGTTCTCAGGACCTCTGCCGTCCCCTTCACTGCGGTTCTGCAGATGCAGCAGATATTCTATATTTCCCTCCGGTCCCTTGATCGGCGAAAAATCCAGATTCAGGATTTCAAATCCTATGCTGCGGGCAAACTCCGTCACCATACGGATCACCTCCAAATGGGTGCTCTTTTCCCGCACTACCCCTTTCTTTCCCACCTTTTCCCGGCCGGCTTCAAACTGAGGCTTGATCAGGCATACCACCTGTCCGTCCTCTTTCATCAGCGCCTTTACCGGGCCTAAAACCTTGGTGAGAGAGATAAAGGAAACGTCTATGGATACGAAATCCGGCCTGTCTTCGATATTCTCCGGCGTCACATAGCGGATGTTGGTCTTTTCCATACACACCACCCGCTCATCATTCCGCAGTTTCCAAGCCAGCTGTCCATGGCCCACATCCACGGAATACACTTTCACCGCTCCGTTTTG
Source organism: uncultured Lachnospiraceae bacterium (assembly GCA_944377325.1). Classification (GTDB taxonomy): domain Bacteria; phylum Bacillota; class Clostridia; order Lachnospirales; family Lachnospiraceae; genus Lachnoclostridium_A. The sequence continues at coordinate 19,293 of CALWEP010000152.1, forward strand.
GAGCATACAGTCCGTAAATCCTCCGGTAGATGCGCCCACATCCATGCAGACCTTTCCCCGAAGCTCCACTCCAAAGCTTTTCATGGCCTTCTCCAGCTTCAGTCCGCCCCGGCTCACATACGCCAGAGTACTTCCCCGCACCTCTATGGCCGCCGTTTCCTCAAAGGTACTTCCGGCCTTGTCCTCCTTCTGACCGTCCACGTAGACGATTCCCGACATGATCACAGCCTTGGCCTTTTCCCTTGATTCCGCAAGCCCTCGGCTTACCATCAAAACATCCAACCGTTCTTTCATCTGTCTGTCCTCTCACTTCAGAAAAAATTCCTTCATCCGCCTGATCACGGAATCACTGTCAATTCCCAGCCCTTCTCTCAGTCTGGACACATTTCCATGTTCCACATACGCGTCGGGAAGGGCAATATTCAGCACCCTGATATGGGGATAATGTTCATGAATATAACCTGTCACCGCCAGTCCGTAGCCTCCCTGAAGCACATTTTCTTCCAGAGTGACGATCTTTCCGTGCTTTGCGGCCAGACGGTCAATGAGTTCTCTGTCCATGGGCTTTACAAACCTTCCGTTGGCCAGAGAACAGGAATATCCCATTTCCTTCCATTTTTCTCTCACATGCTCCGCCGTACTGACCATGCTGCCCACCGCCAGCAGAGCATAATCTTCCTCCTCTATGAGCAGCTCTCCCTTTCCGTATTCCACGGGAGCGCGGTATTCCTTCAGCCCGCGATACGCCTGTCCTCTGGGATAACGAATGGCCAGCGGCCTGTCATAGGTCATGGCAAAATCCAGCATATCCCGCAGCTCCCACAGATTCTTAGGAGCCATCACGCTCATGTTGGGAACGGAGGTAAGGTAGGAATAGTCAAAGATTCCCTGATGAGTTTCTCCGTCGCTGCCCACCAAGCCTGCACGGTCAATGCAGAACAGCACCGGAAGATCCTGCAGGCATACGTCATGAACAATCTGATCATAGCCTCTCTGAAGAAAGGAAGAATACACTGCCACCACCGGCCGCAGGCCGGCTGCCGCCATTCCCGCCGCAGAAGTTACGGCGTGCTCCTCCGCAATCCCCACATCGAAAAACCGCTTGGGAAACCGCTTCGCAAAGGGAGACAGACCTGTTCCCCCCGGCATGGCCGCCGTCACCGCCACGATTCTCTCATCCTTCTCCGCCAGCTGGCAGATCTTTTTCGCAAAAATATCCGTATAATCCGGATAGGCCTTCTCCTCCTTCAGCTTTCCCGTCTCCACATGGAACGGAGAAATGCCGTGGAACATGGCAGGATTTTTTTCCGCCGGGGAATATCCCTTCCCTTTTTTTGTGATCACATGAACAAGAACCGCGTGATTCAGCCTTTTTGCGTCCTGGAACACCTTTCTCAGCGCCCGGATATCATGGCCGTCCACCGGTCCCAGATAGGTAATCCCCATATTTTCAAACAGCATTCCCGGTATGATCAGCTGCTTGATTCCGTTTTTTGTCCGGCTGATTTTGTCAATCAGCGGCTTGCCCACAACCGGGAGCTTCTCCAATCCGCTGTTTACCATCCGCTTAAAACCGTTGTAGCCTGCTCCCGTGCGGATCCCGTTGAGATACCTGGACATTCCGCCCACGTTCTCGGAAATGGACATATTATTGTCGTTCAGAACAATAATAAAATTTCTGTTGATCCGAGCCGCGTTGTTCAGCGCCTCGTAAGCCATGCCTCCCGTAAGGGCGCCGTCCCCGATCACAGAGACCACATAATGGTTCTGGCCCAGGATATCGCGGCCCTGCGCCATCCCCAATCCGGCAGAAATGGACGTGGAGCTGTGGCCCGTATCAAAGGCATCATAAGGGCTTTCTTTTCTTTTCGGAAAGCCGCTGATGCCTCCGTACTGGCGGAGCTCGTCGAACATTTCCCTCCTGCCGCTTAAAATTTTATGAGTATAGGCCTGATGGCCCACATCCCAGATAATCTTGTCTTCCGGCAGGTCAAAGCTCAGAAACATGGCAATGGTCAGCTCTACCACCCCCAGATTGGAGGCCAGATGGCCGCCGGTTATACTGATTTTCTCCACAAGAAACTCCCGGATCTCTCCTGCCAGAAGCTTCAGCTCCTCACTGCTCAGCTTTTTTATATCATCCGGATTCTGTATCTGCTCCATTATCATAATTCATGTACCTTTTCTCCGAATCAGGAATCAGCTTTTCCTGTCGGTCAGCATATTGATCAATTCCTCCAGGAATTCATTTTTTTCCTCCAGAGAGCCCAGAAGTTCCACTGCCCGGTCCGAAATCTCCTTCACATCTCTTCCGGCCTTCTCAAGCCCCTCCAGGGTCACATAGGTGGTCTTGTTATTTTTTTCGTCGCTCAGCACCGGCTTTCCCAAAAGCTCCTCATTTCCGGTGACATCCAGGATATCGTCCCGAATCTGAAACGCCAGGCCTACCAGAGAAGCAATCTCCTCCATAACTCTGACCTTCCGTTCCTCCGCTCCGGCCATCACTGCGCCGATCATAAGAGAAGCCTGGAGAAGGGCTCCCGTTTTCAGGCGGTAGATAAAATCCAGCTTTTCCCTGGGGATGGGCTGATTGGTCAGCTCCACGTCCACCGTCTGTCCGCCGATCATACCGTAGATTCCCGTCTTCTCCGCCAGAATTCCCATGCACCGTCCGGTTCTTCCCGGATCCGCTCCCAGAGCCAGCGCTTTTGCCGCCGTCTCAAAGGCATATATCATCAGCCCATCTCCGGCCAGCACAGCCATATCGTAGCCGTATCTGACCCAGGCGGTGGGTTTTCCTCTTCTCAGCGTATCATTATCCATACAGGGAAGATCGTCATGAATCAGAGAAGACGTGTGGATCATCTCAATGGCCGCCATAAACGGCTCGATTTCTTCTCCCTTTCCGCCGAACAGGCGGTAGCTTTCCCGCATAAGCAGAGGTCTCAGCCGCTTTCCGCCGGCATTTACACTGTAGTTCATAGCCTCCAGAACCGTCTTCTGGAACCCCTCCTCCGAAGGAAGATACTTTCTCACCACAGCTTCCGTCTCTGCTGCCGCTGCCGCCAGTCTTTCCTCTCCGCTCATCTCTCTTCTCCTTCCCCGCCGAGCACCTGAATCTGCTTCTCCACCCGGTCGATCTTGTCATGACACGATTTTACCAGCTTCATTCCTTCTTCATAGTACCGGAAGGAATCCTCCAGGGAGCATTCCCCCTCTTCCATCTGCTTTAAAACCTCTTCCAGCCTGGCAAAGGTCTCCTCAATGGAGAGCTCCTGCTCAGCAGCCGGTTCCGCTTTCTTTCTCGGTGACATCTCTCTCTCCTTTTTCTTTCCTCTCTCCTGCCGGTGCGCCGATACGCCGCTCCACCACTTGTCCGGTGATTCTGCCGTCCCACAGATATACGTGAAAACGCTCTCCTGTACCGATCTGCTCCGCAGACCGAAGCCCCTTTCCCATTTCATCCGTTATAAATCCGTAGCCTCTGCTGATCTTGTCCAGAGGAGACAAACCGGACAGGCGGCCGGACAGCAGAGCCAACCGATGACGGCTGCTCTCCATGCGGCTGTCCATAAGCGTTCGAAGGCGGTCCTCCCAGTCCATAAGCTGCTGTCTCTTCTCATTCAGACGGCGTTCGGGATGGCGCAGCTTCAGCCTGTATTCCAGTTCCCGAACCTGAAACCTGCATTTTTCCGCCCGCCGAACCGCAGCCCTCTCCAGCCGTTCCCGGGCCAGCCTCAGTCGCTCTTCAAACTGCCTGTAGTCAAAGACCGCCAGCTCGGCTGCTGCCGACGGAGTCGGTGCCCGCAGATCTGCCACGTAATCCGCAATGGTCACATCCGTTTCATGGCCTACAGCTGAAATAATCGGAGTTCTGCAGTTAAAAATAGCCCGGGCCACCAGCTCCTCGTTGAATGCCCACAGATCCTCAATGGATCCGCCGCCCCGGCCTACGATAATCACATCCAGTCCCAGGGCATCCAGTGTCTCTATGCCTCTGGCGATGCTGTATTTCGCCTGCTCTCCCTGTACCTGAGCAGGGCAGAGCACAAGTTGTACATAGGGGTTCCGCCTTCTGGCGATGTTCATAATATCCCGAATGGCCGCTCCCGTATCGGCAGTGACGATGCCCACGGTTCTGGCGTACGGAGGAATGGGCTGTTTATACTCCTGAGCAAACATTCCCATTTCCTCCAGCTCATCCCGCAGCTTCCGGAATCGAAGAAACAGATCTCCTTCGCCGTCCTGCGCGATCTGCTTCGCGTACAGCTGATACCGTCCGTCCCTCTCGTATACGTCCACGGAGCCGGAAACCACCACCCGCTGCCCTTCCTGAAGCCGAAAAGCCAGACCGCTCCGGTTTCCGGCAAACATCACTGCGGAAATGGCGCTTCCTCCGTCCTTCAGTGTGAAATAGATATGACCTGATGTGTGGTATTTGCAGTTGGAAACCTCTCCCTTCACGGAAATCCGGCTCAGGGCGAAGTCCTGCAGAAACATGTTCTTAATATATGCATTTACCTGAGATACGGAATATACTCCCGCCATAGCCTTATACCAGCTTGGCCAGAATTCCGTTTACAAATGCCGGCGAATCGCTGCCGCCGAATTTTTTGGCCAGCTCCACCGCCTCGTTGATCGCCACCTTCTCCGGAATGGTATCGTCATTTTTCATCTCGTAAAGGGCAAGGCGCAGAATGGTCAGCTCCACCTTTCCCATGCGGCGGGTCTTCCACCCTTCCGCCACCTGATTCAGCTGTTCGTCCAGCTCAGGAATGCGCTCCATGATTTCCTCCACCCGACGGTGCAGGTATTCCCGGTCCTTTTCTTCCAAATCCACCTGGTGGATCACCTCTGTCTTTCCCTCCGCATCCGTCTCGTCCTCCTCAGGAGCGCTGAAATAGCTGTCCAGCTGCTGCTCCGCTTCTTCCGTACTGTAAAAATTGGCAGAAAACAGCATCTTGAAGCAATGCTCCCGCAGTTCTCTTCTGGTCATATGATGTCCTCCTGAATTATGAAATGTATTTTTTTAAAATCACAAATGGGCGGAACGGATTCTGTCCGTACTCCGCCCTATGAAAAAGGTTCTCCCTTTTAACACGGCTCATTGTTTGCCTGGATATTATACCATTCTGCCGGCTATTATGCAAGGATTATACAAAGGCGCTCCCCGGTTTCCTTCCGGGGAACGCCTTTTCTCATTTTTATCTCACCAGAATCCGGCTGATCTCATACTGATCCTCCGGGATCTGTTTGGTCATGGACAGAGCTTCCTGAATATCAAAATCCACATACTCGCCGCCCTTGTATGCAACTACCCGGTTGCTCTTTCCTGCTACCAGAAGTTCTACTGCCTTGGCTCCCATGATGGAAGCGTACATTCTGTCCTTACAGGTGGGCGTGCCGCCTCTCTGCATATGGCCCAGAATGGTGGCTCTGGTCTCAATACCGGTGGCAGCCTCAATCCTCTTCGCCATGGATGCGGAATGGCCGATTCCCTCAGCATTGATGATAATGTGATGTCTCTTTCCTCTCTTCCTGTTTTCAATAATCCGGTTGATCAGCTTCTGCTCGTCTCCGTCATATTTCTCCGGAAGAAGAATATCCTCTGCTCCGTTTGCAATTCCGCACCAGAGGGCAATATATCCCGCGTTGCGGCCCATAACCTCAATGATGCTGCAGCGCTCATGGGAAGTGGAGGTATCTCTTACACGGTCAATGGCTTCCATCGCCGTATTGACAGCCGTATCAAATCCAATGGTATAATCCGTGCAGGCAATGTCCAGATCGATGGTGCCCGGAAGGCCGATGGTATTGATTCCCAGAGCGGACAGCTTTCCCGCTCCCTTAAAGGAACCGTCTCCTCCGATTACCACCATTCCGTCGATGCCGTGCTTGCGGCAGATCTCCGCTCCCTTCTGCTGTCCCTCAGCAGTGGTAAATTCCTGACATCTGGCCGTATAAAGAATCGTACCGCCTCTGTTGATGGTATCCGCCACGCTCAGGCCGTCCATATCGACGATCTCTTCCTGAAGCAGGCCTGCATAGCCTCGCATGATTCCCTTTACTTTTAATCCTTTATTAATCGCGGTTCTGACTACTGCGCGGATTGCTGCATTCATGCCCGGTGCATCACCGCCGCTCGTCAATACACCAATCGTTTTTACCTCTTTTGCCATAACCGTTCCCTCCATTTGTTCTCAAAATTGTTCTGAATTATATACACCAACCAGTGCTATTCTAATTCATTTTCCCTATCTTTTCAATAGTTTTTTCTACAACCTTGACATTTTTTTCACCATATAATTCAGACAATTTTCCCAAAAGTTCCCTGTCCGCCGATACCCTCCACCGGGCCGGCAAAACCTTTTTTGCCTTTTCACTCCTCAGGTAAATCACCACCGAATCCTCACCCTCACTGTACTTCAGAGTCTCCAGCAGCTTTCCCTCTGCCTTCAGATAGGCTTCCTTATCGGAAAACTGGATCCACAGTTCTCTGGGGATCATGGAAAAGGGGATGACCCGTTCGCAGATCAGCTTGCCGGCCGGCTCGTCCCCCAGGGACACTCTTCCTCTCACGAAAAGCTTTGCGTCCTCCGTCAGCAGATCCCGGTTTGCCTCGTAATCCTTCGGAAAGATCAGCACCTCCACAGAACCCACCAAATCCTCCAGGGTGATAAACGCCATATTCTTCCCTGTTTTTGTGATCTTCACCGTTTTGTCGCTTACCATGCCCCCCACCGTTACAAACTGCCCGTCGCTCACCTTCGCCTCATCGGTCTCTTCGTCCACAATAAAATCCGTGGTCATGGCCGTGATGTTTTTCCTCCAGCCCTCTTCATATTCTTCCAGAGGATGGCCGCTTACATACACCCCCAGCACTTCCTTTTCCTGGGAAAGCATTTCCTCCCTGGGAAATTCGGCAATATCCGGCAGCGTAATCTGAAAATTCTGTTTGTCCTCCTCCGCAGCAAAATCAAACAGACTCATCTGCCCTTCCATGGCCGTTTTCCTCTCCCGGCTTTTCTGATCCATCATCTCCGGAACCACCAGAAGCTTCTGCCTGCGGTTTCCCGGCAGGCTGTCCATGGCTCCCGCCTTAATAAAGTTTTCCACCGTCTTTTTATTGATCTCCCGGCCGCTCATTCGTCCCACGAAATCATCCAGAGACAGGAACGGGCCGTTGGCCGTTCTCTCCCGCACGATAGCCTCCACCACGTTCCTGCCGATGCTTTTAATGGCCGACAGCCCGTAGCGGATAGCTCCGCCGGATACGGAAAAGCCGCTGACTCCCTCGTTGATATCGGGAGGCAGAATGGCAATGCCCATCTGACGGCAGGTCAGAATATATTCCGATATCTTTGCGGTATTGTCCAGCACCGAGGTGAGCAGAGCTGCCATAAATTCCTGAGGGTAGTAATATTTCAGGTAAGCCGTCTGATAGGACACCACCGCATAGCAGGCAGCGTGGGACTTATTGAACGCATACTTGGCGAAATCCGTCATTTCGTCATAGATATGGTTGGCCGTCTTTTCGTCGATTCCGTTGGCGATGCAGCCTTTTACCCCTTCCTCCTGATTTCCGTAAACAAAGTTCCTGCGCTCCTTTTCCATGACCGAGGCCTTTTTCTTGGACATGGCACGGCGCACCAGATCGCTTCTGCCCATGGTATAGCCGGCCAGGTCCCGGACAATCTGCATTACCTGCTCGTGGTAGACAATGCAGCCGTAGGTAGGTTCCAAAATCTCCTCCATCTGAGGACAGTCATAGGTAATGGAGGCCGGGTCATTCTTTCCCTTTAAATATTTCGGGATGAAATCCATGGGGCCGGGGCGGTACAGGGAAATTCCTGCGATAATATCCTCCAAAGTCCGGGGCTTCAGCTCCTTCATAAAGCTCTTCATGCCTCCGCTCTCCAGCTGGAACACGCCCTCGTCCTTTCCGCTGCCGATCATATCCATAACGGCAGGGTCATTATAATCGATATGGAGCAGATCCAGCTTCACATGATGATTCTGCTCCGCCTGTTCCGCCGCATTCTGAATCACCGTCAGAGTTCTCAGACCCAGAAAATCCATTTTCAGCAGCCCCAGCTCCTCCAGCTCCGTCATGGTAAACTGCGTGGTGATGGTTCCGTCCGCTCCCCTTGAGAGAGGGACGTACTCGTCTACGCTCAGGCGGCTGATCACCACGCCCGCCGCATGCATGGACGTGTGCCGCGGCAGTCCTTCCAGTCTTTTTGACATATCGATGAGGTACCGAACCTCATCATCGGTCTGATAGGCATTTCTCAGATCCGGACTGCTCTTAAGCGCCTTGTCCAGGGTAATGCCCAGGTCCTTGGGAATCATTTTCGCAATGGCGTCGCATTTTGCATAAGGAAGGTCCAGCACTCTTCCCACGTCCCGCACCACGCCTCTGGCCGCAAAGGTACCGAAGGTGACGATCTGAACCACCTGGTCCTTCCCGTACTTCTCCACCACATAGTCGATCACTTCCTGCCTCCGCTCAAAGCAGAAGTCCACGTCAATATCCGGCATGGATACACGCTCCGGATTGAGGAACCGTTCAAAAAGCAGGTTGTATCGGATGGGATCGATATCCGTGATGCCCAGGCAGTAGGAAACAATGCTGCCGGCCGCCGAGCCTCTTCCCGGCCCTACGCTGATTCCGTGGGATTTTGCAAAATGAATGAAATCCCATACAATAAGAAAATAATCCACATAGCCCATGGTGTGGATCACATCCAGCTCATAATCCAGACGTTTTTTCAGTGTCCCGTCGTCCTCCGGGTAGCGGGTTTTCATTCCCTCTCCGCAGAGGTGATTCAGATAGGTCCAGGAGTCATATCCCTCCGGCACCTGGTAAAGCGGCAGCTTGGTCACGCCGAATTCAATCTCCACGCTGCAGCGGTCCGCAATTTTCTGCGTATTGTCCACCGCGTCCTGAGCATAAGGAAAAAGGCGGCGCATTTCCTCCTCCGATTTGCAGTAATACTGTCCGCCCTCGTACCGCATCCGGTTCTCATCCGCCACCTTTTTTCCCGTCTGGATGCACAAAAGAATGTCATGGGCCTCCACATCGGTGTCATAGGTATAATGAATGTCATTGGTGGCCACCAGGTCGATCCCCAACTCCCGGCTCAGGCGCAGGAGGCCCTGGTTTACCATTTTCTGAGCCGGGATTCCGTGATCCTGCAGCTCCAGGAAAAAGTTTCCCTTCCCGAAAATTCCTTCATACCGCAGGGCCGCTTCCCTGGCCTTGTCGTAAAGCCCTCTCTCCAGATATCTGGGGATCTCTCCTGCCAGACAGGCGCTGAGAGCAATCACTCCCTCATGGTATGTTTCCAGTACTTCATAGTCCACTCTGGGCTTATAATAGAACCCGTCCACAAAGCCCTTGGACACAATCTTCATGAGATTATGGTATCCCACGTCATTCTCTGCCAAAAGAACCAGATGATAATATTTATCTCTTCCGGCTCCCGCTTCCCGGTCAAACCCGGATACGGGAGCCACATAAACCTCGCCTCCC
>CALWEP010000153.1 GCA_944377325.1 uncultured Lachnospiraceae bacterium
GTCCAGGAAGATGAAAAGCCTTTGTACTCCGCAAACTTTTCCAGGTTCTGTACGGCAGCCTGGTTGTCCACCAGCACCGTCAGCTCCCCTGCAATCATATCGTCCGTCTTCTTCTTAACGGCCACCACCGGGCCGGGGCAGGGTACTCCCCGCATATCAATGGTCTGTCTCATCATCTGCTTCCTTTCTATCTTCTCACGGTCCCGGGAAGCTGTCCTCCTCGCCGGCGGCCCATTCCCATTTCCGCTTTTTTCCCCTCTATGATAGCACAATTATCCGCGAAAGAAAAGGACGGCTCCCCCCGGGATCTTCTACAAAACGCTTGACTTTTCATCCCTCTCCTGTGATAACATAGAAGCAGATATTACAGGAGAGGGGATTGATACCATGAAAAAATTAGGATTTGGATGCATGAGGCTTCCGCTTCTGAATAAGGACGATCCGTCCAGCGTGGATCTGGAGCAGTTCTGCCGGATGACCGATCTGTTTCTGGAGAGAGGCTTCACCTACTTTGACACCGCCTATATGTATCACCAGCACACCAGCGAAAGCTTTGTGAAAAAAGCTCTTACCCAGCGCCATCCCAGGGAAAGCTACCAGCTGGCCTCCAAGCTGCCCACCATGTTCCTGAAAAAGCCGGAGGATCAGGAGCGCATCTTTCAGGAGCAGCTGGAAAAATGCGGGGTGGAGTACTTCGACTACTACCTTCTTCACAACCTTAATTCCTCCACCTATCCCACTGCCCAGGCTTTTGACAGCTTCGCTTTCCTCCGAAAGAAAAAAGAGGAGGGAGCCATCCGTCATATGGGATTTTCCTTCCATGACAGCGCCCGGCTGCTGGACGAGATCCTGACAGCCCACCCGGAGGTGGAGTTTGTCCAGCTGCAGATCAATTATCTGGACTGGGACGATGCCGGTATTCAGTCCGGGAAATGCTACGAGACTGCCGTCCGCCACGGAAAAAAGGTGATCGTGATGGAGCCGGTAAAAGGCGGCGTGCTGGCCCGTATTCCCCAAGAGGGCCAGGCTCTGCTGAAAAACTGCAGGCCTCAGTGGTCGCCGGCCTCCTGGGCCATTCGTTTCGCCGCCGGTTTGGACAGCGTTATGATGGTTTTAAGCGGAATGTCCGATCTGGAACAGCTGGAGGACAATACCTCTTTTATGCAGGACGCCGGTCCGCTGCTTCCCGAAGAGCAGGAGGTTCTCAGACAGGTAAGGGAAATCATCCGGGGCTCCATCGCCATTCCCTGTACCGCCTGCGGCTACTGTGTGGAAGGATGTCCCAAACGCATCCCCATTCCCAGCTATTTTGCCCTTTACAATGCGGATCATCAGGAGCTGACCAAAGGGGCCAATACCCACCGAATCTATTACGAAAATTATGCCCGCTCCGGAGGCCGTGCCTCCGACTGCATCGGCTGCGGAGCCTGCGAGCGCTCCTGTCCTCAGCACCTGGAGATTCCCCGGCTGCTTAAGGATGTGGCCGCCTCCTTCGAAGCCTGATTCACTCCCTAAGCCGGATCAGCAGAGCTTGCTGCCGTTGGCGGAAAGTCTGAACTTGCAGTTCAGCACTTCCGCCGCCCTCCGGCACATGATCATTCTTTCCAAGAAAATTTCAAAATAATCCACCAGACTGCAGGTCCCGTCATCCAGTTCCATCTCCATATGGATGACCTTCTTTTTGGCGTCTACGGTCACTGAAGCGGACAGCACCGCATAATTCACCCGGTCATGAATGTCATATTTGCTCCTGTCCGGGTTCTGCACCCGGTTTCTCCGCACGTCTGTTTTGTCTGCCAGAATCAAAGCCGCAGACACCGGATCCACCGCGTCTCCCGTAGCCTCATCATGATGGCCGATGGCTGCCGCCACCGTAAGCACATCTTCCAGTTCCATCTCCATTCTTCTCAGCACATCTCCCGCCAGGATCGCTCCGCTGTGGGCATGATCGTGACGGTTTACGCTGTTTCCGATGTCATGCATATATCCGGCGATCTTCGCCAGTTCAATGGTATGCTTTTTGTATCCCAGTTCCTTCAGAATCATGGCTGCCGTCTCCGCCGTCTTTGCGGCGTGCCTGCGGGAATGCTCCGTATAGCCCAGCTTTTTTAACACTTCGTTCCCTTTTTCGATCATCAGGTTGATCTCCCTGCTGTCTTTGATCTGACTGTAATTAATCTGCACCTTTCTTCCTCTTTCTTTTTATTTTTCCGGTCTTAATGCGGCCGGGTCCCTTCAAAAATATCATGCTTTTGTTAAAGTTATTCGGAATAACCCGTTAAATCTATGTAAAAGCTTATGGAATTATGATGTTCCGATTTATTCTATTTCAGCATAGTTTCTTTCAATAGTGACCATTTTATTTTGGTATTTCACTTATCAGAAACCATGCTGTTATATTTTATGTAAAGGCATGCCAAAATTTAGGAGGATTTATATGAACGACAACATACCATTCATCAGGCAAGACCATGTGGAAAAAAAATCTATTTTTTACGTAGGAGGAACCTACAGCCAGAAAGAAGGAAAAAAGCATTTATATAATCAAATGTATGTCGAAGCTTATTTTCCCAAACAGCTTCTTTACCCTTACCCCGTCATTATGTTTCACGGAGCCGGACAGACCAACGTAAACTGGCTCGTAACGCCCGACGGCCGAATGGGATGGGCCGATTATTTCGTTTCCAAAGGATTTGCCGTATATCTGGCAGAACAGCCTGCCCGCGGGCGCTCTGCCTATCATCCGGAAGAAAATGGGCCACAGATTTACCATTCCGCCGAAGCTTTGATCCAGCGGTTTACTTCCAATACCGGAAAATGGCCCCAAAGCAAGCTGCATACTCAATGGCCCGGAGAAGGGATTGACTGCGAAGAGCACGTTATGAAGCAATTTTTAGCATCTCAGGTAGAATATCTCCCCAGCAACCGTGATTCTCAGAAATTAGTTCTGGAGGCCGGGCAGGAACTGCTGAAAATAACCGGTCCTGCCATTCTGCTGACACATTCTCAGGCTGGGCCTTTCGGGTGGCTGCTGGCTGATGCCTGCCCCGAGCTGGTAAAAGGCATAATCGCTCTGGAGCCTTCCGGCCCGCCCTTTTCTCCCAACCTGAATTGTGCGGAAGCAAAAAACTACGGTATTGCAGACCTGCCTCTTCATTACGATCCTCCCGTCGAAAATCCCCAAAAATTCAAGCTTCGGATACTGCTGCCGCCGAAAGACGGGCTTGCAGCCGGATGGATATTGGAATCCCCCGCTCCTCAGTTGCCCCGTCTCCAAGGGATCCCCATCCTACTGCTTGTCAGCGAAGCTTCTTACCACGCACAGTATGATCACTTAACCTCTTGTGTACTTCAGCAGTGCGGCGTAAAGCACGATTTTGTTCGCCTGGAGCAGAAAAACATTTTGGGGAACGGACATATGATGATGCTGGAAAAGAACAACTTACAAATTGCAGATTTCATTATAAACTGGCTTCTAACTGCATAGGTAAGTATTTTCAGGAAAGGAAATGAGGATATGAAAGAAAAAAGAAAATTTAAAGTGCCCAGCTCTTTTGCAATTATTATAGCTTCCATGCTCCTTGCCTCCATACTCACCTACCTCATTCCTGGAGGAGAGTTTCAGCGTATTGTAGACGGAAGCGGCAAAACCGTAGTGGAAGCCGGAAGCTTCCGATATATTGATCCTACACCGATCAATCCTCTAACGATCATGACCTACGTTTTTCCAGGTCTTACCAGCGCAAGCTCCATTATTTTCGCGCTTCTCTGCGCTGGCGGAGGTTTGGGAATCGTACTGGAAACGGGAATGTTTCAGGGCGCAGCCTGTTCCTTCAGTCAAAAAGCCAAGGGAAAAGAATGGGATGGGATACCGTTTATTTTGTATAATTCCGTTCTTGATCACTACTATCATTTATATTGTTCTATACGGAAGAAAAATTAAAAGTGATCCGGCAAAAAGTTATATCTACGGAACCAAAATTGATTTTAATGATTTTGATGATGAAAACCTTCCCCGGTTTGAGAAAAAGCATATTCCGGTAGCTGCCGTTGCCGCGGCCTGTATCGGCTATATGATTTATATTGCCATCTTCTCTGAGCTGTCCTACGCTTCCGCTTCCTCCATCTTTCTCTATATGGGTATTCTCTCAGGCATTGCCTATCGAATGCCCATAGACCGAATGTGCAAATGCTTCGCCAACGGTGTCAAGGGTATGGCTCCCACCGGTATGCTGATCGGTTTTGCTTATGCAATTTCCGGAATCCTATCTGCCGGCAGCGTGATGGATACCGTAGTAAACGCACTGGCAAACGCTTTAGGGTATTTTCCTTCTGTTCTGCAGGCTCCGGCCATGTTTATTATGCATATTATTATCAACTTTTTCGTTACCTCCGGCAGCGGCCAGGCTGCCGTAACCATGCCTATTTTTATTCCGGTAGCCGATCTGGTCGGAATTTCCAGGCAAACTGCCGTTCTTGCTTTTAACTTTGGAGACGGATTCTGCAACTTCATTCTTCCCCATGCCGCTGCCACGATGGGCTTCGTAGGATGCGCAAACATCCCGTTTACAAAATGGCTGCAGTATATATACAAACTATTCTTAATATGGATTGTTATAGGATGTTTGCTTCTTGTCGGCGCTACCCTGATAAACTATTCATAAGGAAATCGGAAATTTTTTATCATTTCCAAAAACCTAACTACCGTCACCGGCATATAGTCTGAATGATAGTAGCATATGGAGGTAGTCCAATAAGCTGCGTAACTTTGCGGAAGACTGTAAACACGCACGCTGCTTATGTCTGAAACAAACCGGCGAATATAATACTCCGGCAAAAAAGTAAAACCCATTCCTTGCGAAACCAATTCAAATGCGCTGGGAAAACCATAAGTAGACACAGCGACAGGAGGACAGATGGCTGCTTCTTCTAAAAGAAAATCAGAAATATGTCGGATCCGTTGGTTGTCATTAAACCGAACATACGGCACAGAAGCCAACTCCTCCAAATTAATCATTGGAAAATGTGTTGCTTCTCTCTCGTTTCCTGACGAAATTGAGTATTTTTTAGAAACTACAGCACAGAACGGTTCTTTCAAAAGCGGAATATGAACCAACCGCTTTGAGTCAAAGTTTTTTCGTATGCTTAATTTCTCCGGGTATTGATGAGCCAAGATCAAATCGACTTCACCTAAAGCCAGCAGCCGTTCCAATTCCGTACTGTTTTTCTCCTGCAGATGAACTTCTACCTGAGAATATTTTTTTGCATATATAGGTAAAAATGAAGTGAGAATCAGTATAGTGTTATACCAGGAAGCACCAATTGTCAAAGAGCCTTTTGTAATCTGCTGCATATTATCAATCTGTTTGGAAAAAGAATCCCAAATTTCCAAGACCTGACAAGCCATTTGATAATATAAGTTTCCTGCATCAGTTAAGATTAAGCCCGATTTTTGCCGATAAAACAGAGGGCTGTTCAGCTCTTTTTCAATCCGCTGCACACACTGTGTCAAAGAAGGCTGCGCCACATGCAGTTTCTCTGCTGCTCGGGTAATATTCTTTTCTTCCGCAATAGTTTTAATATATAGCAGCTCCTTATCTCTCATGAAGTGTTTCGTCCTCCTTCATCACTCTGCAGAAAGCAGCCGCAGGAATACCCCGCGGCTGCTTATTCTTTGTCAACAGTCTATTGCATATACGGCCGTATAAAGCAAGTATATCATACTAATATTTGCTTGTCATGAAAATCTGCTCTGTCATTCCCTGTCAAAAAATTCACTGCTTTTTCTCTTCCGTATAGCGGCGGATATTGGATGCATTCACATACTTCCGAATCTTTCCGTCTTTGACCAGCACCAGGGTGGGCGCCTGCATAATGCCCAGCCGGCTGGACAGCTCCGGATTTTCTTCCGCATCGATTACTTTGTATTCCACATCCTTTAAGAATTCCTTTGCCGCCTTACAGTTCGGACAGGTCTTCGTGGTAAACAGATAGGTTCCTGCAGGAATGGCCTCCTGAGAAGCCTTCTCCTCCGCCTCCTGCTCCCCTGCCGCTGCCTTTGCCTTCCAGCCCATATGGAGCACGTCATAGGTCTTTCTGTTCTTATACTCCTCCATCTTTCCTTCGTTCCAGTTCTTAACGGGACGGTAGTAGCCGGTAATGCGGCTGTATACCTCCGCCTCTTTTCCGCAGACGGGACAGGTGAAATGCTCTCCTGTCAGGTAACCGTGATCCTTGCAGATGGAATAGGTGGGAGAAATGGTATAGTAAGGCAGTCTGTAATTGTCTGCAATGGTTCTCACCAGCTTGGCCGCCGACTTCCAGTCGGGCAGCTTCTCTCCCAGGAATGCGTGGAACACCGTTCCGGAGGTATAAAGAGTCTGCAGCTCATCCTGGATATCCAGGGCGTCAAACACATCCGCCGTATAGCCCACCGGCAGATGGGAGCTGTTGGTATAGTAAGGAGTTCCGCAGTCTCCCGCTGCCGTTTTAATGTCCGGATAGCGCTGAACGTCATGTTTTGCCAGGCGGTAGGAGGTGGACTCTGCGGGAGTGGCCTCCAGATTGTAAAGATCCCCGTACTGAACCTGGTAATCGGACAGTCTCTCTCTCATGTGGTTCAGCACCTGCTTGGTAAACTCCTGAGTCTCCCGATGAGTCATATCCTTGCCCAGCCATTTGGCATTCAGTCCGGCCTCGTTCATTCCCACCAGTCCGATGGTGGAGAAATGGTTTTCAAAGGTGCCCAGATACCGTCTCGTATAAGGGTACAGACCTCCCTCCAGGAGCTTTGTGATCACTTCCCTCTTTACCTTCAGGGAACGGGCGGAAATATCCATCATATGGTCCAGACGGCGGTAGAAGTCCTTCTCGTCCTTTGCCAGGTAAGCGATCCGGGGCATATTGATGGTTACCACTCCGATGGAACCCGTGCTCTCGCCGGAACCGAAGAAGCCGCCTGTCTTTTTTCTCAGCTCTCTCAGGTCCAGTCTCAGACGGCAGCACATGCTGCGCACGTCGCTGGGCTTCATATCGCTGTTGATATAATTGGAAAAATACGGAGTACCGTATTTTGCGGTCATTTCAAATAAAAGGCGGTTGTTTTCCGTATCGGACCAGTCAAATTCTCTGGTAATGGAGTAGGTAGGGATGGGGTACTGGAAGCCTCTTCCGTTGGCATCTCCCTCGATCATGGTTTCAATAAAGGCCTTATTGACCATGTCCATCTCCCGCTTGCAGTCCTTATACTTGAAATCCATCTCTTTCCCGCCCACAATGGCGTTCATTTCCGCCATGTCATCCGGCACGGTCCAGTCCAGGGTGATATTGGAAAAAGGCGCCTGAGTTCCCCAGCGGCTGGGAGTATTCACTCCGTAAATGAAGGACTCAATGCACTTTTTCACTTCCGGATAGGTCAGGTTGTCCACTTTTACAAACGGAGCCAGATAGGTGTCAAAGGAAGAAAAGGCCTGAGCCCCCGCCCACTCGTTCTGCATAATTCCCAGGAAGTTTACCATCTGGTTGCACAGAACGGATAAGTGTTTGGCCGGAGATGAGGTGATCTTCCCCGGAATGCCGCCCAGTCCTTCCAGCAGAAGCTGCTTTAAAGACCAGCCCGCGCAGTAGCCGGTGAGCATGGACAGATCATGGAGATGGATATCCGCATTTCTGTGGGCGTCCGCAATTTCCTGATCATAGATCTCAGACAGCCAGTAGTTGGCCGTAACCGCACCGGAATTGCTCAGAATCAGTCCTCCTACGGAATAGGTCACCGTAGAGTTCTCCTTTACCCTCCAGTCCTCCACCTTTACGTAGCCGTTCACCACGTCCTTGTAGTCCAGGATGGTATTCTTCATATTGCGGATCTTTTCCCGCTGCTTTCTGTAAAGAATGTATGCCTTGGCCACATCGGTATAGCCGGTCTGTTCCAGCACATGCTCCACGCTGTCCTGAATCTGCTCCACACCGATTGTCTCTCCGTTCATTTTATTTTGGAAATCCGCAGTCACCCGAAGGGACAGCAGCTCCAGAATCTCATTGTTATACTCTTTTCCCGTGGCTTTAAACGCCTTCTTGATCGCATCCGTGATCTTGTTCAGGCTGAATTCCGCGATTTCCCCGTCACGTTTTATTACGTTGATCATCTTCCCCTACTCCTTTCAATGCACCGAAGCGCCATGGAACCCATTATAGCAGACCCGGCAAAAAAACACAATATCTATGTTTGACCTTTCCGTCAAAACAAGATATTGTGTTTATTATAATTTCTAATGATTGTAAAAACGGCTGTCCGCAGCCTGCATACATATCGAAACGCTGTCACGACGGGAGCAGGCTTCCGTACATTTCCGCCGGAACATAGGCTTTGACTGTTATTCCCCGGTCTTCGTACTCCTCGGACAGAAGCTCCCCGTACTTGCGGATCAGCTGGATCTTTCCCGCCTGGGCATAGGGATATGTCCGCTCCAGATAGACCTTTCTGCTTCTCAGTATGGCTCCCAGCAGTTCCATAAGCTGATCCAGGCCTTCCCCGGTTTTGGCTGATATCTTCAGCTGATGATCCGACTGAAGGTCGCGAAGCACCAGTTCCTTATCCGCCCGGTCGATCTTATTAAATAAAGTGATATATTCTTTGTCTTCCACTCCCAGCTGCTTTAAGGTGTCATACACTACGTACATCTGCATATCCATCTGGGGATTGGAACAGTCCACCACATGAAGGATGATGTCGCAGTATTTTGCCTCCTCCAGGGTGCTTTTAAAGGCCTCCACCAGATGATGGGGCAGCTTGCGGATAAAGCCCACCGTATCCGTCAGCAGAATCTCCTGTCCGTCCGGCAGCTTCAGATTTCTGGTGGTAGGGTCCAGAGTGGCAAACAGCTTATCCTCCGCCAGAATCCCTGCATCCGTCAGTCTGTTCAGCAAAGTGGACTTTCCCGCGTTGGTATAGCCCACAATGGCCGCCCGCAGCATGTGGCTTCTCTCCCGCTGCTGCCTGGCTACCTCACGATGCCGCTTTACTTCCTCCAGCTCTGCCTTCAGCTGGCCGATCCTGTCATGGATTCGGCGGCGGTCAATCTCCAGCTTGGATTCTCCCGGACCTCTCGTTCCGATCCCGCCGCCCAGCCTGGACAGGGAATTGCGCAGGCCGACCAGGCGCACGGCCCGGTATCTCAGCTGCGCCAGCTCCACCTGCAGCTTTCCCTCTCTGGTGGTGGCTCGTCCCGCAAAAATATCCAGAATCACCATGGTGCGGTCCATGATCTTCGTGTCCAGCACGTCCTCCATGTTTCTCAGCTGAGCCGGGGACAGCTCATCGTCGCATACGATTCCCGTAGCTTCCGTTTCCCAGAGCAGCTCTCTCAGCTCTTCCAGCTTTCCTTTGCCCAGTTACGTTCCGGGATGAATTTTTTCCCGGTTCTGTATTAGGCGGCCCACCGCCGTTCCTCCCGCAGTCTTTACCAGCTCCTCCAGCTCATCCAGAGAGCCTTCCGTATCCTCTCCGTCGGAAGCGTTTACTCCAACCAGGATTACCCGCTCCTCCGTATCCTTGATCTCAATCAACTCTGCCATATCGCCTACCTCGTCTCCAGAAAACGGATCTCACGCTCCACTTCCGGATCCGAAATTCCGGAAGCCTGATACTGGCGGAATACCTCCAGCGCCTGGCTGAATTTTCCCGCCCGCTCCAGAGCCGCCCCCTTATTTCTCAAAATAACGCCGTATTCTTCGCTTCCCGGCTGAGCCAGAGCCAAGCCTCTGTCAAAATAGTCCGCCGCTTCCTCCGCCTGTCCTCCCTCCAGCAGGGCCGTCCCCAGGCTGTTGTAAAGACCGGCCGTGGCCGTTTCAGATGACAGCGCCCGGTCAAAAACTGACTTTGCCTTTTCCCAGTCTCCATCCGCCTGATAAGCTCTTCCCAGAGCGGTCAGCGCATCCTCCATCACCGGGGAATCCTGGCCGCCGTTCATGGCGGCGGCAGCGTCAAAGTCTGCCTGAGCCGCCTCTGTCTCTCCCAGCGCCGCCTGGGAAATGCTCCGCAGATAGTAAAGATCCGCATCCTTTCCCCCGGCCTCCAAAAGCACGTCATAGGTGTGGACGGCAGCCGGATAATCCTCCGCTTTGTATTCTGCCTCCGCCCTGTATTTCAGCACATCCAGTTCAAACTCTCCCACACGGCCGTCCGAGTGGGCGATCGCCTGGTCAAAAGACTGAATGGCGCTCTCGTAATCCCCCTGCTCCAGCTGGCTGATTCCGTCCAGCCGATACTGATCTCTGGCCGGGTCCGCACCGCAGCCGGTCAGTACTGCCAAGCCTAAAAAGGCAGCCGCAGCGGCTGCTCCGATCCCCGCCTTCTCCCGTTTTCCCATAGCGACTCCTTTCTCAGCGTGTTCCCGTGCTTCCGTGACCTCCCCGATCCGAATTTCCAAGGCTGTCCGCCTCCTCAAATTCCAGGGCCGGCTGATGCTCCATAATCCGGAACTGGCAGATTCTGTCATTGGCATGAATCACCGTGTCCCGGAGGGCATAAGCAGGAAAAAACCATTGATCGTTGTCTCCGCAGTACGTCTCGTCAATGACTCCCATGCTGTTGGTCTGGATAATTCCGAAGTTTTTGAACGTACTGCTTCTGGGCACCACATGGGCCTCGTAGCCGGCCGGGAGCTCCATGGCAACTCCGAGAGGAATCAGAGCAAATTCTCCTTTTTTCAGTTCCACCTCTTCTGCTGCCCGCAGGTCAATCCAATCGGATTTTCCGTCTATATAGCGGAGCCTTTCCATATTTTCCGAAAAATATTTGATTCTGATTTTCATCGTTCCCTTTCCTCCTACCGGCAGTGCAGCACCACATCGCCCCGAAGCAGACTTGGCTGCACCTCAATGACTCTCTGATTGGAGCTTCCCCTCCAGTGAAGGTTGTTGTCCTTCAGAGAAGCCACAAACTCTCCGTCCACAACCACGTCCACCTTCTTTATATAAGGAAGATCCCGGATTGCCTCCCAGTCATAGCCTGTATACAGCCAGATGGTTTTATAAGGGAATTTATCAGAAATCTCGTCAATCAGCCTGCCGATATCTTCCCGATTCGCAGGATGGAGGGGATCTCCGCCGCTTAAGGTAATGCCGGAAACGTAGGGCTTCTTCAGTTCCTCAAGCAGCTCTTCCTTCGCCGCCTGATCAAAGGGAATTCCTCCCCGGATATCCCAGGTCACAGGATTATGGCAGTCCTTGCAGTTGTGATTGCAGCCCGCTACCCAGAGAACAACCCGAAGGCCGTCTCCGTTGAGCATATCGTCCTTGGTTATATTATGATACCGCATGATTTTGCTCCTTATCTTGTCATTCTAACGATGGGAGTATACCATATACAGCCGCTTTTTGCCACTATAATCCTTCCATATTTCGCTTTTCTCTTTTTTGCCGTCGGAATCCGTCTCCCTGCAGGCTCAGCCGTTCAGGCCCAGTTTCTCACCGATATAGGTTTCAATATCCTGTTCTTTCAAATCCAAAGAAAAAGCAAATTCCCGGCGGATAATTTTTTCCGCCTTCCTCAGCGCTTCCATATCGCCGGAGGAGAGCCCTTTTCCCCCTTCCTTTGATTTCAGGTAGAGGCAGCTTGCCATAAGCAGCAGTTCTCTCTCGTTCCGCCGCGCCAGGATTTCCTGGAACTGCGCGGAGCGCTTTTTGTAATCGGTAATCCAGTCCATTCCCTGGTCCCTTACACTGACAATAATGCGGTCAATCTCCTCCTTTGACAGGATCGGCCGCATTTTCTCCACCTGTTTTTGGTTGTCAGCAGGAACGAACACATGGGCATTTTCCTCGTGAACCGGCCTCAGCACATAATATTCTCTCTGATTTTCATCCCAGCTGAACTTCATTGGGCGGATATCTTCAATCTGACATATTCCCTGCGTACTGTAGTTGACATAATCATTTTTTCGGGGCATAGTTTTTCCTCCTTTATGCGCATCCTGTGGGCATAGTTTCTCAAAATAATTATATCAAAAAGTACAAATTCCTTTCAAAAGCCATTTTTCACAAAAAATATCAGGATATATTTTGTGAAAAATTCCTTCTTTATCCGTATGCTCCTTTCTCCATATTGCTTCAGTCCTTCAGGAATATTTTATCTCCCGTCCCCATCAGCTTCTCACATTCCTTCAGAATAATGTCGCACTGATTTTGTCCCGCTGCCGTCTGACTCTGTTCCCGCAGAAGCTGTGCATATATATGTATCTTCATCATCGCCTTTATTCCATCTGCCTGTCTGTCTGAGCAGATTCTGTCCCTTTCTTCCCGCTGCTCCTTCAGAGCACTTATTTCCGCCTGCAGCTCCTGGTTTTTCAGATCAGCCTGTGCCAGCTCCTGCTCCAGCTTCCGGATCTGTTCATCCTGCTCTTCCTTCCGCTGCAGAAACTCCTTTTCTTTTTCTTTCTGCTTTTCGCAGATCTGTTTCCAGCTTGCTCTGTCTTTTATCCACAGCAGAAGCACAGCGATGACCGCAGCAGCCCAGAACAGCACCAGTAAAATATCTTTCATATCCGCCTCCTACAACAGCCGTTTCCGGACGTTTTCTCTCAGCGCTTCTATGGAAAAGGGAATGGGAATCCGGAGATATTTCCCGCCCGCATCCTGAGAAGCCTTTCCGGAAAGAAGAATCACCGGAACCGCATCTGCTTTCCAGGGCTGATTTTTCTGTTCCGTCATCTCCTGTGTAATTATCCACAACGCCGGCTTTTTCTTTTTCAGGTACGCCTTGGCCCCTTCCGGATCCCGGAATACCTCAATCAGACCGGACTCCTTTTTTAAAGCCGCTCTGATTGCTTCTCCGTAATCTCTGTCCGGGCATACGACTGCTATCGTTTTTCCGATCTCTTCTCCCCGATTGGCCCACTGCACAAAATCCAGCACCGGCGTGTTGTACAGGCTGAAGTCTTTTTTTTCGTAATTGTTTTCATAATATGCCCTGGCTGCCAGGCACATCCGGGAGCAGATCTGCTGAATGTCCAGCCGTATATGTTCATTCTGCCGTTCCGTTCCGCCCGGCTCTGACATACAGACTGACGTACCGCAGTTGATTCCCAGATGAAAATGCGTCTCTGTCTGTCCTTCTTCATTGGCAAAGCCTTTGTTCTGATGCAGATATTCACAGCGCAGCTGCCAGCACCGTTCGCCGGAAAGGTAGGGCTCGCCATCCTCAGGATTTCGCTTAAAATATTCCGCTGCAAACTGATCAAACCACCGAATATACTGACTTCCCACATCTCTGGTTGGTTCTCCGCTTCTGTCCCTCATAATGCGTCCGTCCCGGTATGTCTTTACCAGTTCCGGATACTCGATTCCTCCGCAGATATCCGGAAGAGTCAATGCCAGCGCCAGCGCTGACTGCCACCTTCCGTCTTCTATATTCCATTCAATCTCCCGTATCCTGCTGAGAAACGTAAAGCTTGCGTCTCCCCGTTTCATATTTGTCTCCTCCCAGTGTCTGATTCCGGCTCATCCGCAAACAGCCAAGTCATCGTGTCCTTCATCCTTTCGCGCTTAAAGCAATCATATCATACCATGAAATGCGCAGCAATCAGGATTTTTGAAGCTATTGGTACCGGAACGTGATCCGGACAAAAGGCGGACTGCTGCAGCCTTTTCGGTTTTCTTTCCGATCTTGCGACTGCCTGTTGGCCATGCATGGCATTTCTTTGCAGCTGCCGCTGTGTTATGCCGTCAAGCAATAAGAAGCCTGCGGATTCTCTGATTATTCGCACACTTCCGAAGCCGGATTCAGATCTGCAGATCCAGCCTCCCGTTTTTCCGTCACAAATGCTGCTTAGATACTGAATTTTTAAGTTGAATTAAACTCCGGACTTAAGCCTGATTAAGGTTTGCTCTTTATACTGGGCTCGAGCCGAAAGCTTTTCGCAGCGCCTTGCTGTATGGAAGGAGGTCAGAATATATGCAGTTTTTTGGGGTCGCTTTGATTCCGGCATACCAGCCGACAGAGCAGCTTATCCCGCTTCTGAAAGAAGCCAAAGACAAAGGCTTCCAAATCGTGGTCATCGACGACGGAAGCAGCAAAAGCACAAATGACATTTTTATATCTGCAGCACGGTTTGGAACCGTCCTCCGTCACATGCGAAATATGGGGAAAGGGCAGGCGATTAAAACCGGACTTTCCTTTATACAAAACAAATACCCTGCAGAGTGCACGATCGTTACTCTCGATGCTGATGGGCAGCACCGTATTGCTGACGCCCAAAAAATATGCCAAATTGCGCAGGAGCATCCGGGCACACTTGTGTTGGGCAGCCGGAAATTTAAAGAAAACGTTCCGCTCAGAAGCCAATTCGGAAACACGGTGACCAGATTTATATATCACATTTCCACCGGTCAAAGAGTATGGGACACGCAAACTGGGCTCCGCGCTTTTTCTGCAAAAATGATCCCGCAGCTTATCACCGTTCCGGGAAAACGATACGAATATGAGATGAATGTACTGCTAACCTGTTCGCGTACCGGCATTCCCGTTTTGGAGGAGCAAATTCAAACAATTTATATAGATGGAAACGCCTCCTCGCATTTTGACGCAGTGAAGGATTCCTGGCGCGTATATAAAGAAATTCTTAAGTTTTCAGCGGCTTCTCTGATCAGCTTTTTGGTGGATTACGGGTTATTCAGCATTCTCACTCTCTTAACATCCGGTCTGGGAAACATCTCAAGTATCCTGGTGTCAAATGTAGGGGCACGGATCGTGAGCGCATGTGTCAACTATACCCTAAACCGCAAGCTGGTATTTCAGAGCAAGGCGTGCGTGGTTCACTCTGCTGTTCAGTATGCCGTATTGGCAGGTGCAATTCTGGCAGGCAATACCATTATTCTAGGTTTTCTCACGGATTACCTGGGCATAAACCAGTATGCGGCAAAGCTCATTACGGAACTGCTCTTTTTTTCGCTTAGCTGGTTTGTTCAACGGATGGTCATATTCCGTGGCGGAAAGGCCGAAAGAAACTTTTTAAGAAACTGATGATCTCTCGGAATCCTGAGTGATCACAGCCAGCAGGCGCTGGCATGGAACTTTGAAAAGTAAATATTTTCGAAAAAGTGAAAAATAGACATGCTGAAATAGACATAGCTGTCGCTATA
>CALWEP010000154.1 GCA_944377325.1 uncultured Lachnospiraceae bacterium
GATCTGAGCGAGCAGATCCTGCCGAAAGTTGAGTATGAAGGAAAGACCTACGTGCTTGACAGCAAGAGCGGGGATGCGGTAAGCGGAACGGTGAAGGATAACGTAGAGATCACCCTGGTATACAGCCTGGATGAAAAAGGCGGAGACGATCCTGAAGATCCCGGCGACGATATTCCGGATAAATATCAGCTCATCTTCACTTACATCAGTGACGGAAACGGTACTGTAACAGGAACCACTAAAGAAGTGATTACCTTTAGGGATGCTGAAGGCAATTACGCAGAAGTGGAGCCCACCAGTCCCAACACGGTAGATGGCCACAATATCGGTGTGCAGGCAGCTGAAGGCTACGCATTTGATTACTGGACAGAGCAGGATAAGGATGAAAAGGATTACACTGCCGGAATGACGTTCCTTGGTCAGAATACCTACACAGAGGATACTACCTTCGTAGCATACTTTGCAGAGGATAAGATCGGCGAGAACCCCAACGGTGAAGATCCCAACCAGCCTGATGGAATCCCGGATAAGTACCAGATCACCTTCACATATGTGACGGAAGATGCGGCAAAGGGAACCCTGGACGGAGTAGTTACTGAGGTAAGAACCTTCCCGAAGAATGGAGACGGCAGCTATAACACAGATGCCAAGCTCAGCCCGAAGGTAGGCGTAACCATCACCACAGTCGGCAGATATCGTTTCGATTACTGGACCGATGCAGCCGGCACACAATATGACACTGACGATCTTCTGAGAGCAGCGGCTTTCGGAGATGACAATACGTTCACGGCCCACTTCTACCGTGTCAGCAGCGGTGGAGGCGGCGGAAGCTCCAGCGGAGGCGGCGGAACGGGTCCATACAACCCGGGCGACAGCGGACCTGGAGTGGTGATCGTAGATGAGGATGTGCCTCTGGCGCCCATGCCGGAGGACGGTGGCAGCGGAAGCAGCTTTGTGATCGATGATGACAGAGTACCGCTGGCGCCTCTTCCCAAGACGGGACAGCAGCCTCTGAAAGTTCAGATGACCATGCTGCTCACTGGAATCTTCCTTGTACTTGTTTCCAAGAAGAAACGGGGAGAAGAGAAGTAAAAAGCATAACGCGTCAAACCAGGATCCCGGCCAAGTTTTTGGCCGGGATTTCTGGTATTATTCAGGGAAATCTGATATGATATAGGAAAAACGCGATCCGGGAGGAATTATGAAAAACAGAAGAAAGATCATTCTTGCCATAGCAGTGCTTCTCATCCTGATTTCCGGAAGTATGCTGCTGCTGGATTATATGAAGCAGGGCCGGTCAGAGAAAATCTATGAAGATCTGGCTTCTCAGGTGGTTGAGACAACTGCGGAGGCGGAAACGGAAAGCCAGGCGGAAGAGCCGGAGTATGTGTCCCCCGTTGATTTTGAGGAGCTGTGGGCCATCAATGAAGACGTGGTGGGGTGGGTGACCATTCCCGGCACGGTGATCGATTATCCCATTCTCCATGATCCGGAGAGCAACGACACCTACCTGTATACGGATATTGAGGGAAACGACAGCGCCGCCGGTTCCATCTATCTGGACTGTGACAATGAGGCGGATTTCTCCGACCTTCACAACGTGCTCTACGGTCATCATATGAAGAACGGTACCATGTTCAAGGATATTATGAAATTCCGGGAGCAGGATTTTCTGGAGGAGCATCAGGAGGCGTACATCTACCTCCCTGACCGGGAGATCCGGTTAAAGCCCTTTGCCTGCCTCTACACCACGCCCGACGGCATCCGGCGGATGACCAAGTTTGTGGATGAGGAAGAGCTTCAGGCTTACACGGAGGAGATGACTAAGGGTTCCACCGCCTATGTGGAGCCGGATCAGGAGATCGGCCGTCTGGTTTCCTTCATCACCTGCAGCTATGAGTTTGACGACGCCAGAACCATCCTGTACGCCTATGAGGTGACGGATGAGGAGAACGGCGGCCAGGCTCCGTCCGCCGCGTCAGAGGCGGAAGAGGAGCCGGAGACCGCTTCTGCGGAAGCGGGACAGTAAATAAAAAGCCATTGGAGCAGAGAAACGGGGAATTCCCGCTGTCTGTCCAATGGCTTTTCTGTTGTCGGAATTACCGCAGACGAAGCTGCATCTGCTCGCTGTCCTGGCTGTAGGTGACGGCCGTATCCTTGGAGATGATTCCGTCCCGGTACAGCTTCAGCAGGCTGTTGTCCATGCTTACCATGCCGGAGGCCGCTCCTGTGGCGATCACGTTGTCGATCTGGTGGATCTTGGACTCCCGGATCAGGTTCCGGATGGCCTTGTTCAAGAACATCAGCTCAAAGGCGGGGGTCAGCCTGCCGTCGGTAGTGGGCACCAGCTGCTGGGATACGACGGCCTGGAGTACCATGGACAGCTGAACCCGGATCTGCTGCTGGGCGTTGGCCGGGAAGATGTCGATGATACGGTCGATGGTATTGGCCGCTCCCGTGGTATGCAGGGTGGAGATCACCAGATGACCGGTCTCCGCCGCCGTCATGGCGATGCGGATAGTCTCATAGTCTCTCATCTCTCCCAGCAGGATCACGTCCGGAGCCTGGCGGAGAGCCGCCCGCAGGCCGTCCACGTAGCTGTCCGTGTCCAGACCAATCTCTCTCTGGGTTACTACGGATTTCTGGTGGCGGTGGAGGAACTCGATGGGATCCTCCAGGGTGATCACATGGGCGTTTTTCGTATGGTTGATCCGGTCGATGATGCAGGCCAGAGTGGTGGATTTTCCGCTGCCAGCCGGACCGGTCACCAGCACCAGGCCCTTGGAAAGGGCGGACAGCCCCATGATGGACTCCGGGATGTGCAGAGTATCGGGAGAGGGCAGGTCAAATTTCACCAGACGGATCACGGCCGCCAGGGAACCCCTCTGCTTCATCACGCTGGCCCGGAACCGGGACAGCCCCTTGATGGAGAAGGAGAAGTCGTCGTCTCCCGTCTGCAGCACCTTTTTCATGTCCCGCCCGTCGGTGAGGGCGTAGATGGCGCTGATGTACCGGTTCATTTCCTCCGGGAAGATCTTCTGGTCATCAATGGCCCGGATCTGTCCGTGGATCTTGAAGGCCACCGGCATGCCGGGGATCAGGAAGATGTCGGAGGCATCCTGTTCCACCGCCACGGTGAGGAGGCCGGTGAGATGTTTGATTTTTTCCAGATTCAGTTCTTCATTCATATGCGCTTACTCCATTTCTCCCTGCCAGACCGGCAGGCTGTCGTCGATTTCCAGCACTTCATTGTTTACCACCTGGTAGGAAAGAACCTCCAGAGTGGCCGGATCCACCTCCACAGACAGGGTCTGGGAGTCGGAGACAGGGAATTCTTTCTTTAAGGGATTGCCCGTCCGGGCGCCCTCCTTACGGAGCTCATGGAGCCACTGCTGGGCCTGGGAATCGGCCGCGTAATAGTCGGTGACCGCGTCCGCGTTCCGCATTACGGTCTCATAGCTCTGCCGGGCGGAATTGATGCTCAGCA
>CALWEP010000155.1 GCA_944377325.1 uncultured Lachnospiraceae bacterium
CCCGGAAATTGAACGGCTGAAAAAGAAAAAGAGCGAAGCTTCCTCCTTTCGGAAAGAAACTCCGCTCTCTTCGGTTTCCTTTATTTCTCGGCCACAGCCATCATGATCTCATTGCTTCTCTCGATAAATTTCGTCATCCGCTCCGGTGTCAGGGTTCCGTGGCTCAGCTCTGCCAGGTCGTAGAGCTGCTCACAGATGGAAGCGGTATGTTCTCCCTCTTCATGGTCCAGCACATATTTTACCAGAGGATGGTTGACGTTCAGCACAAGCGCCTCTCCGTTTCCGCCGAACATGGCCGTATCTCCCATGCCGTACATCTTCATCATATCCTGCATCCGGCGGCTGTCCTCAGAGACGGTGATCACGGAAGCCACGGAAGCATCCTTAAGCTTCTCCGCCTTTACCTCCAGCTGGTCCATGGACAGAGCCTTCTTCACAATGCCCGCCAGTTTCTCGCCCAGCTTTTTAAATTCCTCCGCATCTTCTTCCTTTGTCTCTTCCTTGAAAATATCGTTCAGGTCCGCATCGATCCGCAGGAATCTCAGCCCTTCGTTTTTCTGCTCCAGATGGCTGATAAAGGGATTGTCAATGTTGTGAGGAAGAATCACCGCATCCAGGCCTTCCTTCTTAAACATATTGATATACTGGCTCTGCTCCTTCTCATCGGTCACATAGAAAATGGTGTTTTCGTGCTTCTCCTTATTTTCTTCCAGACAGTCCTTTAAGGTCAGGTATTTTCCGTCCAGATTCTTAAACAGGATGTAATCGTTCATCTTCTCGGCAAACTTCTCGTCCTTAATGCAGCCAAATTTGATGAACGGCGCCAGATCGTCCCAATACTTCTCGTAAGTCTCCCGGTCCGTCTTGCACATACCGGAAAGTTTGTCCGCCACTTTCTTGCTGATATAATCGGAAATTTTCTTTACAAAGCCGTCATTCTGAAGGGCGCTTCTGGATACGTTCAGAGGCAGATCGGGGCAGTCAATCACTCCCTTCAGAAGCAGCAGGTACTCCGGAATGACCTCCTTGATATTGTCGGCAATAAACACCTGATTGTTGTACAGCTTGATAGTTCCCTCCAGGCTGTCATACTCCGTGTTGATCTTGGGGAAGTAGAGAATTCCCTTTAAATTGAACGGATAGTCCATATTCAGGTGAATCCAGAAAAGAGGCTCCCTGTAGTCCAAAAATACCTTCCGGTAAAACGCCTTGTACTCCTCTTCCGTACACTCATTGGGGTGCTTGTTCCAAAGCGGGTTGGTATCGTTAAGAGCAACGGGGCGCTTGGCAATTTTGTACTTTTCCTTTCTGGGAGAAACAACCACCGTTTCCTTGGTGCCGTCTTCCTTCTCCTTCTCCTCCGTCTTCTCTTCCTCCACGATGGTCTCGATCACCGTGTCCTTTTCCGTCAGCTCGTCCTTCTCAATCGTCTCATACTGAGGCTCTCCGTCCTCGTTCACCAGATAAATCGGGAAGGGCATGAAGGCACAGTATTTCTCAATGACTTCTCTGGCTCTGTATTCATTGGAGAATTCGGCGCTGTCCTCATTCAAGTACAGAGTAATGCAGGTTCCCGTTGTTTCCCTGTCTCCGTCCTTCATTTCAAACTCCGTGCCGCCTTCAGACTCCCAGTAAACCGCAGACGCTCCTTTCTGATAGGAAAGGGTGTCAATGGTCACCTTATCCGCAACCATGAACGCAGAGTAAAAGCCCAGTCCGAAATGGCCGATGATCTGGTCCTCGTTGGCCTTGTCTTTATACTTATTCAGGAAATCCTGAGCTCCGGAAAAAGCAATCTGATTGATATATTCCTCCACTTCTTCCGCTGTCATGCCCATACCGTTGTCTTCCACACGGATCGTTCTGTTTTTCTGGCTCACGGTGACGGTCAGCTTGTATTCCGGATTCTCCGGCTCCTCGTACTCACCCATAAGGGCCAGCTTCTTCAGCTTGGTAATGGCGTCGCAGCCGTTGGAAATCAGCTCCCGGTAAAAAATATCATGGTCGGAATACAGCCACTTTTTTATGATGGGAAATATGTTCTCACTGTTGATGGACAAACTGCCTTTTTTCTCTGACATCTGAAAATCACTCCTCATTCTCTTATTTGCCCTGCGGGCCTTTTTCGGAACACCCCGGCAGGACCTGCAGACGATGCTTTATACGGACAGCGGTTCCTTCGCTGTTCTAGCTTAACTATCACAAGCCATATTATAATACGGTGCTCATCAAATGTCAACGAAAAATCAGCACTCGTTTTTGTCGAGTGCTGATACTCTCTGCCTGCAAAAAATCCGGCAGCACGGTTTTCCCTCCATGCGCCGGATCTTCTTCCCCTCAGTGATCCATATTCACTCCTGCGATCTTCACATTCACATCCAGCACCATCAGACCGGTCATGTTCTCAATGGCCGCCTTCACCCGGTCCTGAACGGTTTCGCTCACTTTCGGAATCTTATAGCCGTATTTGATGTTTAGAGAGAGATCCACGGAAACGTGCTCTTCCGTCACATCCACCTTCACACCCTTGGAAAGATTTTTCATGCCCAGCTTTCCAACCAACTCATTTGTAATATTTCCGGCCATGGAGTCTACGCCCTCCACCTCCGTTGCCGCCAGGCCGGCGATGATAGCCACCACTTCATCGGCAATCTGAACCTCGCCCAGCTTCTCCTTTTCATAGACCTTGTGCGTGCTTCTGTTATCTGTCTCTGCCATGTCAAATCCCTCCTGTATATGAATTCCATTTATTCCGTCTCTTATGGCTTATTTTATCACAACACCTGGGATTTGACAACGGCCGGACGTTCCTTTTCCTACTCTTCCGCGCTGAGCAGAGTGATCACAATGTCTTCCGCCCCCGCCTCCGTCTTCCTCTTCACAATGTCCTCAATCTGAGCCCGCTGGGGATCGGTGATGGAGGATGCGTGAATCACCACATCCACTTTTTCTCCCGTAATGCTCACCACCGGATCCACAAACCCTTTTGCCATCAGCAGTGTCTCCGCCGCGTTTTCTTTTTCCGCTGCCTCCGTAATCCTTACCATATTCTGAACGGCTTCCTGCCTGGAGGCCTCATCCAAGGTCTGATTATTGATGATCTCATTCAGAGTCTCCTTGTTTTTTGCCCGTATCTGCTCTCTGTTCAGCTGCACTCCCGCTATGTACTCCGACACCTCCATGCCGCTGGTGAGCACCGCCTCTCCCGGGGCATCCATACCGCCGT
This sequence comes from uncultured Lachnospiraceae bacterium, assembly GCA_944377325.1. Classification (GTDB taxonomy): domain Bacteria; phylum Bacillota; class Clostridia; order Lachnospirales; family Lachnospiraceae; genus Lachnoclostridium_A. The sequence continues at coordinate 3,227 of CALWEP010000155.1, forward strand.
CCAGGGGGTCCTGCGCCTGAATATTTTCCTCCCCGTCGGCTGCCGCCTGCTCTGCTGCCATTGTGGCCTCCTCCACCGCAGCCGCCTCATCCGACGGGTCATTATCCAGACTGGCAATCTCCTTGATTCCGTCCAGACCGGCTGCCGCTTGGTTTTCCTTCAGAATATCCTCGTCGGAAATTTCCATCATTCCTGCCTCATAGGCCCCTTCTCCCGACGTGAGCTGATCTCTGCCGGCATAATTCAGATAACCGGCCGCCGCGATCATCACCGCCAGCGTTGTGATAATGATCTGGTTCCTTCGGAATATCTTTTTTACCTTAAGCTCCTTCATGCCTTTCATACGGCTGCAAAGCCTCCTCATTGCTCCATACACTCCTTTATTCCACCCGCTTTAATACTCTTATCTTATGCTGGGGAACCCGGAATAATGCCTCCAGGGCCGCACAAATCTCCGCCTGTATCCTGGCGTCTCCTCCTCCCTGTGCGCTCACCACAATCCCCCGGATTTCCGGCATCCGTTCCATCTCCACAATGGGCTGAGCATCCCCTGTGCCTCCTGTCAGGACTGTGGTTTCCTGCATCTCAGAAGATTTTACGCTTCTTGTTCCCCCGGCGCTGTCCGTCTCCTCCGTAGAAGACTGGGACTGAGTGCGGTCTGCCGCCAGCACCTTTTCTTCTGAAGAGCTGACGGTAATCATCACATCCACCTTTCCCACCCCCTCCACCGTAGACAGAAATTCCTCCCCCCGTTTTTCCATTTCTTTTTCATACGCCCGTCCTGCATCCGTCTCCGCCTGCAGGGCCGAAGCCGTTTCCTGCTCCCTGCTGCCTGTCATCCTGCTTCCGGAGGGAATGGCCAGAATCATCAGACAGATGCCCGCAGCCAGAATCAGCAGCCACTTTTCCTTACTCATGTTCCCATTGAATTTCCACATGGCTTTCCTCCAAATGATAATAGTCAGCGATCTGCTGCCTCAGGCTTTCCGCCCGTTTTCCCCCTTTTTCTTCCGCCGCCTGCACCGCCTCTCCGGCCGCCGCTGCCGGGAGCTCCCTTCCTTTACTCTCTTCCGGTCCGACGGGCTCTACCGGCCGGATCCGGCCGACCGCAATCCGGCCGCTGTCCTCTTCTTTCTCATCCAAAACCCGAACTGCCGTGATTTTCCCGAAGGAGTCCTTCTCTCTGTCCCTTCCGATGGTCACCTCCACCGCCTCCGGCTCCATCCCCGCTTCCTCCGCCATTTTTCTTACCGCCTCTTCTGCTTCTTCCTCATATCGCTCCGTCAGCTCATCCAGTCTCTTTTCCTCCATCTCCTCCAGCTGCCTTTCAAAATCCGCCGCCTCTTCTCGGTAGGAAAACACCTGAAAATAATAGGATATTTTTTCATCCAGGCGCAGGCTTGAGGTAAAGGGCCGGACAGCCACCAGTACAAGCACCGTCCCGGCAAACAGACGCACATACTTTTCATATCTGCCTGCAGGAAGCAGATTGAGAACCAGCGTCAGAAACACCATATAAAACACAAGATTTCTGACCCACCCGATCAGCTCCTCCATAGCTTCACCTTCTATCCTGCATAATAGGTCACATTTGTAGCCGAACATACCATGGCAACGGCAATTACAAACAGACTCAGCGCCGAAACCACCAGCTTCAGCAGCAGGCCGTACCCCCCTGCCGCCTCCGCAATGGATGAAGTGATCCTTTTGTCGCACACCGGCTCCAATGCCGCCGCAGCCAGCTTATAAACCAGCGTCAGGATCCCCAGCTTCATCACGGGAGACAAGGTCAGCGCCGCCAGCAGCACCACCGCTCCCGCCCCCAGAGTATTCTTGATCAGTACTCCTGATCCCATCACCATCCTGGCTGCCGCGCCCATCCCCTGTCCGATCCCGGGTATGGCCTCCACTGCCTTGGTCAGTCCGCTGTTTTTTATCGCATCTGCATAGGGCAGGACCATCCCCTGAAGAAGCTGAATCCCCACCACCAGCCCCACTGCCGTCCGGATCCCCCAGCTCACAGCCGTCTGAAGGGCCTCTCTCAGATGGGAGAACAGGTCTTCCTTCACCATATGTCCTGCCAGCATCAGCAGAAAGCAGATCTCCACCGCCGGAAGAAATACCTTGAGAAACAGTCCCTGAGCTCCTGTGATTATCAGCAGCAGCCCTTCGTAAAGCCCCGCCGCCGTCACCGCACCCCCTGCAAAAGCTGCCGCCAGAAAATAGGAAGGCATGAGAGCCCGCATCACTTCCGTCACCTGTTCCAGCGTCTCCCTTGCCAGCAGGATTCCCTGGGAAAAACCGGCGGCCAGCAGAGCAAAAATCAGCAGATAGGTAACAAAAAAGCCGGTCTCCGACACCTGTCCCGTCTGAAAAATTCCCGCGAATCCGCCGAACACCGCTCCGGCGATCCCTAAGATCATAATCTGTCCCAGCATTGCCGCACTTTCCTTCAGCCCTCCCGTAAGGCCTTCCTGCGCTGCCTTTGCCAGCAGACCGGCTGCCTGGGAAAAGTCTCCCTTCATTATGGATGAAAGCAGACCGGAAAAGGAAACGCTTCCCTTTTCCTTTCCCAGACAGCGGTCCAGGAGCTGCTCCGCCCCGGAAAGATCATAATCATGAAAATCCTCCGTTTCCGCTCTGCAGATCCCCGCCGCTCCCAAAGTGAGCACAGCCGTAAGCCAGATCAGGCTCAGCACTTTCCCCATCTTTTCCTCCCTTCCATCCTCCGACGGCTCCCCGTCCTCTAAGCCAGAAATGTCTGCATGGTTTCAATCAGAGCCGCAAATACGGGCATGCTCACCGCAAGAATCGACAGCTTTCCAAACAGCTCGATCTGGCTTCCCACCGCTCCGTATCCCGCATCCCTGCAGATACCGGACGTAAACTCCGCCACATAGGCGATGCCGATCATCTTGATCAGCGTATTCAGGTACGCCTGATCCACCTGAATACAGGAACGGATCATTTCCAGCGTGTCAAGAACGGTTTTCATTCTGGACAGACCGTACAGAAAAATAAAGACGCCTGCCGCCATCACCAGATAAACCCCGTACTCGCTTTTCACGCTCTTCAGCTGCACCGCCAGCAGCACAGCCGTCAGTCCGGCCGCCGCCGCCCCTATGATCGTCATTCTGTCACCTCCTACAGAGCAAACAGCTTTTTTATGGTTTCAAACAGGTCATAAATATAAGGAATCATCCAGAAGAGAACCAGCACCAGGCCGGCCAGACTGGTGAGAAACGCCTGCTCTTCCCTTCCGCTGTGCTTGAGCACCTGGCAGACCACGGAGACCAGGATTCCCACCGCTGCGATCTTAAAAATCAGATTTACTTCCATCTCTTCCTCCTAATACATCATGATCACAAAAAACAGTCCGGCCGCCAGAGAAATTCCCATATACAGCCGGCAGGCCTCCTGTTTCTTTTCTCTCAGTCCGGCCGCCGCCCTCTCCAGCTGCTCCAGATACAGAAGCAGAAGCCTTTCCTGCATCTGCCTGTCCAGATATCCCAGCTGCCGGCCGAAATCCCGCAGCTGACGCAGTTCTTCTCCGGAAAGGGGACTTTCCTCCAGGGAGGCCGCTTCCTCCTCCCAGATCCTGTGGAATGCTGTCCCCCGTCCTTCTTCCATCCGTTTTGCCACACCCATGGAGAATGCTCCGATTTCCCCGCCAAGGCGCTCGCCGGCATGGGAAAAAGCCTCCTTCAGCGAAGAATTGGCAAACAGAATCTCTCCCTTCAGAAAAAACACCAGCAGACGCAGCTCCTCCAGAAGACGGAGTCTGGCGGAAAGGCGGGAGGAATAAAAATTTCCCAGGCCAGCTGCACCCAGAACCACCAGGACCGCTCCTGCCGCCCGGATCATCCTATTGCCCGCCCTTTTAACAGTTTTCCCTCTCCGTCCCGGATTTCCACCACCTGACCCGTTTGCTCCCTTCCTGCCAGAATCACAAACCGCTGAAAGATTCTCTCTCTTCTGAGCCTCTCAAACCCCGGCTTTTTCCAGAGTTCCTCCAGGCTGCCTCCGTGAGCGGTGGCCAGCAGGGAGCAGCCGCAGTTTGCCCCGTATTCTATCGCCTCCAGATCCTCGCTGCTGCCGATTTCATCCGCCGCCACCACCTGAGGCGCCATCGCCCGGATCAGCATCATCATTCCCAGAGCCTTCGGACATCCGTCCAGAACGTCCGCCCTGGAGCCCAGGTCATTCTGGGGGATCCCCTCGCAGCAGGCTCCTATCTCTCCTCTTTCATCAGCCACCGCCACCGTTTGCCCCGGCATGGCTCCGAAACCGTCGGACAGCAGCCGCACCAGATCCCGCAGCAATGTGGTTTTTCCTCCCCCGGGAGGGGAAATAATCAGGCTGGAGCAAAGCCTGTCCCCTTCCAGAAGAAAGGGAAGCACCCCCAGCCCGCATCCTCTGATCTCATGAGCCAGCCTGACATTTACGGAGGAAATATGGCGGATGGTCCGCATCTGCCCACGTTCGGTCA
>CALWEP010000156.1 GCA_944377325.1 uncultured Lachnospiraceae bacterium
TGGTATTGATGGACATATGTACTGAGGGGGGTGCCTCCGGGTTGAAAGCGGTGGAGGATATTCACAGAAAGTATGACGAGATTAAGATCATCGTCATGACCGCTTTTGATGAGGTAACCTATATTCCTCGAGCCAAAGCCGCTGGAGCTAATGGGTTTATCTACAAAAGCCGGAGTCTGAATGACTTTCTGGAAGTGGCCCGGACAGTAATGGCAGGAGGTAGTAGCTTTCCGGAACCCAAGACTATTCCGATGCCTCAGGGAGAGGCACCTCTGACTGATCGGGAGATGGAAGTATTGCGTCTGATGTGCAAACACATGACCACAAAAGAGATTGCCCAGGAACTGTTTATCAGCGAAAACACTGTCAAGTATCATAAAATGAATATGCTGGGGAAGACCGGCTTTTCAAAGTCGGTGGATCTGGCTTTTTATATGATCTCCAATGGCTGGATCAATCCCCTTTACTGAATACATATGTGCATTCGCTCCATCGACTCAAAGTCGGTGGAGCTATTTTTTCGGACGAAAACTACCCGTTACGGGTAGGGCGTGGGATATAAAAAGACGCTACAATAAAGTCAGATATTAAATATATGAGGAGGTGAGGATTCTGAAAACAGTGCTTTTAATCATGCAGCGGAAATCGCTGGCTCAGGGTCTGATGGCCAAAGTAAGGGATGTTTCTGGTATCCAGCTGTGCTACGAGTCGGATTATGCCAATGCAGATGTATCTATCCGCAGCTGTCTGGCTACCGGAGTGCTGTTGGAGGTTTCTGAGGATAGTACACATGATATCAATTTTTGTTTGAGCTTGTGTGTATGGCTTCGGGAGGTAACACCTCGCTGTCGACTTATGTTAATGTGCCCAGAAGGACAGGACGAGACTGTTCACCGTGCTATCGAAGCCAAACGGAGGGGAGAGATTGATGACTTTGTGTTTTATGACGTATCGTTAGACTATCTGGCAGCTATCCTGCAGACTCTCTGAAATAAACTGAAACGGTAGTGATTACCGTATTGTCCTTGTACCAAACTACATAATTAAGAATGAAAGGAAGATGAATATGAATACGAAGATGAAAATCAATACGAAGAAACGGGGATTGACATTCCTGATGGTCCTGGCAATGATGGCTGGTCTGGCGGCCTGCGGCGGCAGTGGCAAGAACCCTGCCGGTACTTATAATCTGGTTACAATGGAATCCGGAGGCGAAGAAATAAATGTGACGGAACTGGCTGAACTGTTCGGTACGGAGATTGATGTGACACTGGAATTGAAAGATGATGAAAGGTTCACCTTGGATATGGGATTTTTGAGCGATGGTGAGAGCACCAGTGGTACATGGAAGATGGATGGCGACTCTCTGATCCTGACCGCAGAAGGTGATGAGCTGCCAGTAACTTATGATGAAGAGACCATCGTTATGGATTTGGAAGGCGAGAGCCTTACCTTTGAGAAGCAGTAGGCTTCCATAAAAAACTCAGGCTTATACAGTAAGCGGAGCGGAATTTGCCGCTCCGCTTTTTTCAATTTGCCCGAAAACTACCTGCAGCAGGTAGGGTGTCAGGCGTAAATAAGCGCTATAATAAAATCGATATATAAAGAAGGGCAGGAACACTGAAAACGGTGATCTCGATTATGGAGGTGTGTGCATTATGAATAAAAATATGGAAAAAAAGTCAAAAAAACCTAAAATTAATAGATACGATATCCTGGGAATACTTCTGGGCGTCGGCTTTTTTGTGGCTGGGATCCTCGGCATTGTAACCAGTCGTATTTCTGCCAACGACTATAATAATTCCTCCGATATCCGACGAATCGATGCTGTAATCGAGAAGATCCAAAGCCATGAGGAAAAGGACAAGAACAAGCGTGTTACTAAGGTGACCTACAAGACGGTGGTTTCTTTTGTGATAGATGGAAAAACCTACGAGGACAAATATGTATTTTGCGACTTCCCGAAGGAATATGTGGTAAATTTTATGAATGATCAGCCGAGAAGCGGCGACACGATCAGCAATGAGATCTACAAAAGTCAGGACGGGACGTACAAGGTGTCGCCGGATAATAACCCCGTAGACTTCCTTCTCTATTGTGCGGTGATCCCTGTGGGACTGATCATCACTGTCGCCATGATCTACAGTATCCTCAAACCGGAAGAAGGGGGATGCGGACAGGGAGGCGCATCATGAACTTATTGGAAGCTTCCATTATTGGTGCCGCATATACGATCGTTTTTCTCTATTTTATTGGGGAGAAAATCATAAAAGTAGACTTTTCCGGCCTTCTGAAGCGAAACTGGAAGAGCATCAAGCGTAAAAAAATGCTGGCTCAGCGGAGAGGGCCATGGCAGGGAACAAATCTGCAGGGCGAGATCCGGAGTGCTTTCGACATGGTATTACTCCCTCTGGAAAAGGCAGACAAGGGTATTCTCCCTGCCCGGATGGATATGACGTTCCGCAGGCGGATCGAACGGCAGATCGGTCTGTTAGAGCAGCGGAAGCTCTGCCGGGAGATCCGGCTGACCGACGTGGTCCCCCTGCCCAAAAACTCTTTCCGGCATTGGAACGATGACGGCCGGGAGTGGCGGGAGTCCGTGCTGCAGTGCAGCGCCCTGGAGCGCCTGCTCCCAAAGGAAGGCGGCAGCCCAGTCCATGCAGTCTACCGGAAAAACGCCTATCTCCGGTTGCTTCAGTCAAGACATGTCCGCAACTGCGACCGCAAGGAAAAGAGGGAGAGCTACTATGCCGATCAGACGACGATCAACTGTCCCTCCTGCGGTGCGGAGGTAAAGCTGAAGAGCCAGCAGACGGTCTGCCCCTACTGCGGGGGCATGATTCAAAGCGATTTTTATGACTGGCAGACCGAAGTCTTTGAGGTGTATGAGCAGATGGGAACCGGCCTGCGGCGGGCGCTGCAGCTGCTCCTCTGGGGGGCTTTGCAGTATGTTTGCCTGTTCCTTTGTCTTTGGCTCATCAAGGACCCCCAGATCTCCCTGGCGGCGGGGGTGGGTGCTTCAGTTCTCGTTTTGGTTGCAGTGACCGCTGTTTTCACCATCTCGCACGTAAGACAGGAAAAGCTGGAGAAAAAGATTGTACGCTACTCCGAAAATAATCTGCGTGCCAGCATCAACGAGGCGCTGTATCCGGATGGAACCCATCCCGATCTGATGGATTACAGTGTGGACACAATCCGCTTGAAAAGGGTGATCAACACGGAGGAGATTACCAGAATAGCGGCACAGGTGTACATGAGCGAAACCTATCTTCCACAGGGAAGAAA
>CALWEP010000157.1 GCA_944377325.1 uncultured Lachnospiraceae bacterium
GAAGGAGATTATCTTCGCAGAGAAGGTAGTCCGCGAGATCGATGACAAGAAGGCGAAGGGCATCGGCGTGTTCACTGTGGACGGAAAGATGATCGATATCGCATTCTATGACGGAGCAAAGAGGACCTTGGCCATGGCAAAGGCCGCAGGCGTATATGAGGGGGATCTGTAAAATGATTAATGCTGTAGGTAGAGAAATCCCGGAAGAGGTCTTAAAGGCCACCGGCAAGGAAGTTTTTAAAGGCGCATATGCCTATGACAATTATGAATACAAGAAAGCGGCTCCCACTGTAAGAGCCATGGTAGATCCGGACCGTTCCAAGATGGTTTCCTCCATCCGTGAGGCGCTGGAAAAATGCGGAATCAAGGACGGAATGGTTCTTTCCTTCCACCACCATTTCCGTGAGGGAGACTATGTGGTGAACATGGTGATGGAAGAAGTTCACAATATGGGAATTAAGGATATCACCATCTGCGCCAGCTCTCTGGGAAAGGCCAATGACGCCATTGTTCCTTATATTGAGGACGGTACCATTGTGGGAATCCAGTCCTCCGGCGTGAGAGGAAAAATCGGTGAGGCCATTTCCACAGGAAAGCTGAGAGATTTAGCCATCATGCGTTCCCACGGCGGACGTGTGAGAGCCATTGAGACAGGAGAGGTGCACATTGACATTGCGTTTATCGGAGCCCCCACCTGTGATGAGTACGGCAACTGCCGCCCGAACGGCGGAAAGAGCGACTGCGGTGTTTTGTCCTACGCCATGGTAGATGCAAAATACGCAGATAAAGTAGTAGCTGTCACTGACTGCCTGGTTCCCTTCCCCAACGTACCGGCCAGCATATCCATGTCTGACGTGGACTATGTGTGCGTAGTGGATGAGATCGGTAATCCGGCCAAGATTGCCACCGGAGCAGCGAAGCCCACCACAGATGTGAGAAAGCTGATGATGGCAGATTACTGCACCCAGTTTGTAATCAACACCCCTTACTTTAAGGACGGCTTTTCCTACCAGACAGGAGTAGGCGGAGCTTCCATCGCTTCTACAATCTCTCTCGGAAAGATTATGGAAGAAAGGGGAATCCGGATGGGCTTCGGCGTGGGCGGAATTACCACCCCCATGTGCCAGCTGCTGGAGAAAGGGCTGATCCGCACCATCGTGGATACTCAGGATTTTGATTTGGGCGCCATTGAGTCCATCAAGAAGAACCCGAATCACATTGAAATTTCTGCCTCTGAGTATGCCAATCCGATGAATAAGGGAGCCTATGTAAACAGACTGGACTTCGTGATCCTGGCGGCGCTTGAAGTGGATGTAAACTTCAACTGCAACGTGGTGGTCGGCTCTGACGGCATGATCACCGGCGCACAGGGCGGCCATCCGGACACGGCGGCAGGAGCAAAATGCACCATCGTGATCGCGCCTCTGCTTCAGGGAAGAATTCCGGCGATCTGCACCAACGTAACTACGGTTACCACTCCCGGCGAGACGGTGGATGTGGTAATTACGGATTACGGCATTGCCATCAATCCTAAGAGACAGGATCTGATCGAGTGCATGAAGGGAGTGAACCTTCCGTTCTGCACCATCGAGGAACTGCGGGACAAGGCATACGCCATTGTAGGCGAGCCTGCACCGGTTCAGTTTGACGACCGGGTAGTGGGAGTGATCGAAAGCCGTGACGGTACGGTTCTGGATGTGGTGAGAAAGATCAAGGAGTTTGAATTCTGATCGGATTTGAAATAAAAAAATAAGAGAGCAGTCCGTTTTCAGGACTGTGCAGAAAGCGGACAGACTGCCGGAAGAAGGAATGGTCTGTCTGCTTTTCATTTTTGCTGAAACGGAGGAATAGGCAATGAAGGATCTGAAAATTCTGGAGAAACTGACGCAATATACGGTTCCTGAGCTGTGCGACGGGATGGAGACATTCCGCGTTATGGACTGGCAGATCAAGCCCTGGACCGGCAGATGCCGGATTGCAGGATATGCTCTGACGGTAGACGTGCCGGCGGGAGAGGGAGGAATCATACCGGATGCCATTGAGGCTGCGGAAGAAGGAGATGTGATTGTAATAGGAGGGAAAGGAGACTGTTCCCTGTCCTACTGGGGAGACCACCGGAGTCTGTGCGCCCGGAAAAAAGGGGTCAGAGCAGTGATCATTGACGGAGCCTTCCGCGATCTTGAAGGGTGTGAACAGGAGGCACTTCCCGTATTTGCCAGGGCTCTTACCTGCAGGAGTGCGGCAAAAGCGGGAGAGGGTGCTGTAAATGTTCCGGCAGACTGCGGAGGAGTGACCGTATGCCCCGGAGATATTGTGATAGGTGATATAAACGGGATCTGCGTGATCAGGCCGGAAGAGGCTGCAGCCATTCTGAAAAAAACCGAGAGGAAGGTACGGTCTCAGGAATATACCAGGCAGGAGATGGAGCGTACCGGAACGGTGATTCCGAGAGTACTGAAACTGCCGGAAGAGTAAAAGGAAAGCCGGCGGAGCAACATGAGCAAATGGTTATGGCTTTTATTCTGAAATAAAATTTTACTAATGAACAATCCCCCTTTATAATGAGTGTAGGAGCATTATGAAGGGGGTTTTTGCTGTGAAAAATCATCCTTCCCCGGAACTGTCCGGAGAAACGGACGCGGAAAAAGGAGGAAACGCATGGAAAAAGAGATAAGAGAGGCCCAGGAAAAATTTGCAGAGCTGATCCGCTCGGAGTATGAAAGAATTGAGAAAATGAAGGCGGAGCAGGAGATCACGGACTTCGGAAAACTGGAAAAAATCGTTGTGGGAGTGCTGCCGGGAGACGGCATCGGCCCCATTATTATGGAACAGGCCCTTCGGGTGCTGAAGGATCTTATGAGACCGGAGCTGGAGACAGGAAAGCTGGAAATCCGGGTTATTGAGGGAATGACCATTGAGAACCGGGCGGCAAAGCTGCAGAGCCTTCCGGACAAGGTACTGGAGGAGGTTCTTAAGTGCAATGTGCTCTTAAAAGGCCCTATGGTAACGCCGAGAGCTTCCGATCCCTGGCCGAACCTGCTGTCTGCCAACAGCCTGCTTCGGAGAAATCTGGAATTGTTTGCTGCGGTCCGTCCCATACGGATTCCGGAAAAGAACATTGACTGGACCTTTTTCCGGGAAAATATTGAAGGGGAATATATCTGGGGAAACAAGGGCATTCAGGTAAACGAGGATCTGGCGGTGGATTTCAAGGTGCAGACCAGACAGGGAAGCGAGCGGATTGCCAGGGCGGCTTTTGAGTTTGCCAGAAAGAACGGGAAGAAAAATGTGACCATTGTGACAAAAGCCAACATTGTAAAACTGGCGGACGGCAACTTCATCAAGGCGGTCCGGAAGGTGGGAGAGGAGTACCCGGAGATCGAGATCCAGGAACGGCTGGTGGACGCCATGTGTGCCAAGATGCTGGATCCGGAATTCAACAAAGGAATTGAAGTGATCGTGCTTCCCAACCTGTACGGCGATATTGTGACCGATGTGGCCGCAGAGCACCAGGGAGGGCTGGGGACGGCATCCTCCTCCAATCTGGGAAACCGCTACGCCATGTTTGAGGCCATCCACGGAACCGCTCCCTATCTGATGGAGCATAACCGGGGGGCTTATGCAGATCCCTGCTCCCTGATCCGGGCTGTGGGCATGATGCTGGCACATATCGGTTACGGGGACAGAAAGGAGCTTCTGGAGCAGGCTCTGGATATCTGTACGGTCACAGAGAGAAAAAAAGTGGTTACCACCATGCCGGAAGACGCCAGCGCCGAGGAGTTTACGGACTATCTGCTGGAAACGATGGGGAGAATCAGATAATAGGCATCAGCCGGACGGAAAGGAGAAAATAATGAGAAAATATCCGACAGTATTTATGAGAGGCGGTACCAGCAAGGGATGTATCTTCCACAGGGAAGATCTGCCGGAAGATCAGAGAGAGTGGGACAGCATTTTCCTTCAGGCCATGGGAGACCCGGATCCGAAGCAGATTGACGGCATGGGAGGAACGGTTTCCTCCAACAACAAGATCGTGGTGGTATGGAAAAGCGAGGAACCGGGGATTGACGTGGAGTATCTGGTAGGTCAGGTCATTGTGGGGAAAAGCCAGGTGGACTATAAGTCCAACTGCGGCAATATGACGGCGGCAGTGGGCCCCTATGCGGTGGAGGAGGGAATGGTGCCGGTTACGGAGCCGGTGACCACGGTGCACATGCTGAACCGCAATACGGATAAGTACATAGACGTGACGGTTCCCATTGACCCGGATACCAAAAGCTTTGCGCAGGAAGGAGACTGCGCCATTGCGGGAGTGGACGGAACGGCTGCGGAGCTGAACGTAAAATTCTTAAATCCGGCGGGAGCCAAGACGGGAAAGCTGCTGCCCACGGGAAGCTGCCTGGACGTTCTGGAGATTCCCGGGTTCGGAAAACTGGAGGCCACCATCCTGGACGTGTCCAATCCCATGGTGCTGGTAAAGGCGGAGGACATCGGCATGACCGGAACGGAGCTGCCGGAAATAATCAACAGCAATGCTCCGATCTGTGGTCTTCTGGAAAAGATCAGAGGAACTGCCTGCTGCAGAATGGGCTTTGCAAAGGATCTGGAGGACGCGGAGAAGAACAGCCCGGCCGTGCCCAAGGTGGGCTTTGTCACTGTGCCGAAGAGCTACCGGGATATTTCCGGAAAAGAGGTGAAGGCGGAGGATATGGATATCTGCGCCAGAGTGATCTCCGTGTTCAAGTGCCATAAGGCCTGTCCTCTGACTTCTGCCAGCGCCATCAGTGTGGCGGCGGCCATGAAGGGATCGGTGGTGGAGAAGGTGCTTCGCCCCATGGAGCAGGTGCGTCAGGTCCGGATCGGACATCCCAGCGGCATTATGACCATGGTTCCGGAACTGTCTGAGGAGCAGGGAAAACTTAAGCTTCCCAGCGTGGGAGTACAGAGAACAGCCAGAAGGATCATGGAAGGCACTCTCTACATTCGAAAATAGCAGGATGAGGAAAGAAATATGGTGAAACTGACAGACCATAAGGTCATACTGAGAAGAAAGTGGGAGATGGAGGCTGCCAAAGGAGAGGAGATCCGGTCGGGACGGGACAGAACCATGGCTTACAGGATCCTGAATGCTCATAATCAGAGCGGCAGCGGAGATCATCTCCGGCTGAAATTTGACGCCCTGGTGTCTCCGGACAACAATTACGTGAATATTCTGCAGACTGCGGCAGCCGGCGGACTCAGACGTTTTCCTGTGCCCTATGTCCTTTCCAACTGCCATCATACTCTCTGCGCCTCAGGCGGTACCATTAACGGAGACGACCATGTCTACGGCCTGGGAAGCGCAGAGAAATACGGGGGGATTTTCGTCCCCCCGTACTGCGCCGTCCTTCACCAGTATATGAGGGAGATGATGGCCGGCTGCGGGAAAATGATCATGGGCTCGGACAGTCACAGCCGCTATGGGGCGCTTGGCACTCTGGGAATCGGAGAAGGAGGGGGAGAGGTGGTCAAGCAGCTTCTGGAGCGAACTTATGACCTGGAGGCCCCTCCGGTGATCGCAGTGAAGCTTACGGGCTGCCCCCGGCCGGGGGTGGGCCCTCAGGATGCGGCTCTTGCCCTGGCAGCAGCAACCTTTCAGAATCATTTTGTGAAAAACAAGATCCTGGAATTCATAGGACCGGGGATCGCAGCCCTTTCCATGGAATACCGCATGGGGATCGATGTGATGACTACGGAAAGCGGGGCGCTTTCCAGCATCTGGTGCACGGATGAGCAGACCAGGGAATACCTGGCAGAACACGGAAGGGAAGAGGATTATAAGAAAATGGAACCGGAGGAAGGGGCTGTGTATGACGGTCTGATCGAAATGGATCTTTCTCAGGCGGAGTGTATGATCGCCCTTCCCTTCCATCCCAGCAACGCCATGCCCATCCGGGTATTTAAAGAGCATGCAGAGGACCTTCTTCATGAGGTGGAAGAAGAGGGCAGGCGGATCAAGGGGACCGGCGGAACCCCGTTTTCCGTGATGTCCCATATCCGGAACGGGGAGTTTTACGCAGACCAGGCCCTTGTAAGCGGCTGCAGCGGCGGTATGTTTGAAAATATCACAGCCATGGCGGACATTCTGAAAGGATACGGGATCTGCGGGACGGGGATGAGCCTGGGAATTAACCCTGCCAGTCTGCCGGTGATGACCGACCTGATGAATCGGGGAATCGGGGCAGAGCTGTCGGTGGCCGGAGCCCTGCTGCGCCCGTGTATCTGCGGCCCTTGCTTCGGAGTAACCGATGTGCCGGCAGACAATCAGCTCAGCATCCGCCATGTGACGAGGAACTATTCCAACCGGGAAGGCTCCAAGCCGGATCAGGGACAGATGGCGGCAGTCTGCCTGATGGACGCCCGCTCCATCGCGGCTACCGTGAGAAACGGAGGACGCCTTACGGCGGCTACGGAGCTGGAGGTGGAATACAGGAAGCTGAGCCATCATTTTGACAGGCGGATCTATGAGAATCAGGTATTCCGAAATTTCGGGAAAGGAGATCCGGAGAAAAAACTGATCATGGGACCGAATATTGCGGACTGGCCGGAGTTTTATGCCCCGGCCGAACATCTCCTTCTGAAGACGGCCGGAGTATATGAGGGTTCGGTGACTACGGATGAGCTGATCCCCTCGGGAGAGATTTCTTCTCTCCGGTCCAATCCGGAAAAAATATCGCAGTATACCATGATCGGCCGGGACCGGGAGTACGCGGGACGGGCCAAGGCGGTGAGGACGCTGGAAGAAGCGCGAAGGAAATGGGTCCGGAAGGAAACGGAAAGGAAGGCAGACGGGAAAAACGGTCCCGTAACGGGAGACCGGGAAACAGACCGGCTTCTGGAAATTCTGGGAGAGCGGCTGAACTGCGGAGCGGAAAGCATATCTCTGGGGAGCATTCTGATCAGTGAGCAGATCGGGGACGGCTCTTCCAGGGAGCAGGCGGCCAGCTGCCAGAGGGTGCTGGGCGGATTTGCTGATCTGGCAAATGAATATGCCACAAAACGGTACCGCTCCAACCTGATCAACTGGGGAGTCCTCCCCCTCAGAACGGAGGAGAAACCGGAGATTCCTGTGGGAAGCTGGCTTCTGCTGCAGAATGTCAGACAGCATCTGGAGGGAAGCGGAGAGCCCCTGCTGGCAGAGGTGCTGGATCCGAATACGGGGGAATCCGTTCGGACTGTCTCCTGCACACTGGATATGCTGACGGAGGATGAGAGAAACATACTTCTGGCCGGATGCCTGATTAATTATTACCGGGATCCGAAGAAGGGCGGCAGGACATTTTAACTGACAGAGATTCCTGACTGAACACCTCTCTTGCAATCCGGATGAAATCCTGCTCCGGCCGGCCCAGATAGGAATCTTTCCGGTACATGACCTGAACGTTCCAGGTTCCGGACGGGGAGCCGAGGGAATAAAGATCCACCGGCTGTTCACAGCAGGTCAGCCGGGTTGTCATATAGGGGATAATGGCCAGACCGTCGCCTGTGGCCGCCATGCGGTAGCAGGTGATGTTGCTGGCCAGTTCCATTTTTATGACCGGCTTGATTCTGTTTTTCCGGAAGAAATGGTCACAGAAGGAACGGGCCACATGGTCCTGGGAGAGAAGAAAGAAGGGCATGCCGTCCAGCGCTCTGGGATTTATAGCTGAGGGAACGCCGGGAACGCACCGGTCAGAAGAAAAGAACCCTTTTGCGCAGGCGAGAAGCAGCTCTTCCTCATAGATGGTCCGGCAGTCAATCCCCTGCAGATTGTCTGCTTCACTGCTGGGCAGGAGAACCAGATCGATGGCGCCGGAGCGCAGGGCTTCCAGCAGCTTCTGGCCGCTCCCGGTGGTGACAGTCAGTTCGATGCCGGGATAGAGTTCACGGAAGGGGCAGACCAGCCTGGGGAGCATGTAGGAAGCCCGATCTCTGGAGGTTCCCACCTTCAGCCTGCCGGTCATGTGATGGGTAATGTCCCGGAACTCTTTCATCAGGCGGTCGTTTTCCAGCAGGATCCGCTGGGCGGACTCCATGTATTTCTGCCCGGCATAGGTGAGGGTAATGGGGGTGGTGGAGCGGTCAAAGAGCTGAATGCCAAATTCCTCCTCGGCCTTTTTGATGTAATGACTCATGGCCGGCTGGGAGATGAAAAGGGCTTCTGCTGCTTTGGTGATGCTCTGGTATTCGGCTACTGCGGTAAGATATTTTAACTGTCTGAAATCCATAATGCCTCCGTTGCTTTAGAGAAATCTGTTCGTTTCAACATGAGAAAAAACTCATGATTTTTATAAGTATAATAACATTTTACATATTCCATGTAAAGCGTTAAAATTATGTCATGATAAAAATAAACAAGGAGAGGAAAACAGAAATGTCAATAAATATAACAAAAAAAATTCTGAAGGCTCATCTGGCAAAGCCTTCGGAAATGATTCCGGGAGAAGAGATCTTTCTGAAGGTGGATCAGACTCTGACCCATGACATCAATGCGGTCATGACCTACCTGGCCTTTGAGGCGGTGGGGCTGGACAGGACTCAGGTGGAGACCAGCGTCAGCTATCTGGATCACAACCTGCTGTATCTGGACAACAAGACGCCGGATGACCACATCTATCTTCAGTCTGTGGCAAAGCGTTACGGAGTCCATGTATCCAGACCGGGAAACGGCATCTGTCATGCGGTGCACGTAGCCAGATTCGGCGCTCCGGGCAAGCTGTCCATGGGCGGCGACAGCCACACTCCTCACGGCGGAGCCATCGGCATGCTGTGCATCGGGGTAGGAGGAATGGACGTGGCCACAGCTATGACGGGAGTTCCCATGAGGCTGAAAATGCCGAAGATCGTAAAGGTGACCCTGACAGGACGGCTGCAGCCCGGGTGCAATGCGAAAGAAGTGATCCTGGAGATGCTCCGCAGAGTGGGGATCAAGGGAGGGCTGGGCAAGGTGTTTGAATATACCGGACCGGGAGCAGCTGCCTTATCCGTGGGCGAGAGAGTCACCATTGCCAATATGGGAGCGGAAATGGGAGCTACTACCTCAATTTTCCCGGCAGATGAGCAGGTTCGGAAGTTCATGAAGGCCCAGCACAGGGAGGAGGATTTTCAGGAGATTCTGCCGGATGAGGGCTGTCAATATGACGAAGAGATGGAAATCGACTTAAGTCAGCTGGAACCTCTGTGCGCCTGTCCCCATCAGCCGGACCATGTGATTCCTTTAAAGGATGTGGAAAAGAAAAAGGTACAGCAGGTATTTATCGGCAGCTGCACCAACGCCAGCTATTCTGATATTGCCAAGGCGGCCCTGGTATTTCAAGGAAGACATGTGAACGAAAATGTGAGCTGTACCTGCGGAATATCCTCCAAGCAGATTTATATCCAGCTTATGAGAGACGGCTATCTGGAGATGCTGCTGAATGCGGGAGTGCGGCTTCTGGAGCTGGCCTGCGGTCCCTGCTGTGCCATCGGCCAGTCACCGGCGACAGACGGGATTGCGGTCCGTACCTCCAACCGAAACTTCAAAGGAAGGGCGGGAAATCCCACAGCTCAGATCTATCTGGTAAATCCGGAAAGCGCGGCTGCCACAGCCATTATGGGAACCTTTGCCAGCGCCGAAGAGGTGATGGGAGATGAGGTGGAGAAGCTGGCTTCCGTCCATGAGCCGGAGGAGTATCCCATTGATGATTCTATGATTATTGAACCGCTTCCGGAAGAAGAGGCGAAGCAGGTGGAGATCGTTCGCGGGCCCAACATACAGCCCCTTCCGGTGCCGGAGGCGCCTTCCGATTATCTGAAGGCCCAGGTCAGCCTGAAGGCAGGGGACAATGTGACCACAGATGATATTACCCCGGCCAGTGCGGAATTTTCCAGCATGAGGTCCAATATTCCTCTGATGAGTCAGTACTGCTATCATCGGTATGATCCGGAGTTTGCGGCAAGAGCAAGGTCCATGGGAAAGAGCTTTATCATCGGAGGGGAGAATTACGGCCAGGGTTCTTCCAGAGAGCATGCGGCCATCAATCCCATGTATCTGGGAGTAAAAGCGGTAATCGCCAAGAGCATTGCCAGGATCCACAAAGGAAATCTGATCAATCACGGAATTATTCCCATGGTATTTGAGGATCCGGCCGATTATGACCGTGTGAACATGGGGGATGAGCTGGACATCCGGGAACTCCAGGAACAGATGAAAACCAGAGAACTGGAGGTCACGGATCTTACCGGCGGATTTTCCTTCCGGGTTCGTCTGGAGCTTTCGGACAGCGAGTTGGAAGTGGTTTCCAGCGGGGGACAGCTGAGATATCTGAAAAAGCAGCTGGAGGAACAGAAGAAAAACAGCTGAAATATGTGAGTGAGAGGGGTAATACTATGTCAGAAGGAAAAGAAAAAGAAATGCTGAAACTGGGAGGTCTTCCCTGGACACAGGCGGTTGTGGCCGTTATCCTTTGCGCCGTTCCCATGTACTGGGGAATTCAGTCAGGCAGCTTGTCGGGAACACTTTGTTCCTGCTTTGCTCTTGCCGTGGTGCTTTATGAATTCGGAGAACGTCTGCCCATATGGAATAATTACATCGGAGGCGGACTTCTGATGGCCTTCTTCGGGGTGGCACTGATGAAATACTTCGGGTGGATTCCTGCGGAGGCCATAGACAATATTAACCGGATCATTTCCGGGGATGACGTGAACCTTCTGGAATTCTACATTATTTTCCTGATCGTAGGTTCTGTTCTGGCTCTGGAGAAGGATATTCTGGTTCGCTCCTTTGCGGGGTACATTCCTGCTATTTTAGGAGGCTTGGTAGTATCCGCCGTTCTGGGAGTGGCAGCGGGAATGGTTTTCGGCGTAAGCCCTACGGATACTATTATGAAATACGTACTGCCCATTATGGGAGGCGGAAACGGAGCAGGAGCCGTTCCTCTGAGCAACATTTATGAACAGGTGACGGGAGATCCGGCAGCAAACTTTTACGGATTTGCCATTATCATTCTGACCGTCGGCAATATATTTGCCATTGTGGGTTCCGCCATGCTGAACGTGGCCGGGCAGAAGTTTCCGAAGCTGACGGGAGATAAGAAAACCCTGGTGCGCGGAGGAGAAAATATTGCCAGGGATGACGCGAAGGTAAAATACACCATCAACGATATGCTGGGTGCCATGGTCCTTGCGTTTGCCTGCTACAGCGTAGGACGGATCATGGGGAAGAAAATTCTCCCCACCATTGCGGGAGCGGCAATCCACCCCTATGCGTATATGATTATTTTTGTGGTAATCCTGGCTGCCACCGGAGTGATTCCGGCTTCTGTCCGCGCCGGCGCGAAACGACTTCAGTCTTTTATGACGTCCGTGCTGGGAATGGTGATCATGGTAGGAATGGGAGCTGATTTTGATATTGCGGAGCTGTTTACCGTAATGACTCCCGGAAATGTGATCATGGCTCTGGCTATTGTGGTGGGAGCGATCATCGGAGCAGGCGGAGTGGGTTATCTGGTAGGATTTTATCCCGTAGATTCCGCCCTGACAGCCGGACTGTGTATGGCAAACAGAGGAGGTTCCGGAGATCTGGCCTGTCTGGGAGCTGCTGACCGCATGGACCTGATGGCTTATGCTCAGCTTTCTTCCCGTCTGGGAGGCGGCATTGTCCTGATCATCGCATCCTTCCTGTTCTCCTTCTGGCTGTAAAGAGGAGACGGGGAAAAAAGGGGGATTAAAATGGTTGCTTATTTCAGAGTTCAGAACAATCTGTTTATGGCAGCAGGCGCTCTGGCCGGTTTGGGTGCGGCGCTTCTGGGGTTCGGAAGTTTTTTAGAGGATATGCCGGGATACATAGCGGCCTTTGCGGCGGCCCTGGCTGCTTTTGCAGGAGTGATTGCCGGCCGGATTTTCTCTTCCTGCTGGGCGTCCGGAGCATTGAAATCGGTGCACAGCCTTCTTTATGTGAAGGAAGACCCGGAGGGCTTTCTGAAAAAATTCACGCCCATGGTAGAACGGGTTCCCAAGAATACCATTGAATATGTGGACGGCATCTGCCGTCTGGCCTTTGCGTGGGAGGCTCTGGGGGATTATGACAGAGGACTGGAACTGCTGAAAGATGTAAAGCCTGAGAATCTGAAACTGCACAGACTGATCGGTACCTCCCTGGTTGCCAACCAGAGACTGCGCCTGTTTCTGCTGAAAAAGGAGGAAGAGCAGGCACGGCAGGCGGTCTGTCAGATGGAAGAACTGAAAGAAGCGGCCAGGACCAGAGCGCCGTCCATATGCGCCAATCTGGAGCAGTGCCTGCGGCTGGCTCATATATGGCTTTCTGCTCTGAGAGGGGAAAAAACGGAGGCAGAGGATCTGGCTTACGTCCGGGAGGAAATTGCTCTGGCCGGAAATCCCATTTACAAAAGAGAGATGGAGCAGCTGCTGAAGCTTCTCCAGGGGGAATAAAAAAGCTCCCGGCTTTTACAGCCGGGAGAGAGGATGGAACTCCGGTTCCATTTTAGTAAACGTACAGAATTCTTTGAAGCCGATTTCCGAAAGGATCGGCTTCATTTCTTTTATATAAGCGCCTAAATGTTCTTTTTTGTGGGAATCGCTGCCGATGGTAAGGATCCGGCCTCCCAGCTCCCGGTACATTTCCAGGATTCTGCGGTCAGGCATAAGAGAGTCCAAGCCGTAGCGAACGGAGGAGGTGTTCAGCTCGATACCTTTTCCGTCGGCGATGACCCGGCGGAGGATCTGTTCGATCTGATCCCGGTGGTTGGAAAATCCATCGTACCCGCTGTGGCTGTCATACCGCTTCAGCAAGTCCATATGTCCAAGGACACTGTAATAAGGAAAGGCGCTGACCACATCCAGCATCTCCCGGTAGTAGGCTTCATAGCATTCCCGGTCCGACCGTCCCTTCTGAAAGCCGCCGTCCCAGAATTCCAGATCTCCTACCTGGTGAATGGAGAGAATGACAAAATCCAGAGGCCAGTCCAGGAACAGTTTTGTGAAAGCAGGGATGGTATGGGTCTGCACGCCGAATTCCAGCCCTTTTTTGATTCGGATCTTATCTTTGTACAGGCGGGAAAGCCGGTCCAGCTCCGCAAAATAGCGGGGATAGTCGGCATTCTTTACTTCCTGTCCGGGAAGAACGGGAACAGGAAGACGCCCGAGAACAGACCTGCGGCTTTCCTCTGCCGGCCAGTCTGTTTTAACGCCGTAATCCACATGTTCGGTAAAGCAGATTTCCTCCATTCCTGCAGCGATGGCGTCCTTCACTACCTTTTCGGTCGGATAGGAGGAATCGTCACTGAAGCAGGAATGAACGTGATAGTCGCAAAACATAAAACAGTCTCCTTTGTATCAGTTTCCGCATTCTACGCTGATTTCATTGAAAAGGCCCAGAAGATCTTCCGTTTTCGTCTCCTGCTTTCTGTCTCCCCGCTTATCCAGAATGACCTTTCCCTGGTGCATCATCAGCAGACGGTTTCCGTATTCCGCCGCGTAGCGGAGATTGTGGGTAACCATGATGGTGGTGAGCTTTTTTTCCTCCACGATTTTTCCGGTGAGCTCCATAATGGTTTCCGCCGTTTTCGGATCCAGAGCGGCAGTGTGCTCGTCCAGGATCAGAAATTCAATGGGGGTCATGGTAGACATGAGCAGGGCCATGGCCTGACGCTGTCCGCCGGAAAGAACTCCTACTTTAACATCCAGTTTATCCTCCAGTCCCAATCCCAGGACCTTCAGGGAGTCTCTGTAATAATCGATCCGTTTTCTGTCCGTGCCGGGACGGAGGTTGAAGGACTTTCCTTTTGTGTCCGCCATTGCCATGTTTTCCAGTATGGTCATGTTGGGACAGGTGCCCATGGCAGGGTTCTGATAAACCCGGCCGATGGTGCGCAGACGCTTATGCTCCGGCATTTTGGTAATATCTTTTCCTCCGATGACAATCTGTCCGCTGTCTACGGGAATGCTGCCGCAGATAATGTTCAGCATGGAGGTTTTTCCGGAACCGTTGCTGCCCACTACGGAGACGAATTCCCCGTCTCCGATGGTGAGGCAGAAGTTTTCAAACAGACACATTTCGTTTACGGTTCCCTGGTTGTAGTTTTTGCTGATATTTTTCAGTTCCAGCATATCAGGCAGCCCCCTTTCTCCGGCTCTGGTTGCTGATGACCAGAATGATCAGGAACAGGGCCGCTGTCACAAATTTCATATAGGAAGTCTTGAAAATGCCGATGGCCATGGCTGTGGCGATGCAGGCTTTGTAGAGAATGCTTCCAATGATTACCGCAGTGGTGGTTTTCATAAAAGAGGCACGGCGGAACAGTTTGGTGCCGATGATTACGCTGGCAAGACCGATGACGATGGAACCCGTACCGGTGGAAATCTCAAAAAATCCCTGCTTCTGGCAGTAAACGCTGCCGGAAAGAGCCACCAGGCCGTTGGCCAGAGCCAGGCCGATGATTTTTACGGTACCCTTATCTTTGGCCAGGGAGGTGACCAAAGTGTCGTTGTCTCCCGCGGCTCTCAAAAGATAGCCGGATCTGGTTTTCAGATAAGCGTCCAGCAGGACTTTAACTGCCAGAACAACGATCAGAGAGATGAGGGTCACCGTAAAATCTCCGGCGGGAGAGGAGAGAAGGGGATCGGTAAAATCATTTTCAAAAATGGTGGACTGGCCGAAAAAAGCCAGGTTTGCTCCGCCTGCAATGGCCAGATTGATGGAATAAAGTCCGGTCATCACAATGATTCCTGAGAGAAGGTCCACTACCTTCAGCTTTACATGGATGAGCCCGGTGACGGTTCCTGCCAGAACACCGCAGAGGAATGAAATTCCCAAAGCTGCGGGTGCGGGAATGCCCGCCAGCAGGAGAGCCGCTGTGACAGCCGCTCCCAGAGGGAACGTGCTGTCTACGGACAGATCGGGAAAATCCAGAATGGAGTAGGTGATATACACACCCAAAGCCAGTATGGCATAAATCAGACCTTCTTCTAAGATACCAAGTATGATGGACATGGAATGGACCTCCGTATGAATATTAATAATCTCTCGGAATCTTCAGCCCTTGATTTATAAGGGGTTTGGATTCCTTTTTTATTAAAAGCCCCCACTTTTTTTGCCAAAATCACTTGACAAATCGTCAAAAATTTGCGGCGAAGCCGAT
>CALWEP010000158.1 GCA_944377325.1 uncultured Lachnospiraceae bacterium
TGAGAACCGCATCGTCGTAGCCCTGCTCCTTCAGATACGGATACAGGCCTCCGGTCTTTCCCGCAAAGCCCAGTCCGAAGCGCTTTATGGTCTCGTCCGTCAGGGCTCTGTTTCGGAAATATTCATAACCGGCTCTTCCCTGAGGCTGGTGAAGCTGCCAGTAAAAATAACTGGCCGCCAGCTTGTTGATCTTTAAAAGCACTGACCTCAGCTCTTCCCTGGCACGGGCCTCCTTCGAGTCATCTTCTTTTGGCAGAGTCACTCCCGCCCGGTCTGCCAGCACCTTCAGGGCCTCCCCAAAGGTATAATTTTCATATTCCATAAGGAATGTAATCACATTTCCTCCGGCTCCGCAGCCAAAGCAGTAATACATCTGCTTTCCCGGAGATACGGAAAAAGAAGGGGACTTTTCATTGTGAAAAGGGCATAAGCCGAAATAGTTGCTTCCCTTCTTCTGCAGCCGGACGTAGCCGGATATGATGTCCACAATATCGTTTCTCGACCGTACCTCCTCCACGATTTCATCCGGATAGTACATATTAAAACCTCCTAAACCTTCCAGGCTTTGGGAACGAACAGCTTTTCAAAGGTGTCGATGGCATAGATATCGCTCATCCCCGCTATGTAATCACAGACGACCCGCTCCCGCTTTTCCCCCCGTTCCATCAGGTTCTGATATTCCGTGGGAAGCTCTTTTATATGTATATAGTAGTAATCATACAGATAGGTGATCAGCTTTTCCACCCGCCCGTCCTCCGCTTTCGCTGCCGGGTTGGTATAAACATGGGCAAACATCCAGGTTCTCAGGCCCTGCATGGCCTCCTCCATTCCCGGAGACATGGCGATGACCGGTCTGTCCAGGCTGTTCAGAATCAGGTCATGGATAAGGGTATTGAGGCGTTCCCTCACGCTGTGTCCAAGCACTTCCGTATAACAGGACGGCAGTTCCTCTTCCGTCAGCAGCCTGGCCCGGATGGCGTCATCGATGTCATGGTTGATATAGGCGATCTTATCGGAAAGACGAACCACGCAGCCCTCCAGGGTGGACGGACGGCCGCTTGTTCTGTGGTTCAGAATGCCGTCCCGAACCTCCTTTGTCAGGTTCAGGCCCCGCCCCTCCTTTTCCAGCACTTCCACGATCCGTACGCTCTGCCGGTAATGGGCAAAGCCGTCCTGGCAGATCTCGTTGAGCACCCGCTCCCCCGAATGGCCGAAGGGCGTATGGCCCAGATCATGCCCCAGGGCAATGGCCTCCGTCAGGTTTTCATTCAGCCGCAGCGCTCTGGCCACCGTTCTGGCAATCTGAGCCACCTCCAGAGTGTGGGTGAGCCTGGTCCGGTAGTGATCTCCTTCCGGAGCCAGAAAAACCTGAGTTTTATGCTTCAGCCTGCGGAAGGACTTGCTGTGAAGGATCCTGTCCCGGTCCCTCTGGTATTCCGGGCGGATATCGCAGGGCGGTTCTTCCCGGTCCCTGCCCCTGGTATTTCTGCTCAGAGAGGCATAGGGGCTTAAATACTGTTCTTCCAAAAGCTCCGCAGTTTCCCTGATATTCAATCCGCATCCTCCTTTGTATTCCCGAAATTCTCTTACTATTATATGACCACTGGGCAACAGATATGATTATTGTATCATATTTTAATATTTTTCATAGTATTTTTTTCAAAACGGCAGGCTGTTACGGACGCAGAGCGCGCCGTAGCCCATCCGTTCATTGGGCCAGAATTCTTCCCCCGGAAGCTGCAAGGCTCCCTTTCTCAGGTAGGCCTTCACCTTTTCTCCGTAAAGGTAGGGATCGTTTCCTTTTACAATCCCCCACTCCATCAGCAGTGCTGCGGCCCCTGTGACAAACGGGGCCGCAAAGGAGGTCCCTGTAAAGCTTCCGTAGCCTCCGCCGGCCCTGGGCGCTCCCACATTCACTCCCGGAGCCGCAAGATCGGGCTTCACCTGCCTGGTCAGCCGGGTATATCCCCGTCCTGAAAAATCCGCATAAGCCTGATAGGCGCTGTCATAGGCTCCCGCGGAAACGGCGAGGGCCGCCGTAGAAGGAATGGTCAGAGTAATCTCCGGATCCGGCCGAAGGAAACGGGTCTGACCGTTGATGGAGGACGAAGCGGGAAGCCAGAGATCGTACCGCCCCGTCACCACCCGCTCCCCCCGAAGAACTACCCGCCAGATACCGCTGTCAACATAGGCTTTTTCCGGGACAAAGTCAAAGTAAATCTCCTGAGCCTGGCTGTAAGGACTGGGAAAGCCGTGATAGGACAGAACGGAAGTGGAGCCGTACCGAAATCTCTGCGCTCCCATCTCCCTTCCGATCCGGCCCACCGTCTCTCCCGAAGGAGCCGCAAGTTCCACCTCCATGCTGTCCGTATAGGCTTTCCACAGCTGAAGCCCGAAGCCTGTCTCATATTCTCCCACCGCCAGCTCTCTCTCCTCCGTTTTTCCCGTTTCCGCCCATCCTCCCGCATGACCGTTTCCCGCCCCCTCATTTCCCATGCCCACTATGACGGAAGTACGCCCGTACCGGGAAACCGTATCCAGATAGGTCTCCAGAAGGCCAGTTCCGTCATGGGAGCCGTAGGTGCTTCCCACGCTTAAATTTACGGCTATGGGCAGCCTCCAGTCTCTCGCCCTCCGCACGGCATAGTCCAAAGCCCGCATCAGCCCGGTAGTCCACGGAAAATTTCCAAGCTTCACCGCCAGAATTCCGCTTTCATAGGCTACTCCTCGCAGCCGCCCTCCGGAAGCTCTGCCGTTTCCTGCGGCGATTCCGGCCACCGCCGTTCCGTGGCCGCTTACATCAACGGACGGAACCAGCTTTCTCCCCTCCCTTTCTCCCAGCGCGATGGCCTGATCAAGCTCCTCCTTCGTAAACACTCTCCCCAAGCTTTGATCCCAAAGCTCCAGGATCCGGCTGCTCCCGTCCTCGTTCCGGAAGTCCGGATGAAAAAAGTCAATGCCTGAGTCAATAACCGCCACCACCGTTCCTCTTCCGGTGAGTCCCTGTCCGTCCGGAGGCTGAACCGCCGACAGACAGGAGGCTGCTCTTCCCTCCCCGAAACCCGCGCCGTAAAAAAGCTCTTTCGGCTTTTCCACGTACTCCACCTCCGGCAGGGAAGCTACAAGCGGAATCAGCGGTTCCGCTACGGTCAGGATCCCATAACCTCCCAGCAGCCTCTCCAGTTTTCTTCCCTCTCCTTCCAGGTTCTTCCCGTCTCCGAAGTACCGGATGATCAGTTCCCATTTCTTTTCTTCCGGCAGGTAGCCGGTGATCAGAGACGGGGAGCGTTCCCTCTCTTCCTTTCCCGTATCCAATGCCAGATTCAGCATATTTTCCAGTTTCTGACTGTCCATGCAGGCCCCTCCATATTCATTTCCCGGATCATTCCGTCTGTTTATGAATATGAAAAAGGCGGAGGAATCCATTCCTCCGCCTGAAGTCTTTCCGTCGGTTTTCTTATTTCAGGAAGCCATTGACGATCTGAGCCTCCGCCTCTTCCTCTGTCAGTCCCAGCGTCATCAGCTTGATAATCTGTTCTCCGGCAATTTTTCCGATGGCAGCCTCATGAATCAGAGCCGCATCCGTGCATTCCGCCACGATCTCGGGAACTGCCTGAATCTTTGCATCTCCCATGATAATGGAATCGCATTCCGAATGTCCGCTGCAGGCTGCGTTTCCGAACAGTCTGGATACAAATTTCTGATAGGAGCTGTCCTTAGCCACAGACCGGGAGATAATGTTGGCGCTTGAGCCCTCGCCGTTCAGGCGTGCGCTGATCTCGCTGATGGCCGTCTGGTTTCCGTGAGTCAGGAGACGCTCCTTAATGACAACCTTCGCTCCGGCCGCCAGCTCCATGTCCGTCTTTCTGTCCGTGGAGTCCAC
>CALWEP010000159.1 GCA_944377325.1 uncultured Lachnospiraceae bacterium
AGGTAAGAAGAGGCGGAATGCGCAGAAGAAAAAAAGTTTGTGTTTTCTGCGGCGAGAAGAACGGCGTCATTGATTATAAGGATGTAAACAAGTTAAAGAGATACGTTTCCGAGAGAGGTAAGATTCTTCCCAGAAGAATCACCGGAAACTGCGCAAAGCACCAGAGAGCTCTGACGGTTGCGATCAAGAGAGCACGTCATCTGTCCCTGATGCCCTATACCTGCGAGTAATTTCCAGGAAGTCGGCCTGCGGTCAAAAGACCGCAGGTTTTTTTGATTTGTACTTTCAGAACAATTGTGATATAGTAATGATAAATTCTGAAAAGGAGGTTTGAACTTATGAATCTGAATGGAAATGAATATTATCCGTCGGCGGAAGGATATCAGGCAGAGTCTCTCGGAAGATACACGGCAAAAACCTTCGGCTGGATGTTTGCCGGGCTTCTGCTTACCTTCGCCATCGCGCTGTTCGGGTATATCACAGGATATGTGTACTATCTTTTTATTAATCCGTATCTGCCCATGATTCTGCTGGTGGCGGAGCTGGGCGTGGTGGTTTATCTGTCTGCGCGGATCGAAAAGATGTCTGTGGGAACGGCACGGGCCATGTTTTTTATTTATGCGGCGTTAAACGGCCTGGTATTCTCTTCCCTGTTCCTGATCTACCAGGTGGGAAGCCTGATTTTTGCCTTCGGAGCCACATCCCTGTTTTTCGGGATCATGGCGGTTCTGGGCTATACCATGAATGTGGACTTCAGCAGACTTCGCCCCTTTATGACGGCCGGTCTGGTGTTCCTGGCAGTATTCTGGATGCTGTCCATGTTTATCAATCTGACTCAGTTTGAGACGGCGGTTTGCGCCCTGGGCATTTTCCTGTTCCTGGTGATCACCGCCTATGACACCGGAAAGATCCGGATGTATTATGGAGTTTATTCCGGAAGGCCGGAGATGGCGTCCAAGGCATCCATCTTTTCCGCCCTGGCCCTGTATCTGGATTTTGTGAATCTGTTCCTGTATCTGGTACGCTTTGCCGGAAGAAGAAAATAAGAAAAATAAAAGTACCTTGGCGGAGAGGCGCGGGAAAAGCGCCGGCTGCCAAGGTACTTTCTGCACATGCCGGTCAGATGCAGGGAAACTGAGTCCAGTAATTTCTGGCCAGCTGAATGAAATCCTTTGCCGCCTTCATCTGGTAGGAGCCTTTTTTGTAAACGGCAGACAGCTCCCAGGAAGGGCGGGACGGGAGATAGAAGTAAGCGATATTCGGATCCGGCGAAGCATAGGCGGCGGGGAGGATGGTGCAGCCGATCCGCCGCTTTACAATGGACCGGAGGGAAAAGTTGCTGGCTGATTCAAACAGCACGTTGGGGGAGTAGCCGGCCGCTTTGAACAGCGGATTGATCAGGTTTCGCATGGTGGAGCCTTTTGTCATCAGCACAAACCGGTCATTTTTAAAATATTCCAGGCTGATTTCCGGATAGCGCCCATTGGAAGGCGCCTTTTTTCGGGCCATGGGATGGCTGCTGGGAACGGCCAGCAGAAGATCCTCCGACAGGATGTGCTCATATTCAAAAACAGCCTTGTCATGGTCTGTAATGGTGACGAAGCCCAGGTCCAGATAACCGTTGGAAATGCGCGTCAGCTGCTCCCGCACCCCGATCTCCAGCGGTTCGATGGTAATATGGGGATACTTGGCGTAAAATGCCGGGTAAATTTCCATAAACATGGGGATTCCCCGCTCTGGGGTCAGCCCGACCCGCAGCGTTCCGATTTTATTGTCAGCCATATCATTGAGGATGTTGTAGGCCTCCTGCTTCAGACGGAGAATTTTTCTGGCATAGGAGACGTAGACATGGCCGGCTTCCGTCAGGCGGAAGTCATTTTTGGTGCGGTGAAAAAGCTGAATTCCCAGCTCCGCTTCCAGCTTTAAAAGCTGCTGGTTCAGCCCGGACTGGGTGATGAAAAGACGCTCCGCCGCTTTGGTGATGCTGCTTTCATCTGCAATTTTTACGATATATTCCAACTGTTTTAAGTCCATAATTCTTCCTCCTGCGTTTCCTCTTCTATTTTAATGGATATGGAAGGGAAAAACAAGAAGAGGTTTGTCCGGGAAGAGAATGCATGCATAATAAGTGCATAAATATTGCTTCATATGCAAAGGAGAGGAAAGGATTTATGCAGTGTTTCGGATTGTACAGGGAAAAATACAAAGATAATTGCACAAACTGCTATTTACAAATACATAAATATACAGTATAGTGTGTAAAAAAGAAAAAGGAAGGGGGAAGCTCCCTTTTTTCGTGAGGAGGATACGATTATGAAAAAAATTGCTGTTTTGGGAATGATGGGACTGGCGCTGCTGGCTGCTGCCGGCTGCGGCAAAAAAGAAGAAAACAAGCTTGCGTCCGTTAAGGAGAAGGGTGTGATCGTAATGGCTACCAGCCCGGACTTTGCACCTTATGAGTTCCAGGATGTAAGCTCCGGAGAAACAAAATATCTGGGAGCCGAGATTGAGCTGGGCAAATATATTGCCGAGCAGCTGGGAGTGGAGCTTCAGATCGAAGCCATGGACTTTGCCGCCGTTGAGGCTGCTATCAGCACGGGAAAAGTGGATATGGCTATTGCCGGCTTTGCCAAAACTCCCGCCAGAGAGGAAAATATGGGAATGTCCAACTATTATAAGGCAGAAAGCGGAGACGGAAAGGATCAGGGACTTCTGGTTCTGAAGGAAAGCGCCTCCCAGTACGCTTCCGCAGAAGATTTTTCCGGCAAAAAGGTAGGAGCCCAGAACGGAGCTCTTCAGCAGAATCTGGTTAAAGAGCAGCTTCCCGAAGATGTTCAGCTGGAAAGCCTGACCAATGTAAATGACGGTATTATGATGCTCACCACAGGAAAGATTGACGCGCTGGCGGTGGCTGCGGCCGTAGGAGATTCTTACGTGGCAAACTATCCGGAGCTGGCCATGGCGGACTATTATTTTAACTATGAGTCTGCCGGCAATGTGGTGGCGGTGACCAAGGGACAGGACGAGCTGCTGGAAGAGATCAATAAGATCATTGATGACGTGATGGCGAAAGGCCTTTACAAGCAGTGGTGGGACGAGGCAGTAGAGCAGGCGGAAGCTCTGGGACTTTCCGTGGAG
Source organism: uncultured Lachnospiraceae bacterium (assembly GCA_944377325.1). Classification (GTDB taxonomy): domain Bacteria; phylum Bacillota; class Clostridia; order Lachnospirales; family Lachnospiraceae; genus Lachnoclostridium_A. Next base: position 3,139 of record CALWEP010000159.1, read on the forward strand.
TAAAAGGAGGAATTTTTCGTGGTAGAGAATATTGGAAAGGTCTGGACCGGGTACTGGAATCTGTTTCTGACCGGCCTGGGATATACGCTGCTTCTCAGTCTGATCACCGTGCTGGCGGGCTGCGTGATCGGTTTTTTCCTGGCTCTTATGAGAATGAGCAAATGGAAGGTGGGAAATGTAAGACCGCTCTCGGTTCTGGTAGGAACCTTTGTGGAGATTGTCCGGGGCACGCCGCTGCTGCTGCAGCTGTACTTTTTCTACTTCCTTCTCCCTGATCTGGTATATTTCTGGGAGCCCAGCAAGTTTACCTGTATTACTATCGCATTATGCCTGAACTCTGCAGCGTATGTATCTGAGATCATCCGTGCCGGCATTCAGGCGGTGGACAGGGGACAGACAGAGGCAGCCCGCTGCCTGGGACTGAATTCCAAGCAGGCCATGATTCATGTGGTGCTGCCGCAGGCGGTAAAGAATATTCTTCCTGCCCTGTGCAATGAGTTTGTAACTATGATCAAGGAGACTTCATTGGCATCCACATTCTTTGTGGGCGAGCTGATGACCCAGTTTAAAACGATTTCCGGCGCCCTTTATCTGACCATCGAGCCTCTGATTATTGTGGGCATTATCTATTTTGTGGTGACCTTCGGTCTGTCGAAGTGCGTGCTGGCTATGGAAAGGAGAATGAGCGCAGGTGACTGATAAGGAATTATTAAAGGTAGAAAATTTACATAAAAGATTCGGAGACCTTCACGTTCTGAGAGGGGTGACAGAACACATCACTCAGGGCGAGGTAGTGTCCGTAATCGGGCCGTCCGGCGGCGGAAAAAGTACCTTTCTTCGGTGTCTGAACCTGCTGGAAATCCCTGATGAGGGAAAGATCTACTTTGAAGGAGTGGATATAACGGATAAAAAGGTGGACATCAACGTTCACCGTCAGAAAATGGGAATGGTGTTCCAGCATTTCAACGTGTTCCCCAATATGACGGTTGGCCAGAATATTACCATGGCTCCCGTGCTTTTAGGCAAGAAATCTCAGAAGGAAGCGGACGAGATGGCTGTGGAACTGCTGAACAGAGTCGGTCTGCTGGATAAGATCAACGAGTATCCCAAAAGGCTGTCCGGCGGACAGAAACAGCGTCTGGCGATCGTCCGCGCCCTGGC
>CALWEP010000160.1 GCA_944377325.1 uncultured Lachnospiraceae bacterium
ACCCTGGACGAAATGGTTGAAAATGCATTTGATGACCAGTGTACCGGTGCGAACCCCAGATACCCGCTGATGAGCGAGATCAAGGAGATGTACCTGAGAGCTTATTACGGAAATAAATAAGGGAGAAAGGAAAGGAGACATCAGAATGAAAACGGATAAAATTTTGGCTACGCGTACCCATAAGATCATTTATCAGGTGGGAGATAAGGTTTGGAAGGTTTTTGATACCAATTATCCGAAGACGGACGTGCTCAACGAGGCTTTGAATCAGGCCAGAGTGGAAGAGACCGGCCTTCCCATTCCGAAGGTTCACGGCGTAACCGTAACAGAGGACGGAAACTGGGCGATTATCTCCGATTACATCGAGGGAGAGACACTGGCTGAGAAGATGGCCAAGGAGCCGGAGAATGCGGAGAAATATATGAAAGAGTTTGTGGAGATCCAGCTGGAGATCCATGACAAGACCGCTCCCCTTCTGAACAAGATGAAGGACAAAATGAGCAGCCGCATCAACAGCCTGAAGGCGGTGAACGCTACTACCCGCTATGAGCTGAGCACTCGTCTTGAGGGAATGCCCAAGCATAAGAAGGTGCTTCACGGCGACTTCAACCCCACCAACGTAATTATCGGCAAGGACGGCAAGTATTACATTCTGGACTGGTCCCATGCCACCCAGGGAAATGCGTCTGCCGACGCGGCGACCACCTATCTGCTTCTGACCCTTCAGGATCCCAAGCTGGCAGATATGTACATGAATCTGTTCTGCGACATGAGCGACACTGCGAAGCAGTATGTGCAGAGATGGCTGCCCATCGTGGCTGCTTCCCGCCTTACCAAGGCCATTCCGGAGGAGAAAGAGCTTCTGGAGAAATGGCTGGACGTAGTGGAATACGAATAAAAAGCCGCTGAAGTGACGGCTGTTTGAGGGACGCCCCCCGGAAACACAGGCTGATGTGCTTTCGGGGGGCGTATTTGTCGCATATTGAGGAGTGATTTGCCTTTATTTTGCTTGACAAACAGAAGGTCATTGACTATTATTATTTTGAATATCAAACTTTTAACCGAAAACCTTCATTTTAACAGGAAAACTACTATGAAAATGAGAATACTAGGAACCGGCTCCTACGTGCCGGAACGTATCGTGACAAATGATGATCTGGCCAGAATCGTGGAAACCAGCGATGAATGGATCAGTACCAGAACGGGAATCCGGGAGCGCCGGATCACGGAAGGAGAGGGAACCAGCCGGATGGCGGCGGAGGCTGCCAAAAGAGCTCTGGATCAGGCGGGAGTGGCGCCTGAGGAGATTGATCTGATTCTTTTGGGAACCTCCACACCGGACAACTGCTTCCCCAGCGGGGCCTGCGAGGTGCAGGGAGCCGTAGGGGCGGTGAACGCAGTGGCCTACGATATCAGCGCTGCCTGCTCGGGATTTATTTTTGCCCTGAATACGGCCCAGGCGTTTTTTGAGGCGGGAATTTATAAAAAGGCTCTGATCATCGGCTGCGACGTCCTCAGCAAGATCGTGGACTGGGAAGACAGAAGTACCTGCGTGCTGTTCGGAGACGGAGCCGGCGCAGTGGTGGCAGCGGCGGAGGAGGGAACCGGATTCCGGATGGTGATGGGCTCCGACGGAAGCCGGGCGGCATCCATGACCTGCCCCTCCAGAACCAACGACAACTTCCTCACGGGAAGGAAGCCGGAGCCGGGCTTTACCTCCATGGAAGGTCAGGAAATTTTCAAATTCGCAGTGAAGAAGGTGCCGGAATGTACCGGAAAGCTGCTGGAGGAGAACGGACTGACCAAAGAGGATATCAGCTGCTTCGTCCTTCATCAGGCCAATTACCGGATTGTGGAGGCCATTGCAAAGCGGATGAAGCTGCCCATCGAGCGGTTCCCCATGAACATAGAAAAGTACGGCAATACCTCCGGAGCCACCGTTCCCATTCTTCTGGATGAGCTGAACCGGGAAGGAAAGCTGAAGAAGGGAGACCGGATCGTGCTTGCCGGTTTCGGAGCCGGACTGACCTGGGGAGCGTCCCTGATCGAGTGGTAGAAAGGACCGGAGCTTCCGGAAACTGCCGGGAGTGAAAAAACCTGGAAAAACAGATAGAAAACGGCGGGGCCGTTTGCTATAATAGATTATTGGAAAACAAAAACAAATAAACCAAAAGGAGATTAAAACTATGTTAGAGAGAATGAAAGAGATCATCGCAGACCAGTTAGGAGTAGACGCAGAGACCGTTACCGAGGCTTCTTCCTTCAAAGAGGACCTGGGCGCAGATTCCCTTGACCTGTTCGAGCTGGTAATGGCTCTGGAGGATGAGTATTCCGTAGAGATCCCGGCTGAGGAGCTGGAGAAGCTGACCACTGTTGGCGCAGTCATGGACTACTTAAAGGCAAAGGGTGTTGAGGACTAATGAAGACCAGAATTACGGAACTTCTTGGGATCGAACATCCCATTATCCAGGGCGGTATGGCCTGGGTAGCGGAATATCATCTGGCGTCTGCCGTTTCTGAGGCAGGCGGACTGGGCCTGATCGGCGGTGCCAACGCGCCGGGAGAGGTCGTACGGGATTATATCCGCAAAGCAAAGGAGAGAACGGACAAGCCTTTCGGCGTCAACGTTATGCTTATGAGCCCCCACGCCGACGATGTGGCGAAGGTTGTGGTGGAGGAAGGCATTAAGGTGGTTACCACCGGCGCCGGAAACCCGGGCAAATACATGGATATGTGGAAGGCCGCGGGGATCAAGGTGATCCCGGTGGTGGCCAGCGTAGCCCTTGCCAGAATGATGGAGAAGGCCGGAGCCGACGCCGTAGTGGCGGAAGGAACGGAGTCCGGCGGACATATCGGAGAGGCGACCACCATGACCCTGGTTCCCCAGGTGGCAGACGCGGTGAATATTCCCGTAATCGCCGCAGGCGGAATTGCCGACGGAAGAGGGGTGGCGGCAGCCTTTATGCTGGGCGCCGAGGCCGTACAGGTGGGAACCCGTTTCGTAGTGGCGAAGGAGTCCATCGTTCATGAGAATTACAAGCAGCGGATCATCAAGGCAAAGGATATTGATTCCGTTGTAACCGGAAGAAGCCACGGGCATCCGGTGCGCTGCCTGAGAAACCAGATGACCAGAGAGTACACGCAGCTGGAGCAGGAAGGAAAGTCCTTTGAAGAGCTGGAATACCTGACCCGGGGCGCTTTAAGAAACGCAGTGGTGGACGGCGACGTGACTCACGGAACGGTAATGGCAGGCCAGATTGCGGGAATGATCGATAAGGAGCAGACCTGCAGGGAGATTATTGACGAGATGATGGCGCAGGCAGAAGCGCTTTTAAAAGGAGCCAGATAAAAAATGAGTAAGATTGCATTTATTTTCCCGGGCCAGGGTGCGCAGAAGGCCGGGATGGGTAAGGATTTTTATGAAGGAACCGAGACCGGAAAAGCGGTCTTTGACCGGGCCAGCGAGCTGCTGGGCTTTTCCATGCCGGAGCTGTGCTTTACGGAGAATGACCGCCTGGACATTACGGAGTATACGCAGGCAGCCATGGTGACCGCCAGCATCGCCATGATGAAGGTGCTGACGGAAGAGACGGGCATCCGGCCGGATGTGGCTGCAGGCCTGAGCCTGGGAGAATACTGCGCTCTTTATGCCGCAGGCGTAATGAGCGCAGATGATGCAATCACCACCGTGAGAAAAAGAGGCATCCTGATGCAGGAGGCCGTTCCGGTGGGAATCGGAGCCATGGCGGCGGTGCTGGCCATGGACGCGGAGAAGATTGAAGAGGTGCTGAAGGATATTCCCGACGCATGGATTGCGAACTACAACTGCCCGGGGCAGATTGTGATTTCCGGAAAGAAAGAGGCTGTTGAGCTGGCCTGTGAGAAACTGAAAGAGGCGGGAGCGAAGAGAACCGTTATGCTTAACGTGAGCGGTCCCTTCCATTCCGGTATGTTAAAGGAAGCCGGGGAAAAGCTGGGAGAATTCCTGGAGGGTGTGGAGATTCACACTCCGGAGATTCCCTATGTGGCCAATGTGACCGCTTCCTATGTGACGGAAAAAGAGGAGGTCAAGGACCTTCTCGCCAGACAGGTTTCCTCCTCCGTGCGCTGGGAGCAGAGCGTGAGAGCGATGCTGGCAGACGGGGTGGATACCTTTATTGAGATCGGACCGGGCAAGACCCTGGCCGGATTTATAAAGAAGATAACAAGAGACGCAAAGGTCATTAACATAGAGACGCTTGACGGGGTGAAGGCCTTAAAGGAAAGCGGAATATAAGGGTTCCGGTTGCCGGGACAGTTTTAGGAGGTAGCATATGCTGGAAAACAAGGTAGCGCTGGTGACCGGAGCCAGCCGGGGAATCGGCCGTGCCATTGCCGAGAAGCTGGCGAAAAACGGAGCGGCGGTGATCGTGAATTACAACGGTTCCAAGGAAAAGGCGGACGCCGTGGTAAAGGAGATCGAGAGCTTCGGCGGAAAGGCGGAGGCCTATCAGTGCAGCGTGGCGGATTTCGCCAAGACGGAAGAGATGATGAAGTATGTCATTGAGAAGTACGGACGGATCGATATTCTGGTAAACAACGCGGGAATCACCAGAGACGGACTTCTGATGAAAATGTCCGAAGAGGATTTTGACGCGGTAATCGCCACCAACTTAAAGGGCGCGTTCAACTGTATGCGCCATGTGGCCCGCCAGATGATCAAGCAGAAGGGCGGACGGATCATCAACATTTCCTCCATTTCCGGAGTAATGGGAAATGCGGGGCAGATGAACTACGCCGCATCCAAGGCGGGAGTGATCGGCATGACCAAGACGGCAGCCAGAGAGCTGGCCAGCCGGGGAATCACGGTCAACGCCATTGCTCCGGGCTTTATTACCACGGATATGACGGAGGTGCTGTCTGATTCCGTGAAGGAAGGAATTCTGGCCCAGATCCCCATGAAGACCATGGGAGAGCCGGCGGACATTGCCGAAACGGCGGCGTTCCTGGCTTCTGACGGAGCAAAGTATATTACGGGACAGGTGATCAACGTAAACGGCGGCATGGCGATGTAAGCCTTCCGCGATCGGGATGTTTGAAGGAGACATTTTATGAAAAGAAGAGTAGTAGTGACCGGTCTGGGAGCCATCACTCCCATCGGAAATGACGCAGAGAGCTTTTGGAACGGTCTGAAAAACGGAACTGTGGGGATCGGTCCGGTTACCGCTTTTGACGTAACGGAGTACAAAGCGAAGCTGGCTGCGGAGGTAAAGGATTTCGACCCGAAGAAATACATGGACATCAAGACGGCCAGAAGAATGGAGCGGTTTTCCCAGTTTGCGGTGGCAGCTGCGGGGGAAGCCCTTCAGGATGCGGGCATCGATATGGAGAAGGAGGATCCCTTCCGCGTAGGCGTGAGCGTGGGATCCGGAATCGGCGGACTGGACGCCATTGAGAGAGAGTACAAGAAGCTGCTGGAGAAGGGACCGAGCCGGGTCAACCCCCTTCTGGTTCCCCTGATGATCAGCAACATGGCCGCAGGAAACATCGGTATCCAGTACGGCCTGAAGGGAAAGAATATTAACGTGGTGACGGCATGCGCCACAGGCACCCATTCCATCGGCGAGGCATTCCGCTCCATTCAGTACGGAGAGGCGGACGTGATGGTAGCGGGAGGCGCTGAGGCCAGCATTACTCCCGTAGGCCTGGCAGGCTTTGCGGCGCTGACAGCCCTGAACACCACAGAAGATCCCAAGCGCGCCTCCATTCCCTTCGATAAGGAGAGAAACGGCTTCGTTATGGGCGAGGGAGCGGGAATTGTTGTCCTGGAATCCTTAGAGCACGCTCTGGCAAGAGGGGCTAAGATTTACGCCGAGGTAGGCGGCTACGGCGCCACCTGCGACGCTTATCATATCACCTCCCCGGCGGAGGACGGAAGCGGTGCGGCAAAGGCTATGGAGGTTGCCATTGCAGACGCGGGACTGACTCCGGCGGATGTGGACTATGTAAATGCTCACGGAACCAGCACCCATCACAACGATCTGTTTGAGACGAAAGCCATCAAACTGGCGTTAGGCGACCATGCCTATGAGGTGAAGGTGAACTCCACCAAGTCCATGATCGGCCATCTGCTGGGAGCTGCCGGCGGAGTGGAATTTATCGCCTGCGTGAAATCCATCGAGGAGGGATACGTTCATGTAACGGCCGGCCTGGAGGTGGACGACGAGGAGTGCGATCTGGATTATACCAAGGGCCATGGAGTGGCCATGGATGTGAACTGCGCCATTTCCAATTCTCTGGGCTTCGGCGGACACAATGCCACTCTGCTGGTGAAAAAATACGTAGGGTAGGAGGCAGATATGATGGAAATCAAAGAAATTATCGAACTGATCCGTGCGGTGTCCGAGAACTCCCTTACCAGCTTTGAGCTGGAGCAGGGGGATACGAAGATCTCCATAGAGAAAAAGGGACCGAAGATGGTTCAGGTGGCCGGCGCAGCCGTAATGGAGCCGGTGGCTGCAGCTGCGGCCGTTCCGGCGGCAAGCGTGGCTGCAGCGCCTAAGGCAGAGGATATTCACTCCGATAAGGTGGTGACCTCTCCGCTGGTGGGAACCTTCTACAACGCTTCCGCTCCGGGAGCGGAGCCTTTCGTAAAGGAAGGAGATACGGTGAAGAAGGGTCAGGTTCTGGGAATCATCGAGGCCATGAAGCTGATGAACGAGATCGAGAGCGAGTACGACGGTGTAATTGAAGCCGTTTTAGTGAGCAACGAAGAGGTTGTGGAGTACGGACAGCCGTTATTCCGCATCCGGTAACAACAGATACTGGAAATAGTGGAAATTACTGGAGGCGGGATTCTTTTACAGGGTCCCGTTTTCAGGGTTTTCTTTTATTTGCAGCCGGCCGGGCCGGGAGAGCTGGCCGCCGGCAGGAGGAGAAGAAGATATGCTGGGAGTAAAAGAAATCGAGGAAATCATTCCTCACAGACACCCGTTTTTATTGCTGGACTGCATTGAGGAGCTGGAGCCGGGAGTACGGGCCGTAGGCTACAAGGCGGTAACCTTTCATGAGGACTTTTTCCGGGGACATTTTCCTCAGGAGCCGGTGATGCCGGGAGTTCTGATCGTGGAGGCTCTGGCTCAGGCCGGCGCTGTGGCGATTCTGAGCATGCCGGAGAACAAGGGCAAGGTAGCTTATTTCGGAGCCATCAACAACGCGAAATTCAAAAAGAAAGTGGTTCCGGGAGACAAGCTGAAGCTGGAGTGCGAGATCATCAAGCAGAAGGGACCTGTAGGAGTGGGAAAAGCCACCGCCACCGTGGACGGCAAGGTTGCCGTGGCGGCAGAGCTTACATTTATGATTGGTTAGGTGAAGCCTATGTTTAATAAGATTTTAGTGGCGAACAGAGGAGAGATCGCGGTGCGGATCATCCGCGCCTGCCGGGAAATGGGAATCAAATCCGTGGCCGTCTATTCGGAAGCGGACAGGGACTGTCTCCACACTCTGCTGGCGGATGAGGCTATCTGCATCGGACCGGCTCCGTCGGGAAAGAGCTATCTGGATATGGAACGGATCATTGCGGCTACGGTGGCCATGAAGGCGGACGCCATCCATCCCGGCTTCGGCTTCCTTTCGGAGAATGCCAGATTTGCGGAGCTGTGCGAAAAGTGCAATATTACCTTTATCGGGCCGTCTGCGGATATTATTCACAAAATGGGAAATAAATCCGAGGCCAGAAAGACCATGATGGAGGCGGGCGTTCCGGTTGTTCCGGGAACGAAGGAGCCGGTGTATGAGGCGGCCAAGGGACTGGAGCTGGCAAAGCAGATCGGATTTCCGGTGATGATCAAGGCATCCTCCGGCGGCGGCGGAAAGGGAATGAGAATTTCCTGGGGCGAAGAGGATTTTGAGTCCAATTTTCTCAACGCTCAGATGGAGTCTGTAAAGGGCTTCTCCGACGACACCATGTACATTGAGAAATACATCGAAAAGCCCCGCCATATCGAGTTCCAGATCATGGCGGACAAGCACGGAAACGTGGTTCACCTGGGAGAGAGAGACTGCTCCATTCAGAGAAGGCATCAGAAGGTGCTGGAGGAATCTCCCTGCCAGGCCATTTCTCAGGAGCTGAGAGAGAAAATGGGCGAAACTGCCGTGCGGGCCGCCAAGGCGGTGGGCTATGAGAACGCAGGCACCATCGAATTCCTGCTGGATAAGAACAAAAATTTCTATTTTATGGAAATGAATACCAGAATTCAGGTGGAGCATCCGGTGACCGAGGCGGTGACGGATTTCGACCTGATCAAGGAACAGATCAACATCGCTGCGGGAAGGCCGTTGAGCTTTTCCCAGAAGGATGAGGTGATCCGCGGCCATGCCATTGAGTGCCGGATCAACGCGGAAGCTCCGGAGAGAAACTTCATGCCCTGTCCCGGACTGATCACCAACGTTCATGTGCCGGGAGGAAAGGGAGTCCGCGTGGATACCCACATTTATAATAATTACAAGGTGCCGGCCAACTACGATTCCATGCTCTTAAAGCTTATCGTCCATTCCAAGGACCGGGCTACGGCCATCGCCAAGATGCGCAGCGCCCTGGGCGAGCTGGTGATAGAGGGAATCGATACCAATCTGGATTTCCAGTATGAGATACTGAACAACGAAGCGTTCCAGGAGGGCGATACGGATACGGGATTTATCCCCCGCTACTTCCCGGAATACTGCTCCGAGTAGGCTGACGGGAAAGGAGGGTCATTATGGCGCTGAAAAATATGTTCAAGAAGACCTATACGCTTCTGGACACAAAGTATAAGAAATCAGATGAACCCAGTGTTCCCCAGGGACTCTGGAGACGGTGCAACAAGTGCGGGCAGCCCATCTACGTGGACGATGTGAAGAATAACTTTTACATCTGTCCCAAGTGTCACGGCTATTTCCGCGCCCATGCCTACCGCCGGATCGAGATGACGGTGGATGAGGGAACCTTCGAGGAGTGGAACAAGGAGATGCCCTTTGAAAATCCCCTGCATTTCCCGGGGTATGAGAAAAAGGTGAATGCCGCAAAGGAAAAAACCAAGCTCAATGAGGCTGTGGTTACGGGAAAGGGAAAGATCATGGGCCACGACGCAGTGGTGGCGGTGTGCGATGCCCGCTTCCTTATGAGCAGCATGGGCCATATTGTGGGAGAAAAGATCACGGAGGCCGTGGAGAGGGCTACCAAAGAGAAGCTCCCGGTGATCATCTTTGCCTGCTCCGGCGGCGCCAGAATGCAGGAGGGAATCGTTTCCCTGATGCAGATGGCAAAAACCTCGGCGGCGTTAAAGCGCCATCATGAGGCGGGCCAGCTGTACATCAGCGTTCTCACCGATCCCACCACCGGAGGGGTGACGGCCAGCTTTGCCATGCTGGGAGATATTATCCTGGCGGAGCCGGGAGCTCTTATCGGCTTCGCAGGTCCCAGGGTGATCGAGCAGACCATCGGCCAGAAGCTGCCGGAGGGCTTCCAGAGAGCGGAGTTTTTGCTGGAACACGGATTTGTGGACAAGATCGTGGAAAGAGAGCAGATGAAGGAAACGCTGGCATCCATTCTGGCTGTGCATGAGAAGCCGGCAGCCCCCGCAGAGCTGAAAACCCTGGGAAGAGCCTGGGGAGCGCCCAGCAGGAAAGCTGCGGAGCGGGATGCCTGGGATACGGTGCAGCTGTCCAGAAACGCGGACCGTCCCACAGCCCTGGACTATATCGGCGCTCTGTTTGAGGATTTCATGGAGTTCCACGGAGACCGGTACTTTAAGGATGACGGGGCCATTGTGGGAGGAATTGCCACCTTTAAGGGCATTCCGGTGACGGTGATCGGCCAGCAGAAGGGCAAGAATACGAAGGATAACCTGAAGAGGAACTTCGGTATGCCTTCTCCGGAAGGGTACCGGAAGGCGCTGCGGCTCATGAAGCAGGCGGAGACCTTCGGACGTCCGGTGATCTGCTTTGTGGATACGCCGGGAGCCTTCTGCGGCATGGAAGCGGAAGAGAGAGGACAGGGAGAGGCCATTGCCAGAAACCTGTTTGAAATGTCCGACCTGAAGGTGCCGGTGCTTTCCATTGTAATCGGAGAAGGAGGCAGCGGAGGCGCTCTTGCCATGGCTGTGGCAAATGAAGTGTGGATGATGGAAAACGCCATCTATTCCGTACTTTCTCCGGAGGGCTTTGCTTCCATTCTGTGGAAGGACAGCAAGAAGGCTCCGGAGGCGTCCCGGGTGATGAAGGTGACAGCCAAGGATCTGTACGACATGAAGCTGATCGAGCGGGTAATCGTGGAAGAGGAACCGGCTTCATTGAAGAATATTGACGTGGTTGCCGGCGAGATACGGCAGGGCCTGGAGGAATTCCTGGCAAAGCGCCTGTCCATGACAGGGGAAGAGCTGGCAGCAGAGCGGTATGATCGATTCAGGAGAATGTGATGGAGAAATTAAAGCCGTTAGTAATTGGTGATTTAACAGCGAAAAAGCCGATTATCCAGGGCGGAATGGGAGTGGGCATCAGCCTTCACTCCCTGGCCGGGGCAGTGGCAAAGGCGGGGGGGATCGGACTGATCTCCACGGCTCAGATCGGCTTCAGGGAGCCGGATTTCCGGCAGCATCCCCTGGAGGCCAATTTAAGAGCCATCGGAAAGGAACTGAAAAAAGCCAGAGAGATCGCGCCGCAGGGCGTCCTGGGCTTCAACATCATGGTAGCGACACACGATTATGCCCTGTACGTAAAAGAGGCGGTGAAGGCGGGAGCGGATATTATCGTATCCGGAGCCGGCCTTCCCGTGGATCTGCCGGGCCTGGTGGAGGGATTTAAAACAAAAATCGCTCCCATTGTGTCCACGGCGAAATCGGCCAACGTGATCTGCAGACTCTGGGATCGGAAATTTAAGAGAGTTCCGGATCTGGTGGTGATCGAGGGACCGCTGGCGGGAGGCCATCTGGGATTTTCCAGAGAGGATCTCCATGAGCTGGGAGCCGACACGGACAATGTGCCGGAGACCTATCGGAAAGAGCAGTACGAGGAAGAAATCCGGAAGATTTTCCAGGTGGTGGCCGGCTTCGGGGAGAAATACGGGGTGAAGATTCCCGTGGTGATCGCCGGAGGAATCTACGACCATGAGGACGTAGAGCGGGCCATGGAGCTGGGAGCTGACGGGGTTCAGGTGGCCACCAGGTTTGTGACCACGGAGGAGTGCGATGCTCCCATGGCTTACAAGCAGGCCTATATTGACGCAAAAAAGGAAGACATTGTGATCACCAAGAGCCCGGTGGGAATGCCGGGGCGGGCGATCCTCAATCCCTTCCTTGAAAACGTGGGCAAGACTCCCTTTAAGCTGGAATGGTGCTATCAGTGCCTGGAGCACTGCGACAGAAAGACCATTCCCTACTGCATCACCAAAGCTCTGATCGACGCGGCTGAGGGTGATACGGAAAATTCCCTGCTGTTCTGCGGCAGCAACGCGTACCGGGCGGACCGTATGGAAACGGTTCCGGAGGTGATGCGGGAGCTGTGCGGAGAATAGGGGATATTATTTCAAATGGCTGCGCATGAAATCTGCCATCAGCTCGCAGAGCTCGTCGGTCCAGAATTCAGCGCCGCCGTGATCAGCTCCTTCCAGGAGGTAAAGGGAAGCTTCTTTTCCGCATTCCTTCAGCTTCCGGAACAGGCTGACGCTCTGCATAATGTTTATGGTGCGGTCCTTCGTGCCGTGAACAATCATAATAGGGGGCAGATCGGACTGCGGGGTGATATAGCACTCCGCAGTCATTTTTCTGCGAAGCTCCGGGTGCTCACGGAGATTCACATGCCCCATTTCCATGCCTTCCGGACTGTTTGCCAGATGGTGGGAAAGCTCGGAGGGAAATCCGTCCTCCATTATGCCGTTTAAGGCTCCGTAATGATCGATAATGCCGTTTACCTCTGCAGATACGCCGGGGAAAACGGAAGCGTCCATTTCATCTCCGTCTTTTACAATGCCGCAGAAAACGGCCATGTGGCCGCCGGAGGAGCCGCCTCCCACAAAGATGTTGTTGGGATCCGCATGGTATTCCGCCGCGTGAAGGCGCATAAAGCGGATGGCATTTTTGGAATCCTGAAGGGGAGCCGGAAATGCGGCTATGCCGGAGTGGCGGTACTGTACCACGGCTACCACGAAGCCTTTGGAGGCTAAGCGGGCATACATGCCTGTGCTGCGGTAAATGCGCTGCTCCTTCCAGGCGGAGCCCTGAACCAGCATCAGGCAGGGATAGATTTTATCCGGTTCGTTTCTGGTGAAGGGGTAGAAAATCTGCAGATGGAGAGGGGTTCCGTCGATTTCCGCGTACTGCACGTCATGCTCCATATAGACGCCGATTTCGTCTCCGGTGGTCTTCATGCGGACCGCGCCCTCCACTTCCTCCGTAAAGTCGGGAAATTCTTCGTAGGTCCATGCTTTCACTTCCATAGTTGATATCCTCCTTTTATATTTGATGATCTCTCGGAATCTTTAAGCCAATAAATATAAGGCTTTCAGATTCCTTTTTTATTAAAATCCCCCACTTTTTTGTCAAAAAACTCTTGACAAATCGCCAAAAATTTGCGGCGAAGCCGATTGAA
>CALWEP010000161.1 GCA_944377325.1 uncultured Lachnospiraceae bacterium
ACGTTACGAAGTTATAATTTTTATAATGGGCCAACCAATGTACCTTTTTCATTAAATATATGGACGAATTTTATTCACTTTATCTTTTTTGAAATAAGTCATATGGATTGAAACGTGATTGCGAAAATCGCCTCACACTGCCGCAAGCGGCAGGGAGGCGATTTTTCATTTCCGTCTCTCCTATTTTGCTTTTTCCAAAAGCTCCTTCAGCTCTTCCACGGAAAAGGCGTAGTTTTTGTTGCAGAAATGGCAGTTGACCTCAATGCCCTTTCCTTCGTCGATCATCTCCCGGATTTCCTTTTTCCCGATGCTCACAATGGCCTTTTCCACCCGGTCCTTTGTGCAGTTGCACAGGAAGCGTGTAGGCACCCGGTCCAGAATTTCCAGTCCGAACTCTCCCAGAATATATTCCAGAATCTCTTCCGGGCTTTTCCCCTGATCCAGCAGGCTGGTCACAGAGGAAATTTCCCCCAGAGTTTTCTCCAGCTTCGTCACGATCTCGTCGGAAGCCCCCGGCAGCAGCTGGAGAATAAAGCCTCCCGCCTGGCGGACCGTATTGTCCTTGTTCATCAGCACGCCCAGGGCTACCGATGAAGGCGTCTGCTCCGACGTGGCATAATAGTAGGTGAGGTCCTCCGCGATCTCTCCCGTGACCAGAATGGTCTGCCCCACATAGGGCTCCTTCAGTCCCACGTCCCGGATTACGCTGAGCACTCCCACTCCCAGAGCTCCTCCCACATCCAGCTTTCCCTTAGCGTTAGGGGGAAGCATTACTTCCGGATGAAATACATAGCCCTTCACATCGCCTTTGGAGTCCGCCGTCACCGTCAGGCCTCCGATGGGGCCGTCGCCTTCGATTTTGATGGTGAGCAGGTCCTTTTCTCCCTTCATCATCACTCCCATCATTCCCGCCGCGGTCAGAAGCCGTCCCAGCGCCGCCGTCGCCACCGGGCTCGTATTGTGAGCCGCTCTTCCGGTCTCCACCAGCTCTCTCGTTGTTGACGCAAAGGCCCGGATCTGTCCGTCCGCCGCCGTTGCCCTTACAATATAGTCTGTCATATTCTGTCCTTTCCTTTCTCACGGAAAACCATGCAGATCCGCTCCGAATCCTCCCGGGGCGCCTCTCCGGTAAATCCGTCGTAAGCCGCCAGGAATTCCATTCCTGCCGCTTCCGCTGCCGCCGTCATCTCAGCGGGGGAATAGGCCCGCTGATAGTGGGTCTCTTCGTATTTCCGGTAAAGCCCCCGGTCCCCTTCCTTTACAAAGACCGCCAGATCATATTCATTGATCCGCTCTTCCTCATCATAAAAATTATCCCAGATAAAGCTGCCGTCTTCCCGGTTCTCCGCAATGGTTTCATTCCCCATCTGCCGGTATTTATACTCCGTATTCATATCAAATATAAAGATCCCGCCCGGGTCCAGATAGTTGTTCACAAGCCGGAATACCTGCTCCAGCTCCCGGCGCTCCAGAATATAATTCATGGAGTCGCAGACGGATACCACCGCCCGGACCGTTCCGTACAGCTCAAAATCCCTCATGTCCTGGAGCAGATACAGAATGTCCAGCCGGGAAGCCGCCTTCTTTTCCATGGCCAGTTCCAGCATCTCTTCCGAATTATCCACTCCGATCATGTCATATCCGGCCCCGGCCAGAAGCTCCGTCATGGAGCCGGTGCCGCATCCCAAGTCCAGCACCAGACCGTCCTCTATCCCATGCTCCTTCAGCAGAGCAACCAGCTGCCGGCACCATTCCTCGTAAGGGACATTGTCCATAAACAGGTCGTATACCTGCGCAAATCCCGAATATGCCTCCATGCTCCCTCTCCTATCTGTCCGCCTGGGACAAAAGATAGGCTCTCAGTTCCTCCACCGTAGCCGCGATGTGTCCTGCTCCCGCCTGCTCCAGCTCTTCTCTGTCTCCATAGCCGTAAAGCACGCCTATGGAATCCAGCCCTGCTTCCTTCGCCCCCAGTACGTCATGCTTTCTGTCCCCGATCATCACCGCCTGGGACAGATCCCGGATGTGCTCCTTCTCCAGAAGATAACGGATCACGTCCGCCTTGCGGGCTCTCGTTCCTTCCAGGTCCGAACCGGCCACGTACACAAACTGATCCGCCAAGTCAAAATACCGCATGACGATGCCTGCGGTGGATTCCGGCTTGGAAGTGGCCACGTACAGGCAGAAGCCCGCCTCACGAAGATCCTTCAGCATATTCCGGATTCCGGGATATTCCCTGTTCTCATACACGCCCTTTTTCACGTAATATTCCCGAAATACCTTCACTGCCTCGTCCGCCTGCTCCTTTGTCAGTCCCCACTCCATAAACTGATCCCAAAGAGGAGGACCTATGAACGGTCTCAGCTCAGTTCTGTCTTCCACTTCAATTCCGAAATGGGCAAGAGCCAGCTGTACCGCTTTTGTAATTCCCTCTTCCGGATCCGTCAGCGTTCCGTCCAAATCAAACAACAAATATTTTTTCATCCTTTGTCACCGTCCTTACCGCTCCGTTTCTGTTTCATCCACAAAAAAACCGGCCATTTGATGACCGGTCTTTTCTGCACATCCGTCTGGCTATGCCTAATCTTACAGTAATTCTTTCAGTTCGTCAACCCTTCTCACTCTGCTCCGTCCCAGCCTATCTGAAAAATTCATGTCCGTCATGACTGAACAGATAGGTCAGACTTCTGTCAAACCATCCCACCGCTCCCTGTCTGGAGCGGCTGCGGTTCATAAAAAACAGCGCCCCCTGGGAATAATCCTCCCCTGCCAGTGCCCGGTCCACACACTCAATCGTCTCCTGAGTGACCTTCGCCCGGTTGATGCTTCCGTTGGATACGGGAGAAAACTGATTTTTCTGATAAACCACTCCCGTAACCGTGTTGGGAAATCTCCCGCTTTTCACCCGGTTTATGATCACATTCGCCACCAGGATCTTTCCCTTTTCATCGCAAACCCCCGCCTCTGCCTGCACAATCTTCAGCAGGGTCTGATAATCCTCCGCAGAACAGTTTATGGCAGCTCGGGCTGCTTTTTTCTCCTGTTCTTCCAAAATTCTTACATTTTCCTCTGCCTGCTCCTTCAGCAGCAGTTCCTTTTCCATCTGCATTTCCACAGTCTGTCTGAGCAGACCGCCTGTCAGCTTTCTTCCATCCCTCAGGGCCTGCGTATCCGCCATGCTCACACGGAGTCTGGCGTCGATCACACGGCCAGGACCTGTTTGGCCTTCTTCTGTACGGTATATCGTTCTGGGTTCTTCCTCTGCTGCCGCGTCGGCAGAAACCGCTGCCTGCGCATTCAGAGAAGCTCCCGTTTCCATGCTGCCGGCGGTCAGCATAACCAGTGCCGTAACAGCTGCCGTCGCTGCAGCAGCAAGAAAACGATGATACTTTAAAGTCAGCATACACATTCCTCCTTGTTCCGGGGTGACGCCCCAAATTATATTGGAAGAATGTTACGAAAGTCAATCATTTTTTCATATTTTTGTCATAATTATCTTCACATTTTCTCTTCATTCTCATTCTTATGTCTCATTTATCCAATTTTAATCTTGATATACCCCATATTATCATAGGATATGCACACATCATTTTTATGCAATTATTACATTTTTGTTAAATAATTTAAGAATTAAGGCAGACCCGTTTTTACCCGGTTCTGCCTTATGTCAACTTTTATTCTTTTACAAGAGGGACAAATGCCGCGCCCACATACTCAGCCAGAGCCTCCGGAGAAAGGAGAATCTGCTTGCCTCTCATCCCGGCGCTGACGGCGATCCGATCAAAAAGAACCGCTGTTTCTTCTATATAAGTAGGGAATTTCTTTTTCATTCCCACGGGAGAGCAGCCTCCCCGGATATAGCCTGTGACTCCCAGCAGATCCTTCATGGGAAGCATTTCCACCTTTTTATCTCCCGCGGCCTTCGCCGCTTTTTTCAGATCCAATTCCTCATCCACCGGAATGCAGCAGACCAGATAGCCTGTTCTTTCCCCTCGAAGCACCAGCGTCTTAAATACGCTGTCATGGTCCTCTCCCATCACATCCGCCGCATGAGATCCGGACAGATCCTTCTCGTCCACCTCGTATTCTCTCGCTTCATATTCAATCCCCGCCTGCTCCAGCAGACGCATCACATTGGTCTTCTCAATTCCTGTTTTTTCCGGTGTGCTCATTGAAGCGCCTCCAAAAACTCCCGTTTCAGTCCGTCCTCATACTCTCCTCTGTAGGTTCCGGAAAGGAAACGGTCAAAGCCTTCCTGTCTCAGCCTGCTCCAGCTCTCTTTCTCCTGCCGGATCACCGCCGGGAAAAACAGCGCTCCGTTCTTCTCCGCCGCTTTCTGATCGCCGGGAGCGTCGCCTATCATCAGCACCCGGTCGCCGTCATAGCCTCCTTCCGCCATCAGGCGGGCAATGCAGGCGGCCTTTGAACCGGAATCCTGAGCCATGATCTCCCTGACAAAGCCGATCAGACCGTGGCGGTTCCATTCCGCCTCCACCGCTTCCCGGTTGGCAGAGGAAACCACAGCCAAATCGCTGTAATTACTCATATATTCCAGCGTCTCCCTCACACCCTCAAACGCCTTGCTGGGCGGCAGAGCGGCTATGGCCTGATTGCTGGTGATGGACCAGTCCAGGATCCGCTCCAGGACCGGGCTTTTCGTCTCCCCGATCCGTTTTTCCAGGCTTCCGTTGGAATAGACGTCTGTGTCCTCCAGCCATCGGGACAGCTCCGTCAGATCCTCCTGCAGGTAGCCCCTGCGGATGCACTCCTTTAAAGTCAGCTCCAGTCCTCTGAACCGGTTGATTCCCCGGTCCATGGAATACAGGCTGATATGATTCCAGATCTCCTCCGCCTCCTTCCGGAAGTCCTCCATATGCCATTTTTCCACCATCAACGGAGCAAAGCATCGCTTATGCTTTTCATTCATCGTATCAATGGCACAGCCGTCCGAGTCAATACATACCAAGAATTTTTTTCGTTCCATAGCACACTCCTATCTTCAGCCATTCTGATATTGTCTGACTACAGCATATCTTATTCCGGAGAATTTAGCAAGTTTTGTTATATTGTTCACAAAAAATCACCAGCTTTTCGAGGGAAAAACTCATATTTTTCGGATTCTGACCTGCTCCACTCTTTTATCATCCATTTCCAGAACCGTAACCTCCAAATCCTCAAATACAAATTTTTCGCCTGTTTCCGGGATTCTCTCAGCCAGCTCCATCACCCAGCCGCTTACCGTAAGCACGTCAAATTCCCGCTCCTTTCCCAGCCGTTCAAAGAGCTTTTCCACATTGGCGCTGCCTTTTACCAGATATTCCAGCTCCGAAATCTGTTCCACTTCCCGGACCACTTCGTCATGCTCATCCCAGATTTCTCCTACCAGTTCCTCCAGAATATCCTCCAGAGTCACGATTCCCGCCGTTCCGCCGAATTCGTCCAGCACCACGGCAATGTGCAGCTTGTTCTGCTGCAGCTCCTTTAAGAGCTGGCCGACTTTCTTCGACTTTGCAACGAACATGGCCGGACGAACGATTTCCTCCGGCAGCCGGTCCGTGCGGTACACTCGGCTGTAAAAATCCTTCTGATGCATAATCCCTATGATACTGTCCACATTGTCCCGGTACACCGGTATTCTGGAAAAACCGGTCTCTGCAAATATGGCAGCAATGCGTTCCTGACTTTCGTCAATGGATACGGCCGTCACATCAATCCTGGGCGTAAGCACGTCTTCCGCCGTCAGCTCCGTAAATTCGATGGCACTGCGTATGAGACTGCCTTCCTGCTCATTGATCCCTCCGTCCTGTTTCGCTTCCTCCACCATAATCAGAAGCTCTTCCTCCGTAATTCCCCGTTCTTCGGAAAAATGGAAGATGGCCGACAGAAGGCATTTCCACCGGCTGAACAGAAAGTTTGCCGGCTTCAGAACAATAAGGAATACTTTCAGAAGCGGAGCAGAAAACATGGCAAACGCCTCCGGCGCTTCCTTCGCAATGCTTTTCGGCGATACCTCTCCGAAAATCAGCACCACAACCGTCATCACCACCGTCGAAAGGCTGGGGCCTTTCTCCTCTCCCAGGGCTTTTACAAAAATCATGGTAGCCACGGAAGCGCTGGCAATGTTCACAATATTGTTTCCGATCAGGATGGTAGACAGCAGACTGTCATAGTCCTCTGACAGCCGCAGAACCAGCCCCGCTTTTCGATTCCCCTTGTCCGCCATCGATTTCACCCGAACCCGGTTCAGGGAAGAAAAAGCCGTCTCCGTAGCTGAAAAATATGCGGACATGACAATGCAGAACAGAATGATTCCTATTGATACTCCATACTCTCCCATATAACTTACATTCCTCTCTTTCTCTTATTCCGCCTGCCACGCAAAAAGGCATAGCCCGCGCCTCTCCCTTCGGAGAGAGCGCAGGTTATGCCTGTACCGTCTCATTAATATTAATTACTGCACTGTTTCTGTTTCGGTCTGCGTCGCTGTCGGCGTCATCCATATGTAGTCTTCATTCTCCTTCTCTGAGCGGCTGCTCTGCTGAGATTATATGGGATGCTGCCGCCTGCTGTCAATGGACTCCGCAGGTTCTTCACACAAATTTAATATCCTCCGGTCCGTTTCCTTTGACCCAGTCCTCCACCGCAGCCGCCGAAATGCGCAGAGTGGCTTTCCCTCCCGTCTTTTCCCGAAAACAGCCATGGATTCTTTTCTTTACCTTTTCCACCTTCTTCTTTTCAATCTGACTGAGAAGAATCAGAACACGGCCCGGACTGTGCACCGTATAGATATCTCCTTTTCGCAGGCGCTCTCCCAGCACCTGACAGAGCTGGGCCGTGTACGCCTTGCTCTTGCTCTCCTCCATATGCCTTCCGTTTCGGCTCACCACGGAGCAGGTGATCAGAAAACCTCCCATTTCCCGGCGCTCCGATATTCTCACATACATGTGAAAGCAGTCCAGAAAACCCAGGTAATTGCATCGATAAGCCCCCTTCTTTTTATTTCTTTCCCAAAGCTCGTCCGCCACATCCCTGTTTTTCTTTTCCTGCAGATGGATCTGCTCGTCAAGAACCCGGAATCTTTTTTTCCACTCCTCGTTCTGTCCGTATCTGGCATGGTCCAGAAACAGCTCGCAGACCTCCGTATATACGTTTCTGGCTTCTTTGTATCTGTTCACCCGCAGCAGGCTTTCAATCAGCTGCTCTCCCCATTCCTCCATGGGACAGAGCTTCAGAGCCTTCCGGCACACTTCCGCCAGTTTCTCCTCCTCTCCAGACTTTCTCAGGAGAGAGCAGAGCTCATGCACGCATTTCTCATAGATTCCCTGATATCTGCCCCTCATGGCCTCCACCCAGGAATCTCCTGACATGGAAGGAAGAAATTCTCCTTGGTACAGCTCCGCCGCCGCCTCCAGGATCTTTTTTCTTCTCCCGGGATCCGGTTCCCTCATGGCCTGTCCGTACTGCTTTTCCATACGGACCGCATCCACTTCTATGGCCGTTTTTTCATCTTTCATTTTATATATGCCGTTTTCATATCGGATCACATCGTTTCCCAGTATTCCTTTTTCCTGAATCTGACGGCGAAGTCTGGAAAACACAACCCGAAGGGCATTTCCCGAATTGATCGTGCGCACGTCATACAGGTAATCCTGCAGCCTGCCTCTTGTTATTCCCTCATCGCCGGCCCACGCAAGAATAAGGAAAAGCTGCAAAGGCTTCCCGTTCCTGCTCAGGTCATCCTTTACCTCTTTTCCGTCATACTCAATCGCCAGCTTTCCCAGCATACAAATACGAAGTACTGACACTTCACCGCACCCTTTCCCCCCGTTTACAACGGAATATCTCTTTTGTTGTAACGCTGCATCGCAGTTTTCTCTCATTATACTTTAATTCGGGACCGATTTCTACCTGTCCGAAAAAAATAATTAAAAATTACGCACTTTTTCAGGATTTATCGGATTTTCTGCGAAAAATGGGCAGACTTCCCCCCCCCCTTTTCAGACAGTCCTGTTTACAACAAAAGAGATATTCCGTTGTAGCGCTCCACCACCAGCCCCATATGCTCCAGCCGGCGGATATGGGAGCTGCCGCTCTCCGCCGTATAGATTCTGGTTGTATTGATATCGCTGTGCCCCAGTATGTCGGAAAGGCGGAGCAGGTCTCTTTCCTGCACATAAAACTGTCTGGCAAACAGATGACGCAGATTATGGGGAAATATCTTTTCCTCCGCTACCCCTGCGGTTTTTCCTAATTTTTTCATTTCCCGCCATATATTGCTCCGATCCAGCGGCTTGCCTCCCTTGGTGACAAATATCTGCCCCGTCCGAATCCCCAGTCTGCAGGCATAGCCCTCCAGCAGGCCGCACAGTGTTTTAGGAAGAAATACGGTGCGGATCCTGCCTTTGCACTCCACCTGAGCCGACCGTTTTTTTACTGCCTCCACCGTAATATTCTCCAGTTCGGAAATCCGGATACCGGTGGAGCAGACCGTCTGCAGCAGCAGGGCCAGCCGTTCATTCTTCGTATGTCTCGCGGCCTTTACCAGTCTGATGTATTCCTGCTTTGTCAGCTCTCTGGAGCTGGGATAAAAGATCGGCCGGTCTACCTTGAGAAATCTGACTTTCAGATCTTCCCGCCCGCAGAAGCGGAACAGGCCGTTTGCAGCCGCCAGGGCTCCGTTTACCGTCCCCGGAGAAAGCTCCCTCTTCAATTCCTCTTTCCACCGGATCACCAGCGCCTTTGTCAGCGGTTTTTCTCCTGCGTATTTTCTCAGGCGTTCCGCGCAGCGGCAGTATTTGTCCACTGTATTTCGGCTCTTTTCATTTTCCTCCAGCCAGACCCGGTATCTGCTGATCAAATCCTCTGACATTTTTATCTCGTTCCCTGCATTTTTCATCGGTGTCCTCCTTGTAACAGATAATTTCCTACCAATTATAGTAAATTCCGATCTGTTTCGGCATCATTTGTGCATATGCGGAGAACACCGCTTTAGGGTGATGATCTAGAGCAGAATTTTCATTCCTTCCCTGGCAAAAACAGCTCCTTTCCAGTCTTTCTCTGCCTGACTTTCTCTTTCTCTCAGACACTCATCGTCTGCCGTCCAGTCAAAATGGGTGTGAATCACCTGTTCCGCCCCGCAGCTCCGTCCCAGCAGATTTCCCTGGACCCAGGACGAATGTCCCCATCCCCGTTTTCCTTCCAGTTCCTCCGGTCCGTACTGAGCATCCGAGATAATAACCCGGCTTCCTTCCGCAAACGCAGCGGCCTTCGGAATAAAGTCCCGGTCCATTTCGCAGTCCGTAGCATATACCGCACAGCTGCGGCCGGCAGATACCTTCATCATCAGACACCGGTCGGGATGAGCGGACCGAAGCGTATCCACGGCAATTCCGTCTCCCAGTTCCAGACGTTCTCCCTCCTTCAGGCTTTGAAACCGGATTTTCGCAGGAGCCTGCTCCAAGCGGACCGGCCAGTAGGGCGGGGTAAATACGCTGTTCAGCTGCTCCTCGATGTTTTTTCCCATCCTCTCTTCTCCGTAGATCACCAGCTCCGCATCTCTGCAAAACAGCAGAGGAAAGGCAGGAAGCCCCTGAATATGGTCCAGGTGAACGTGGCTGAGAAACAGATCGGCCCTTCCCTTAAATCCCTCCTCTGCCAGCCTTCTTCCCAGTCCGACAATCCCCGTTCCCGCGTCAAAAATCAGCAGACGGCGGGAAGTCCGAACGGAAACGCAGCTTGTATTGCCTCCGTATACCGTATATTCCGGACCGGAAACTGCCAGTGACCCTCTGGTTCCCCATATTTCCAGAACTGCTTCGTTGTTCTCCCATATTCTGTTTTCCTTCATTGAAATGTTCTCCTTTCTCGGGCAGCGGCCGGCTGAAAAAGAAGAAGGGAGCCGCTCCTGACAATGCTCCCTTTCTTTTTCTTATTCAAGCTGAGAGTCTCCGCCGTCAGCTTTGGCTTGTTCCTCCGTCCTCTCTTTCAGACCGACTACCCGATAGATCATGGCTTCCTCTGCCTTTCCCTTCAGCTTTCTGGTTCCCAGGCAAACCACCTCGATCCGATCCTTCAGCCTCTCATATACGGGAGTGCTGATCAGCACTTCTCCCGCCCCCGCCTGACTTTCCAGTCTGGCTGCCGTATTGACCGTATCTCCGATAGCCGTATATTCCATTCGCTGGCCGGTTCCGATGTTCCCAACCACTGCCTCTCCGCAGTTCACTCCTACGCCGAAGTCCACTCTGCGGTCCGTAATTTTCTTCAGCTCCTCAGCCATGGACCGGGCTCCTTTTACCATATCCAGACCGGTTTTTACCGCCTTGAATACGTAGTCCTCCTGATCCAGCGGAGCGTTGTAAACAGCCATGGTAGCGTCTCCGATAAACTTGTCCACCATTCCGTCATTGGAAAAAACTGCTTCCGTAGTGAGGGCCAGATAGCGGTTCAGCACCTCCACCACCTGTTCCGGCGGCAGACTTTCCGACAGAGGGGTGAAGCCCCGGATGTCCACGAACAGAACGGCTATATCTTTTTTCTGTCCTCCCAGCTTCAGCGCTTCCTCTCCCTGTTTCACAATTCCCGATACCACCTGTTTGGGAACGTATTTCCCAAATATGGATACAAGCCGTTTTCTTCCTGCCCGCTCCAGCACATACTCCATCAGGATATGGCCGGCAAACAGAGCGGCGCAGCCTGCCATCGGATAGAATACCGGAAGCACATAACCATTTTCATAAATCTGTTCCGCACCGAACCACCATCCGATCACCAGGACCAGAATCACCGCGCCGGAAATTCTCAGATCCGGAATCAGCAGCACTGCGGCAGCCAGACAAAGAGCGGCCAAAGTGATCAGCAAAGCGGCAGCTGCCCCAGGCTCCGTCTTCTCATTTCCGTCCAGCAATGCCTGAAGAATATTGGCATGAACCTCCACTCCGTACATGGGAACGGACCGGTTTGCCGCAGTATAGTAAGAATCCATCATTCCTGCGCTGTAAGGGCCCACCAGAACAATGGCTCCCGCAAACAGCTCTGCGGGAATCTCTCCCTTCAGCACCCTGGACATGGACAGTCCGGCGGTCTCGCTTCCGTAAAAATCATAGGGCTGACCTGCAAAAGGAATGTATCCCCCCGTCTTTCCTTCCAAAACCGGCTGAGGCATTTCTCCCATATATTTTTCATAAACCCGGCAGGCAAAGCTGTACAGAGTTCCCTCTTCCCTTTCCATGGTGTACAGGCTGTGGCGCACAATTCCGTCGCTGTCCAGGGAAATATTGCTGAATCCCGTTTCCACCTGTTCGTTCAGGGCTTCATACGGCTCTTCCAGCGTCATGATCCGGTCTCTTGTGTAAAACCCATGGTCGGTCTCCACCACCTCCTGTCCGAAGGTGGCATAGCTTACCGTCACAATATTGTCCAGAAGAGCGGCTGCTTTTGCCAGTCTTTCATCCTGATCGGGATCCTTGTCCCCGTAAAAGCCCACGTCCACTCCGATGACCGCAGGCGCCAGATCCGGATCCCGGTTCAGAAGTTCGATCAGCTCCGCAATTCCCGTTCTGCTGAATGACTGCCATTCCCCGTACTCCATCATGGTCTCTTCATCAATTCCGATGACAAATAGATCCGGACGGATCAGCTCCCCCTTCTGGTAGCATGCGTCCTGCGCCCTCAGTTCCACCGAAGAAAACAGTCCCAATGCCTGAACAGCCAAGAGAAGAACTGCTATCAGGCCGGAAAACAGGCTTTTCCATCTGCGTCTCTGATATTTACTGTTCATATGATTATCTCGATCTGTGACCGCCTAATACACCGGTCATTGGTTCCTTTTCCGCCTGTCTGTTTTTAGCCGCTTCTCTCCATTTCGGCCTTTCACGAACAGGTTTCTGATCCTTAGCCTTTTCCTCCGCCGCCAGTTTGTCATAAGAGACTCTTTCCCGGTCCGGCTTCTGTTCCTGCAGCTCCATCTCCTGAGGTTTTACGAATACGGTCTGGCTTCTGTTTCTTCCGGGCGTCTCGGCTTCCTTCTTTATTGTCTCTTTCTTCGCCGCCTCTTCCTTTGCCTTAGCCTCCGCTTCCTCTCTCGCTTTGGCATCCGCCTCCATTCTTTGTGCTTTTTCCTGCACATCCTTCACCGCTTTTTCCATTCTCATCAAGCTGGGGCCGCGGCCTTCCGCGGTGCACTTCATGAATAAATCGGCATTTTTCATGAAGGCCTCCCTGTCCGGGGCATCCGGAGCAGCCAGACGATGAACCAGCTGACCGTTTGCATCCTTCTTAAACTCCCAGTCTGCCTCGTCGTCTCTCAGCACCACAATGTGATTTTCTTTGCTTTTCTCCGGATCGAGCAGGTCCTTTACCTTCTTCGTTCGATCCCACAAGGCTTGGATGTCTTTCTCCGGCAGACAGTCTCCCACCGCATAGCGCAGATCCTCTTCCGTCAGATTCCGGATCTTCTCGGCAACGGTTTCATCTATAAACAGGGAGTTTCCGTCTCCCGCTCCCGGAACTCTGGAAGAGCCTCTGAAATTGTCCAGAAGGATTCCTCTTTCCGCCTGATCTTCATCATAGGGCTTGTTGGCAAAGGCCAGATCGTTGTCTATTCCGCTTAAGTCCACAATAACAAGCTTCCCATCCGGTCCCTTCTCAATCTGAACAAAAAAGTTTCCGATATGACGGTCCACCTGGCCGCAGATCGTATCCAGGATCATCAGCCTTTCTGCCTTTTTCCATGCTTCCGGCCGTACCTCCACATCTTTTGTTTTCACAATGTCCTTCTGGCCGTCATAGATCTGTATTCCTTTTGCCGTATCCATAAAACAGGCCTTGTGCTTTTTCCCGTCTTCTTCAAAAGTCACTACCCTGGAACGGGCCACAACGTCACCCATGCCCAGCAGCTCGGCCACCCGGCTCATGGCTACGTTTCTTTTTTCCATGAACCCGCTCTCATACACCGGTCCTCCGTCTCCCATAAACTGCATATAGGTCTGATCTTTGTCCAGATCCTTATCCCATCTGGAAAAAACGTCTTTTTCAGCCAGTTCTTCCACCACTTGATTGATCAGTTCTTCTCCAAATTCCTTTTTCCCGTCCCTTGAGGCAATTCTCTCATACAGGGAGCCGTTGAAGGTCGTGGACCGGATCCCAATCCTTCCGCTGTCTCTCACCCAATTCAGCACGCGAATCGCTTCCCTGCTGAGCTTCTCTCTGTGAATGATCTCTCCGATCCGGTTGCTCTGATTGTCAAAATACATCTCCGCAAAGGGAGTGAGGAATCCTTTTGTGTCTCCCACGGTCATATTGCTGTAGCGAATGGAGCTGTGAGCTCCCGCGGTATTGCTCCTGTCAATGGCCTCATTTACCTCGGGAGTTTTGTAAGAATCCCGATCCGCAAAGGTTTTTCCTTCCCTTTCCAGCTCTCTTACCAGTCTTAAGTCTCTCAGATTATCCAGAGGACTGTCCTGAACCTGACGAAGCAGCCTGCTTCCGTAGGTTTCCAGCTCCAGATTCCGAGTTCTTTTTCCCTCTTCCATGATCTGGCGGCAGGCCTTTCGGTAATCATCCAGTTTTTTTACCTCAGCCTTGGCGTTAGCCTCATTGATGGGAATGGAGGAATCCATCTGATATTCTGTCACGGCACTCAAGTCCACGCCCGGAAGAAGGCTTTTCTTTCCGGTCAGGGCGGCTTTCATCTGATCTTCCGATGCCGATCGATACCCAATGATCTTTGTCTGATAGGCCGCCCGGTATGGCTCTCCGTTTTCCGCATACTCTCTGAGGCTTACCCTGCTGTCCGCCCCGATCTGGATGTCCCGCTCTGTCAGAGCGTTCACCTGCTGCCACAAGCCGCGGACCGCTTGATACCGCTTCGGATCCCCGCTGTCTCTGTGGGCATTCCCATATGCGATGCAGGCTTTGGAAAACGCTTCCCTTGCTTTATCAAAATCTTCCCTTGACGCCCCTGCTCCGAACAGATCGGACAGCGCCTGAAACTTTTCCTCTACTGCTCTCCAGCTTTCAGAGTTTCTCCAAGAAAATGTTTTTCTCCGATCTTCAAATTCCCTAATTGCATCTGACAATGCTCCCATCATTCATTCCTCCGTTTTATTCCCTATCTTCCCGATGTTACTGCAGGCTTTCCAGCCAGCTCTGGGGATCGAATTTCATGGTACGTATTGCGCTGTTTCCCGTGTCGCTGATATATAAGATTCCGTTTTCCCAGGCTACATCCTCCGGCGCATAAAGAGACGCTTCCAGAGGCCGTCCGTCCTCAAATCCCGCATCGCCGGTTCCCGCAATGGTCCCGGTCACTCCTTCAGGGGAAATGGCCCGGATCACATGGTTTCCCGTGTCCGCCACGATCACCACGTCCTCTGCCAGGCAGATCCCCTGCGGAAAACGGAACAGAGCCTGTTCTCCCGTACCGTCCCGGTAGCCGGGATTGCGGTATTCCGTATCCAGATATCTTCCCACAGAGCCTCCTGCCAGAGTAGTCACCTGTCCGTCCTGTATTTTCCTTATTCTCTGATTTCCCGTATCGCATACGTAGATCGTTCCGTCTTCCGCCACCGCCAGACGTCCGGGCTCCAGGAACTTGGCTGAGGTAAGGCTTCCGTCCTCATATCCCCCCGTCTGAGGCGTTCCCGCCAGAAGAGAGGTCCGTCCCTGAGAATCTATGATCCGGATACAATGGTTCCCCGTATCGGACACGTAAACCTTTCCGCCGCTTCCCACAGCCACTCCGGACGGGCCGGAAAACAGGGCCTGGTAGCCTTTGGAGGACTCCTCGTAGCCCTCTTTTCCCTGTCCGCCGATGGTATACACCCAAGTATTTCCGATCACCCGGACTGCATTGTTCTCCTCATCTGCCACCACAATCTTCCAGCCGTCATAAAAATCGCAGTCTGCCGGAGAATGAAAGTAGCTGAATCCTTTGCTGCTGTCACGGTATCCTCCCCAGGCACAGCCCATGGAATCCCGTCCCTGGACGTTTCCCGACTGAGTCACAATCCTGCCGTTTCCTGCCATACGAATCAGATTGTTCCCGGTATCGGCCACTGCCAGAGACCCGTTCCGAACGGCAATTCCTTCCGGCTCTCCAAACAGGGCTTCCGTATATACGCCGTTTTCATAACCGATCCCCGGCTTTCCCGCCAAGGTTGTGAGAAGCTCCTCCTGCGTTTCCCCGTAGGACTGCATGGACAAAACGCCAATGCAGAGCAGGGAGGCTGCTCCCAGCCATTTCCATTTTTTCATATCTTATCCCTCCCGGTTGCTTTTTTATTTATTTCTCTTCCGTTAATT
>CALWEP010000162.1 GCA_944377325.1 uncultured Lachnospiraceae bacterium
ACAGCCATAAGTTGTCCGGCCATATAGCGAATCGTATTTTCGTATTCATCCAGTTTCTCTTCATCAAATTCCAATATGGGAGCTTTTCTCCCCGCAGTCGAAGAGTAAAAATTGCTTTTGATCACATGCTTGGTCGCATCCGTCTTTTGGCATTCCTTCATAATCCGGTAGACATTCCGGGGTGTCAGCTCCAGCTTTTCCACCCCTTCATATTTTACAAGGGCATTGAGCACATCGCAGAGGTAGGAAGCATAGGAAGGAGCATACCGCTCCAGGGCAGAGCCATCCTGATAATTCAGCTGCAAGCAGCCGGGCTTTTCACTGCACAATGCCGCCCCGCACAGTCCATGCAGCGGTGCGGGCGTTTCCCAGCCCTTCCCATACAGGGCGTCTTTGCTCAAAAGGTATCCGTCCTCGCCGGAGTGGAGCAGGGTCGTATCCATCAGGGCAACCACATCCTCCGCTGCGCAGCCGTGCCCATAGGCTTTCAGGGCATTTTCAATCACAGACTGCTTCAGCTCTTCTGCCGGGACAAAGCAGGCAGGCTTTTCGTGCGGCATTTCCCAGATACTGCGTGGAAGATAATGACTCACAGCGCTGTATTTCGTATCAATATATTTCACATCAGTTTCCTCCCTTTTGTTTTTCCACCAAAGTGTTTTCCCAGGCTGTAAACCTGCAAAAAGCAGACAGTGCATACTGTTACGGCCCGTTCTAACCTGCCTGATATGGAAAACTCCCGTTCAATTCCAATTAAAGGAAGCAAGCGGGAGTTTCGTATACGCCCGCAAATCGCTGGCAGGTGAATACTGTAGTAGATTCGTTCCGTATCACTGAGTAAAATTATACTTTATTATATCATATATTCATGATTCCGTCAAAAAGAAACGGATAGAGAACGAATCCACGGTTTATATTGAAACCTATTCCATATCAAATATAAATTGTTGTCGTTTTCTGTTAATCCAGTCCAGTCTGTGGAAGCTCTGTTACGGTTCGCAGGTATTCTTCCGGATTGCCATTCAAAATCAATTCCGCATAGGACAGAGGATCGTTGTAGATGAGCCAGTCCAGTTCAGACCGCTGGAAACGGTTATTCGCCACCTCATCCTCAACGGCAGTACAGTTAATGGAAATCATGCTACCATCAGAATATTTCAGCTCCACACAGGCGGTGTCGATATTAAACTCACAGGAAAGTAATGTTTTCATAATGCTGTTCTCCAATATAGGCTCTGTTAACAAGAAAACTCCCGCCCAATTCCTGTTAGGAATCAGACGGGAGTTTTTGTATGCACCCGAAAACCGTCAGCTAACAGTTGATAAGTGATTTCGTTCCTTATCACTGTTCAGCCAAGGTTTGCGTGCTTTTTTTCGTTTTCAGGACAAAAAAACTGCGAAAAAGCTTACAGGCATATCTCATGATTTTGTGGGGGAAAACGTGGAGGAAGAAAGATGGCTAAGAAAGAAAAAATGAATCGGAAATCAGGTATGATATCCATAAGGGACGGGTCAGAGCCGGGACAACAGTAATTTATACTGATGGGACAAGGGGCGCCAGGAAGCTTACGGAAATACGCAGGCAGCAGCGAAAAGAGAACGGAAAGCTAAGATTGAAAAAGTGAATGCAGAAATCCGTTGCGGAGAACAGAAAATGGATGGAAAAATAAGATATCGTGGGAGTCCTTATAGGAGAGCAGATCTGCAGGCGGATGATAAGAGACAGAAGAAGAGGTTCGTAAATCAGTCAGAAATTTTCGGGGAAGAAAATAGCCGCCGACTACTGTGAATGGCTGACGGCTGATGTTAAAAAACATTTAGCTTAAATGATTCGAGGGCAGGCCGTGCGTCTCTGGCTTTCCCTTTTTCTGTTCTTGGCAGCGGGATGCAAGGGAGAACGGCCTCATCGGAAGGAGACAGATTTTTTTCCTGTTTTTTCTTCAATGAATTTGCGGAATTCGTCGGCTGTTCCGCCGTCTATGTGCCGCAGGTCGAAGGCCTGGGAATAAATTCTGCTGAAAACAAAGATAAAATAGGTGCCGTTTTCTGCTGTGGCCGCTATTTTGTCATAGGCCCATTCACTTTTTGCTGCACCGGTTTCCGAAAGAAAGTAATTTTCATAAAAAGAAGCTCTGCAGTGCTCGGTACCAGGCAGCAGCTTTTTCCGGGCTGCGTATCCGTTGATTCGGTCTTCAAAAATCATAACCACGATAATAAAAACGGCAGCACCGAGGCTGATAAGGGATCTTTCGCCGAAGAAAGCACCGATCAGTCCAAGGATAGCGGAAAAAATACCGAAAATGCGGGATTTTCGGTTCCGCTTTCGCCCTACTGTTTTTCTGACGGCCCTTGCCATGGCTGACAGGGTATCCAAATGATAGTCTGTTTCAAAGGTGTAAAGTGGTTTCATAGTCTTTCTCCTGTGGTATATTTTTTTCAGTATAAATTGAGGAAATGTATGGGTCAAGAAAAGATTTCTTAAGCTTTTTGCGCGGAAATTCAGGTTTTGATTCCGTGGGGTATTGACATTCCGGGGATGATAAGGCTAATATCTTAAGTAGTCTGCAGAGCTCGCAATTTTAAAGAATGAGAACGTGTCTGCAGTGAAATCAGCGGGAAAGATGAGGAACAAAACGATGAAAATAGCAGTAGCTTATGAGAATGGAAATGTATTCCAGCATTTTGGAAAAACAGAGCATTTTAAGGTATATGAAGTGGAAGACAATAAAGTGGTTTCCAGCGAGGTGCTGGATTCCAACGGCGCAGGACACGGCGCCCTTGCCGGTCTGCTGGCGGATCAGGCGGTGGACGTGCTGATCTGCGGCGGCATCGGAGGCGGAGCGCAGGCGACGCTGGCAGAGGCAGGCGTGGAACTGTGCGCCGGGGCTCAGGGAGATGCGGATCAGGCAGTGGAGGCTTATCTGAAAGGAGAGCTGGTATCTACCGGAGCCAACTGCGACCACCATGACCATGAGGAGGGCCATTCCTGCGGCGGAAGCTGCGGCGGCTGCGGCGGAAGAGCTCCGATTACGGGACGGAACGTGGGAAAGACCTGCCGTGTCCATTACAGAGGTACTTTTAATGACGGAAGCCAGTTTGATTCTTCCTATGACCGGGGAGAACCGCTGGAATTCATCTGCGGAGCGGGGCAGATGATCAGAGGCTTTGACGCGGCTGTGGCAGAGATGGAGCAGGGACAGATCCTGGATGTTCATCTGATGCCGGAGGAGGCTTACGGTATGGCGGATCCCAACGCCGTATTTACCATTGAGATCGCCCAGCTTCCCGGTTCTGAGGAGCTGGAAGCCGGACAGCAGGTATATCTGTCCAATCAGTACGGACAGCCTTTCCCTGTCAAGGTTACGGCAAAGGATGAGACCACCATTACTTTTGACGCCAATCATGAGATGGCGGGAAAAGAGCTGAACTTCCGGATTGAGCTGGTGGAAGTAAAATAAAACATACAAAAAAGGAGGCGGCTTCGTACCGACCTCCTTTTTTGATCACTGCCGTACGGCAGCAAGGTTTTTCACACGATAACCGTCCAGGATGATTCGGTCACCCTCCTGACGCATATACATGGTAAAGTCCGGACCGAAGGAAAAGGCGGTTTCTCCTTTTCCGTTGGAAAAGACGGGGGCAGTGCCGTACCGGAGCATGGAGACGGTGCAGCCGTGAGCGGTTTCCTCTACGGAGAATTCCATGGAGGTTTCCGGTTCCCGGTAAACTCCCGGGATCAGCGTTCCGGGAGCCGGAGCAGCGGCCTCCGTCATGGTAATGATCCGGCTGGGGAGCCGGTACTGCAGCTGGCCCTCCTGAAAGAAGAGAATCTCCTCCAGAGTTCCCACCTGCCAGCCGCCGTGCTCCGTGCGGATCAGTTTGGTTTCCCCGTATTCCCGCTTCATAAAGAAGGAACCGTCCCGCTCCAGGATTTCCGCAAATTGGGGATCATCAGGACGGGAGGAAAGGAAAAGTCCCGCTCGGGGCTCAGTCAGCCCTTCTGACGGTATTTCCGGTTCTTCGCAGGGCGGCAGTTCCAGCACCAGACAGGCTGCCTGCTTGGCCAGCTTTGACATGAGCAGGGAGGTGGAGTTGCTGAGCATGATAATCTCCAGCTCTTTTTCCGGAATGCAGAGAACGTGTCCTCGGTAGGCAGCGTCCGCTCCGCCGTGCTCGTAGACGGTCAGGCCGTGGAGCTGATGGGTCATCAGCCCTCCGCAGTATTCCGCTTCGGAACCGTCTGAGAGAACGGCCGGTTTTTTCATCAGCTCGATAATGCCGCTGTCGATCTTCTGCGGATGGATGTACTCGTCCAGCATCAGCCGCAGGTCTCTGGCGCAGGTATTCACCGATGTGGGACCGTAGAGGGAATAGTTGAGAGGATTATAGTAGTAGGAACCGTTTCCTTCATCCTGATAGGAGTAAGCCAGGTTCGGAATAATCTGGCTGCAGCTGCTGCGAATCATGGTATGCGTCATGCCTAAGGGCTCAAAGATCCGCTTGGCGGCAAATTCCGGCAGCGTCATCCCGGTGAGCCGTTCCGCAATTACAGCCAGCAGATGGAATCCCATGTTGCTGTACAGGTAGGCGCTCTGAGGCGGGAAGTTAAGATGCGTCTGCAGCTTCAGAGAAGTATTCACGTCCTCCATGGCGATGGAATCGTTGATCTTGATTCCCCTCATGAAAAGAAGCTCCCACTGATCTCTCAGTCCGCTTACATTGTTCATGATCTGCCGTATGGATACGGGCTCGCTGAAGGAAATCAGATCACCCGCAAAATCCCGGATATCCTGATCCGGGTCCAGAAGTCCGTCCTTCCAGAGCAGAAGGGCGGAGAGAACGGTAAACTGCTTGGAAATGGAAGCCACATGGAAAACGGTGGACGGAGTTATGGGAATTCGGTGTTCCAGGTTGGCAAAGCCGAAGCATTTCTCATAAATATCCCGACCATTCTGCCGGATGAGTACCTGGACGCCCGGGCAGAGTTCTTTCTGCCAAGGCCGGAAAAGAGAATCAATAAGCTGTTCAGTTGCTGGTGTCATGAGATCACTGCCTTTCACTAATTTTCAAATACCCGGCGGAACAGATCCAGCCAGTTCTGGCCGGCCAGCTTCCGAATCCGCTCCGGGGAATAGCCGTATCGGCTTAAATAGTCCGTAAATTCCGGGATTGCCCCGTGTCCCTTTACAATGTCAAAGGGGAACTCGGGAAAGCGCTCCAGATCCTGTGCTGAGCTCTGCTGGAGAAAAAGATCGCAGAAGTCAAAGCCGAAGCCCACATGGTCTTCTCCCATCACAGACAGCATATGATCCAGATGCCGCGTCAGAGAGCCGAGATCGGCCTCGCTGCCTTTTTCGGAGGCAATAATGCTGCACCCGTTCAGTCCGGCCATTCCTCCTCTGGCGGCGATCTCCTTCATCTGACCGTCAGTGAGGTTTCTGTTGTTTCCGGCTATGGCTCTGGCATTGGAATGGGAGGCGATAATGGGGCAGGAGGTGATCTGAAGCACATCCTCCACTCCTTCGTCGCTGAGATGGCTGACGTCGATAAGCATATGAAGGCGTTCCGCCTCCTTTACCAGCTCCCGCCCGAAGGGAGTCAGGCCTCCTTTCTTCAGATGTCCCAGAAAATCACAGCCGTCGGCAGCCGCATTCCGCCGGCTCCAGGCCAGTCCCAGGCCGCGGACGCCCATGGCGTAAAAGCCATGGAGAGTCAGGCAGGAGGAAATAGGCTCTGCGCCCTCAAAGGACATGAGAAAACCGATCCGTCCTTCCGCCGCCGCCCGCTCAAAATCTGCCGCGCAGGTGCACAGCATGAGAATATCAGGACTTTCCTCGATTTCGCAGTGAAGGGCGGCAGCCTGTTCCATGGCTGTATCCAGAGCGCCGTAAGGGAGATACTGGCTGTCCACAAACAGCGAGGCTACGATTCCCGTGACGCCTCCCGCTTTCAGAGTCGGGTAGTAGAGGCGGCGGATCACTTCATGCTCCCCTTTTTTTCTTCTGACGGTAACATCGGATAGGATATCAAAATGGCCGTCGATCACATATTGGATATTCATCATAACAGTTCCCCTTAATAGATTAGTTTTGAGAAGTAAACGATGCAGATGGCTTCCTCCGGAGAAATGTTCAGATAATTGTGAAGCATGCCCCGGGGAATATAAAAGCTGTCTCCTTCGTGAATGGTGTAAATTTTATTGTCCATGTGCAGCTCCAGCTCGCCTTTCAGCAGAAAGACGCTTTCATCATAGCTGGCATGGGAGATCATTTGCTCTGTGACCCACCGCCCGGATTTCAGGTGGACGATCAGGCCGGTCATACTGGCATGGCCGCCTCCCGGGAGAGAAGAAGGGGTAAATATGGAGTAGTCTACGTCAATCTCCGGGATTTTCATGGGAATCCAATGGTTTTTGCGCATCACATAGTCCCGGCCGGAGGTATTTTCCTCTGCCGGAGCCGGCCCCTCTCCGCCTTCGGCAGACTGCCCCATGATCAGCCAGACCTCGGAACATTCCAGGTAGGCGGCAATACGGCGCAGGGCGGTCAGGGAAGGCTGTTTCTGGTTTCTCTCCAGCATGGAAATATATCCGACGCTGTAGCCGGTGTGGTCGGCTACCTGCTTCAGAGTATAGCCCTTCTGCTTGCGTGCTGTATACAAGCGGTTTCGTGTCATGTAAGAGTCTCCTTATGCTTCAGATTTCCTTTGGGAAACGGCGGAGCGGATGCGTTCCAGCCCTTCCGTAAGCATGGCTCTGGGGCAGCCGATGTTCAGGCGCATAAAGCCGCCGCACCGTTCCGCGAAGCGGTATCCGGCATTCATGCGCACATGAGCCTGATCCAGGAAGAAGCTGTTCAGCTCTTCTTTTTCCAGCCCCAGAGCAGAGCAGTCCAGCCAGAGAAGGTAGGTTCCGTCGGGAGGGTATACCTTAATTTCGGGGATGTTCTCCCGGATGTAGCGGATGGCGTAATCTCTGTTTTCCTCCAGGTAGACAAGAAGCTGATCCAGCCAGTCCTCCGCCTCGTTGTAGGCGGCGGTGAGAGCCGTCATGCCGAAAATATTGCTTCCCAGGTCCAGAGCGTCGTAAACTGCCATGAAGGCGTCTCTCAGCCGCTTGTTGGGAATAACCACATAGGACTGACACAGTCCGGCCAGATTGAAGGTTTTGCTGGGGGCATAGGCGGTGATGGTTCTCTGCATCATGTCTTCCGAAAGAGAAGCGATGGAGATGTGCTTGTGGCCGGAGTAGATGAAATCGGCATGGATTTCATCGGAAACCACAATCAGATCGTGCCTTTTTGCAATGTCTGCCAGGCGCAGGAGCTCTTCCGAAGTCCATACCCGTCCGGCGGGATTGTGAGGATTGCACATCATCAGCACCTTGCAGCGGCTGTCAATCTGAGATTCAAGAAGATCAAAGTCGATGGAATAGCGTCCGTTCTCATCCTTCACAAGAGGATTGTCAATGATTACACGTCCGTTTTCACGGATGCTGTTATAGAAAGGACGGTAAACGGGAGTCATGATCAGCACCCGGTCTCCGGGGTTGGTCAGAGCCAGCACGGACATGGAGAGAGCCGGAACAACGCCGGGGCTGAAGGCCAGCCAGTCTCCCGAGATTTCCCAGCCGTAGCGGCGGCCGACCCAGGAAACGATGGAATCGATCAGGGCTTCCCCGTGGAAGGTATATCCGTAAACCGGGCTGGAAAGCCGTTTTTCCATGGCTTTCTGAATCTGAGGCGCCACGGCAAAATCCATATCGGCAACCCACATAGGATGGATATCAGGAGAACCGTTGCTGTCCCATTTCAGACAGTCGGTTCCTCTGCGGTCGATAATAGCGTCAAAATTATACGTGCTCATAGTGAAAGAAGATCCTCCTGATGATAAAATATGATCTCTCGGAATCTTTAAGCCAATAAATATAAGGCTTTCAGATTCCTTTTTTATTAAAATCCCCCACTTTTTTGTCAAAAAACTCTTGACAAATCGCCAAAAATTTGCGGCGAAGCCGATTGAA
>CALWEP010000163.1 GCA_944377325.1 uncultured Lachnospiraceae bacterium
CTTCTAAAGTCGGTCAAAAACAGTCAAACTTGTGCACTATTACTGAATGAATATTGCTCTTTTTGTGAATAAGTATGATTGAAATTGACTGTGTGTGGATGTATAATGGCCTCAAAAGAAAGAGAAACGCAGATAAAGGAGGAGAGAGCGTGATTTATACCGTTACATTTAATCCGTCCCTGGATTATATCGTATCTGTGGATCATTTCAGACTGGGGTATACAAACCGTACGGACTCTGAGCTGATCCTTCCGGGAGGAAAAGGAATCAATGTGTCCATCGTTCTGAAAAATCTGGGAATTTCAAGCACCGCCCTGGGCTTTGTGGCAGGCTTCAGCGGAGAAGAGATCGTAAGGCGGCTGGAGGAATTCGGGATTCAGGACGAATTTATCCGGATCGAAGACGGGTTTTCCAGAATTAATCTGAAGCTGAAGTCCATAGACGGAACGGAGATCAACGGCCAGGGGCCGGTGATCGGAGAGGAGAAGGTCCGGCAGCTCATGGATCGGCTGGACCGGCTGGAGGAAGGAGACGTTCTGTTTCTGTCCGGCAGCATTCCTGCATCCATGCCGGATGACGCTTACCAGAAGATCATGGCTCTTCTGGAGGGAAGAGGTGTGAGAATCGCCGTGGACGCCACCAGAGAGCTGCTCTTAAAAGTACTTCCCTACCGCCCGTTTCTGATCAAGCCCAACAATCATGAGCTGGGAGAGATCTTCGGCACGGAGCTGACGACCAGAGAGTCGGTGGTGCCCTATGCGAAGAAGCTGCAGGCTCAGGGAGCGCAGAATGTGCTGGTTTCCATGGCCGGTGAAGGCGCCGTGCTGGCAGCTGCCGACGGAAATATCTATGAAGCTCCGGCTCCCAAGGGAGTTCTGAAGAACGGAGTGGGAGCGGGCGATTCCATGGTGGCGGGCTTTATGGCCGGATATATGGAAAAGCAGGATTATGAGTATGCGTTCCATATGGGCATTGCTGCCGGAAGCGCCAGCGCGTTTTCGGAAAATCTGGCCACCAGAGAGGAAGTTGAAGAGGTATACAGACAGGTAGCCGGGAAATAAAAGACGGAAAACGGGAATAAGGTCGGTTATAAAAATAAATGTGCAGACAGTGTGAGGAGGAAAACTATGAGGATCACAGATTTGCTGGATGTGAGAAGCATTTCACTGCAGTCATCCCCGAAAAGTAAAAAAGAGGCCCTGGATTCGGCCATCGCCCTGATGACGGCCAGCGGAAAGATTGATGATGAAGAGGCTTACCGGAAGCAGGTATATGCCAGAGAGGAAGAGAGCACCACGGGAGTGGGAGAGGGAATCGCCATTCCCCACGGAAAATGCAGCGCGGTGAACAGACCGGGGCTGGCAGCCATGGTGATCCGGGACGGCGTGGATTTTGACTCTCTGGACGGGGAGCCGGTTACCCTGCTGTTTCTGATTGCCGCGCCCAACACAAAAGACAATGTCCATCTGGACGTGCTGAGCAAGCTGTCCATGATGCTGATGGACGAGGCTTTTGCTCAGTCTCTGCGCCGGGCGGAGACGCCGGAAGAGTTTCTGCGCATCATAGATGCCGCCGATGAGGAGAAAAAGAGCGTGGATGAGCGGCTGGCAGATGTGGGAGAGGCTGCCGAAGGCCAGTTTAAGATCCTGGCAGTGACCTCCTGCCCCACGGGAATCGCCCATACCTATATGGCTGCAGAAGGGCTGGAAAAAGCGGCAAAGGCGAAAAACTGCTTTATCAAGGTGGAGACCAGGGGCTCCGGCGGAGCGAAGAACGTGCTCACTTCCGAAGAGATCCGGGAGGCGGACTGCATCATTGTGGCAGCGGATGCCCAGGTTCCCATGGACCGCTTTGACGGGAAAAAGGTGATTGAGAGGCAGGTTTCCGACGGAATCAACAAGGCGGCGGAGCTGATCGACCTTGCCGTTTCCGGAAACGCTCCGGTTTACAGAAGTGCGGCGGGAGCTTCTTCTCAGGCAGCTTCCGGGGCCGCCGGCGGCAGCGTGGGACATAAGGTGTATACTCAGCTGATGAACGGCGTATCCCACATGCTTCCCTTCGTGGTGGGCGGCGGCATTCTGATTGCCATAGCTTTCCTGCTGGACGGTCTGTTTGTGGATATCAACGCCCTGTCCGAGGCGGAGAGATCCGCCTTCGGAACCATTACTCCTGTGGCAGCCATGTTCAAAAACATCGGCGGAGTGGCCTTCGGACTGATGCTTCCCGTTCTGGCCGGCTTTATTGCCATGGCCATCGGCGACAGGCCGGCGCTGGCGGTAGGTTTTGTGGGAGGCATGATGGCGGCCGGCGGAACTTCCGGTTTCCTGGGGGCTCTGGCAGCAGGCTTTATGGCCGGATATATCATTCTGGCTCTCCGCAAAGTATGCGACAGACTGCCTGAGGCATTGGAAAAGATCGCCCCGGTTCTGATCTACCCTGTTCTGGGCATTCTGATCATGGGACTGCTGATGTCGTTTGTGGTGGAGCCGATTATGGGCGGAATCAATACAGCGCTGAACAACGGGTTGACAGGAATGGGAAATTCCAGCAGGATCGTCCTGGGACTGATTTTGGGAGGCATGATGGCCATCGATATGGGAGGCCCCTTCAATAAGGCGGCTTACGTATTCGGAACGGCGGCTATTGCAGCGGGCAATTATGACATTATGGCGGCCGTTATGATCGGAGGTATGGTTCCTCCCTGCGCCATTGCTCTGGCTACCATGCTGTTCAGGAACAAGTTTACCAAGGAAGAGAGAGAGTCCGGCCCGGTGAACTTTATCATGGGTCTGGCCTTTATTACGGAAGGCGCCATTCCTTACGCGGCGGCAGATCCCATCCACGTACTGCCGGCCTGCATAATCGGCTCCGGCCTGGCGGGCGCCCTGTCCATGGCCTTCGGATGTACTCTGATGGCGCCTCACGGTGGAATCTTTGTAGTTCCCGTTATGGGAAATGCGCTGATGTACCTGGTGGCTCTGGCGGCAGGAACAGCGGCATCTACGGTTCTTCTGGGGGTTCTGAAGAAAAAGGCGGCCTAAACGGTAGACGGAAGCTGTCGGCAATAGTATAATCAGGTCAGAAAGAAGACCGCAGAGCTGATGCGGGAAACAAAGGCAGAAAGAGGACAAGGCAGGGAGAACGATGCTGACGAAACAGAGACAGGAAATGATATTGGAGCTTCTGAAGGACAGGGGAAGCATCACGGTAACGGAGATCAAGGATATTCTGGGAATCTCGGAATCTACGGCACGGAGGGACATTACGGCCCTGGACCGGGAAGGAAAGCTGGTAAAGGTGTTCGGAGGCGCAGTGGAGACGGAGCAGAAGGTGACGGCCTTTGAATATACGGTGGCCCAAAAGGAAGATCTGAACAGGGAGGAGAAAAACAGGATTGCCGCATATGCGGCCTCCCTGATTACAGATGATGATTTTGTATACATGGATGCGGGAACCACCACCTCCTATATCATAGATCACCTGGGAGCAGTCAGAGCTTCCTTTGTGACCAATGCGGTTGTCCATGCCCAGAAGCTGGCGGCGCGGGGCCTGAAGGTGTTTCTGGTAGGCGGTGAGCTGAAGGGCACCACGGAAGCGGTAATCGGCAATCAGGCCATGCAGACCCTGAAGAACTATCATTTCACCATAGGTTTCTTCGGAGCCAACGGTGTGACCAGACAGAGCGGCTGCACCACGCCGGATGCCAACGAGGCGCTGATCAAGCAGACG
Organism: uncultured Lachnospiraceae bacterium; assembly: GCA_944377325.1. GTDB lineage: Bacteria > Bacillota > Clostridia > Lachnospirales > Lachnospiraceae > Lachnoclostridium_A. The sequence goes on from CALWEP010000163.1 coordinate 3,730, forward strand.
GCTATGAAGCAGTGCCGAAGAAGTTATGTCCTGTGTGACCATTCCAAATTTGATCAGATAAGCTCCGTTACCTTTGCCCCCTTCTTCGGAACTTCTTTTATCACGGACCGGAAACCGGCCGGATATGAAGAGTGCGGAAATATCACGGCAGTGTAATACATGAAATAAAAAAATACCCCGGCAGCCCGGCACAGCTTGCTTCTGTGCCCTGCGGTCAGGGTATTTTCTGTTTTGCCGTGATGCGCCGCGTCAATTCAGACCGTCGGCGATTTCGTAGATCAGACGCTCGGAGTCATCCCATCCCAGACAGGGATCGGTGATGGACTTTCCGTAACAGTGTTCGGCGACCTTCTGCGAACCGGACTCAATATAGCTTTCGATCATCACGCCCTTGACCAGCTCTTTGATTTCGGCAGCGTGACGGCGGCTGTGGAGCACCTCTTTTACAATACGGATCTGCTCCATGTGCTGCTTATTGGAGTTGGAGTGGTTGGCATCCACAATACAGGCCATATTCTGCAGATCCCTCTCCTGGTACAGGTGATAAAGAAGAATCAGATCTTCGTAGTGGTAGTTGGGAAGACTCTGACCGTGCTTGTTCACCGCCCCTCTGAGGATGGTGTGGGTCAGGGGGTTTCCGTTGGTTTTTACTTCCCATTCTCTCATAATGAATTCGTGGCCTGTCTGGGCGGCCACTACGGCGTTGAGCATGACGGACAAGTCGCCGCTGGTGGGATTTTTCATGCCTACAGGGACGTCGCAGCCGCTGCATACCAGACGGTGCTGCTGGTTTTCCACAGAGCGGGCGCCTACGGCAATGTAGGACATAATATCGTCAAGATAGCTTACATTTTCGGGATAGAGCATTTCGTCGGCGGTGGAAAAACCGGTTTCCGCCAGCACCTTCATGTGCATATGGCGAATGGCGTGAAGCCCTTCGGAAACGCTGGGCTTTTTTTCCGGATCCGGCTGATGGAGCATGCCCTTGTAACCAAGTCCGGTGGTACGGGGCTTGTTGGTATACACTCTGGGAATCAGCAGAAGCTTGTCCGCCACCTTTTCCTGAACGCGGGCCAGGCGGGATGTGTAATCCAGGACCGCATCCTCATTGTCTGCGGAACAGGGGCCTATAATGACCAGAAAACGATCACTTTCTCCGGTAAAGATTTCCCGGATCTCTTTATCTCTTGCAGCTTTGATCTCCGCCAGACGGGCGGGAAGGGGAAACTGCATTTTGATTTCTGCCGGCGTAGGCAGCTTTTGCACAAATTCAAAGCTCATTGGTATCCTCCCTCTGCCGGATTTGGAAATTCTTTCGCGAAAAGTAAGTAATTCGTAAATTGACCGGCTTTCGTTTGTCCATTATAATATAAAAACAGCAAGTGAGCAAGGAGGAAACCCAATGAGAAAATCTTTTTATACATTTTGTGCGCTCAGCACCGCGGTGCTGATGATGAATCTGACAGCCTGCGGGAAATCCCAGCAGCAGGCGCCCACAGCGGCGGAAACCGTCACGGAGTCTGCCTCCGCGGAGGAGACTGCGGCGGAGGAGAGTCAGGCTTCCCCGGATTTTCAGGAGATCCTGGAGGCGGTGAAGGATGCCTACGGGGAGGATTATCTGCCCAATACGGCGATTGATGAGACGGTGCTGGAGCAGACCTACGGCATCGATCCGGAATTGTACACAGAGTTTGTAGGCGAGATGCCCATGATCAGCGCCCATGTGGATACCTTCCTGGCTGTCCGTGCCAAGGCAGGAGAGGCGGATACGGTGGAGGAGCTGCTGAATGCCTACCGGGACAGCCAGATCGAGGGGGCTCTTCAGTATCCCATGAATATGCCGAAGTATGAGGCGTCCCAGGTGGTTCGTTACGGGAATGACGTGTACTTTGTGATGCTGGGGGCTTATGACGACAGCATTACCGATGAGGCGGAGCTGAAAAATTTCTATCAGTCCCAGGTACAGATCGGTCTGGACATGATCAGCAGCTTTTACGAATAAGATACGGAGGGTATGAAAGCAGATGGTATTCAGCAGCTTGTTGTTTCTGTTCCGGTTTCTGCCGGCAGTGATTCTTGCCTACTATGCCGTCCCCCGGAGGTTCCGCAATGGCGTCCTGTTCATTGGGAGCCTCCTTTTTTATGGCTGGGGTGAGCCGGTGTACATTACCCTTCTTCTGTTTTCCACGGCAGTGGATTTTGTCCATGGAAAATGGATCGGGAAGTTTCTCAGACAGGGCAGGAGAAACAGCGCCCGGTGTCTGGTGCTTTCGTCGGCGGTGATCAATCTGTCTCTCCTGGGGTTTTTCAAATATGCGGGATTTGTGACGGAAACGGTAAACCGTCTGACGGGAGCAGGGCTTTCGGTGCTTTCTCCGGCTCTTCCCGTGGGAATTTCTTTTTATACCTTTCAGACCATGTCCTATACCATAGACGTATACCGGGGGAAAGCCCGGGTGCAGGACAATATTGTCAGCTTCGGCGCGTACGTTTCCATGTTTCCCCAGCTGATTGCAGGACCCATCGTCCGCTACAGCACCATTGCGGAGGAGCTGGACGGCCGGCGGGAAAGCATGGAGGAGTTTGAAGCCGGCGTGAAAATTTTCCTCATAGGGCTGGGAAAGAAGGTTCTGCTTGCCAATCCCATGGGAGAGCTGTGGCTGCAGGTTCAGGGAGCGTCGGCAGACGGAACGGTGGTTATGGCCTGGCTGGGGATCCTGGCCTTCGGCATGCAGATTTATTTTGACTTTTCCGGATACTCGGATATGGCGGTGGGGCTGGGAAGGATGTTCGGCTTCCACTTTCCGGAAAATTTCCGCTATCCGTACATATCGCAGAGCGTAACGGAGTTTTGGCGGCGGTGGCACATTTCTCTCGGCACCTGGTTCAGAGAGTATGTCTATATTCCTCTGGGAGGAAACCGGAAAGGGAAGGGAAGACAGGCGGCGAATATTATGATCGTCTGGCTCCTTACGGGAATCTGGCACGGAGCCGGCTGGAATTTCCTGCTGTGGGGCTGTTATTTCGGCGTATTTCTGCTGGCGGAGAAGCTCATCTGGGGAAAATGGCTGGAGAAGCTGCCGGCAGCCCTGAGGGTCTTTTATACTCTGCTGGCGGTGTTCTGCGGGTGGGTTCTGTTTGCTCATGAAAATCTGGGAGAAGGACTGGAGTATTTTCTTCGGATGGCAGGGGGCGGAGGCGTTCCGTTCATAAGCGGCAGAACGGTATATATGGCGTTTACCTCCCTGCCCCTGCTTTTGGCGGGAGCCCTGTGCTCCACGCCGGCGGCGGCGTGGGCGGCGAATAGGGCAGGCGCCTGGGCTCCGGTGAAGTTCGGCATTCCCATTCTTGCCGCAGGCCTTTTTATTCTGTGCACGGCTTATCTGGTGAATGCAGGGTATAACCCGTTTTTATATTTCCGGTTCTGACCGGACCATGGGAGGAATGATGAATATCTGGAAAAAATTCGGAGTATCCGCAGTCTTTCTGAGCTGTCTGCTGCTGGGCTTTCTGGCCTCTGCGGTCCTTCCGGACCGGAGCTTTTCCCAGACGGAAAACCGCTATCTGCAGCAGAAGCCTGCATTTTCCTGGGAAGGACTGACGGACGGTTCTTACGGAGAAGCCTATGAAGCATATCTGGGAGATCAGTTTCCTTTCAGGGACCGCTTTGTGGAGCTGAAAACCGCGGCAGAACGGCTTTTGGGGAGAGAGGACATAAACGGAGTTTACTTTGGAAAGGACGGCTATCTGCTGGAAAAATTTGACCGGGAGAACGTGGAAACGGAGCTGGCCGAAAAGAACCTGAAGCTGCTGGCAGCATTTCTTGAATCGGAGAGCGGCCGGCTGGGAGAAGATCGGGTGAGGGCTCTTCTGGTTCCGTCCGCTTCCTGGATTCTGCGGGAAAAGCTGCCCTTTCTGGCAGCGCCCTATGATCAGGGCGAGATAACGGACCGCCTGGTCGGCCTGCTGGGCGGAAGCCGCCTGCTGACAGACGGAGAGGCAGCTCTGAGAGAGTGCCGGGATGAAGAGATTTACTACCGGACCGACCATCACTGGACCGTACTGGGAGCCTACGAGGGCTACCGTGCCTGGGCTCTTTCCGCAGGCTTTGTGCCCTGGGAGAGAGAGGACTTTGAAAGAGAGACGGTGAGCCGGGATTTTTACGGTACCGTACAGGCAAAGGTGAACTGGAAAACGGAGCCGGACCGGATGGAGCGGTGGACGCCCGGACGGCAGATCAGCTATCAGGTGTTTTATGACGGCAGCGGAGAGGACAGAGGAAGCCTGTATACGGAGAGCGCGCTGGAGACCAGGGATAAATACCGGTTTTATCTGGACGGCAACCACGGTCTGACGGAGATCCGGACGGAGGGAGCGTCGGACGGAGACGGAAGGGAAGCTGAGGCCGGACGCCGCCTTTGCGTGATCAAGGACTCCTATGCCAACAGTTTTGTCCCGTTTGCGGTGAACCATTATGAGACTGCCTTTGTGCTGGATCTGAGATACTTCAACGGAAATCTGGGAGAATTTCTGGAGCGGAATGGGATCACCGATATTCTTGTGCTGTACCGCATTCCCGGCTTTGCGGCGGAGGAAAGCTTATGGAAGCTGGAGCGGGCCGTTTCTTATGAGTACGGAAGCGAGGTTGCCAAAGAGAAAGACCTGTGATAACTTATAGATAAAACGTTAAAAAGGGAGAGAGTATGAATCAGGCAGAACGTATACGGATAGGAAATATGATGACTGTGGTTGGAGGAATCTGCTGGGGATTTTCCGGCTGCTGCGGACAATTTCTGTTTCAGGAGAAGGGAGTCACCGCTGCATGGCTGGTGTCCCTCCGTCTGGTAATCGCAGGTATCCTGCTGATTGCGGCGGGTTTTGTCACCGGAGGCAGGCACAATCTGGACATTTTTAAAAACAGGAGAGATCTGGCCCACATGGCGGTGTTTGCCCTGGCAGGGATTCTGATGGCTCAGTACCCTTACTTTTCTGCAATCCAGTATTCCAATGCGGGGACGGCTACGGTGCTGCAGTATATGTTCCCGGTATTTATCCTGGTGGTGCTCTGCATCAGGAACAGGCGGCTGCCCTCGGGAGCGGAGACGGCGGCGATTTTCCTGTGTCTGGCAGGAACCTTTATTCTGGGAACCCACGGGAATTTCCGGGAGCTGACTCTCACTCCCCAGGCGCTCTTTTTCGGCCTTCTGTCTGCTTTGGGAGCGGTTCTTTACAATATGCTTCCGGGAGACCTGATGAAAAAATACGGTGTATGTCAGGTGCTGGGATTCGGCATGCTCCTGGCCGGCCTGGTGTTTGGGGCATGGGTGCGGCCCTGGAGTTATGAGACGGTCTGGGACAGCGCAATGGTGCTGGCCCTGGGGGGAGTATCGGTGGTCGGTACGGCGGTGGCTTTCGGACTTTACCTTGCAGGGGTGTCCATCATCGGGCCGTTTAAGGGAAGCCTGTTTGCCAGCATGGAGCCGGTGTCTGCGGTGGTTATTTCCGCTTTGTGGCTGAAGACTCCCTTTACGGGAATGGATATACTGGGCTTCCTGCTGATTCTGGGGACGGTTCTGCTTCTTACGGTGTACCAGTCCAGAATATAAGGGCAGGAGAAAAATGTGTAGGTTTGTCAAACATTTGTTACAGTGAATGCAAATACTCCTGAAGGATCTCATTGGGTGATTTCCATCCCAGTGGCCGCATGGGGAAGTTGTTGTAATCTCTGCGATTATACACTTTCAGCTGT
>CALWEP010000164.1 GCA_944377325.1 uncultured Lachnospiraceae bacterium
GAAGAAATGACAATGGTGAATTATACATACCTGCTGCGGTGCGCCGACGGTACCCTTTACTGCGGATGGACAAACTGTCTGGAGAAACGGCTTATGGCCCACAACAGCGGAAAGGGAGCCAAATATACAAAAAGCCGCCTCCCGGTGACACTGGCCTACTATGAGGAGTTTGCCACCAGGGAGGAGGCGATGCGGCGGGAGCGGGCCGTCAAAAAGCTCACAAGAAAGGAAAAGGAAAAGCTCATAGCTTCAGGCAACAAACTGATACATGACGATATAATGGCAGAGACTGCCGCCCATGACAAACAGGTGGAAGATCTCATGTGATCCGAAGTTTTTGTGCCTGGAATTGAAAAGAGGAAGCTTGAGAGCGTAAATAACGCCTCCTATGGTGTAAATAACGCCTCCTGCAAGAAGCCAGCCGAAGGCTGCCGCAGGAAGGGCCAGAATGATCTTTTTCATGGCCAGGACGCAGACCCATCCCATGGAGATATAGATCAGGGATGAAAACCATTTGGGGCAGGTTACCCAGAAGGCCTTGATGAGAATGCCTGCGGCGGCAATGGCCCATACGAGAGCCAGCAGGTGCCAGCCGGTGGAATCGCCCAGCACGATCAGACAGACGGGGGTGTAGGTTCCGGCGATCAGCACGAAGATCATCATATGATCTATTTTTTTCAGAATCTTATTCACCTTGGGAGAAATATCCAGGGTGTGGTAGACGGTGCTGGCCGCATAGAGCAGGATCATGCTGACGATAAATACGGCCAGAGCTGCGGTGTGAAGCTTTCCGGGCTCGGAGGCTGCCTTTACCAGCAGCGGGATTGCGGCGAAAAAGGCAAGGACCATCCCGATGAAATGAGTGATGGCGCTGCCCGGGTCTTTGAGATGGAATTTCATAAAAATGCCTCCTTTAGAAAGAATAACTATATGATGTAGTAATGAAAACTACGTACGGTGTTTTTATATACTATACCGCTGAAAAAATAATATGTCAAGGAGAAACGGGAAATGCTGACAATTTTATTTGAAGATCAAAGTATAATTGTGGCAGAGAAGCCGGCAGGTCTGGAATCCCAGGCCACGCGAAAGCTGGAGCCGGATATGGTAAGCGAGATAAAAAAACATATCCACAAATTATCCACGCAGTCCTCTGGAAAAAAGGAAGAGCCTTATGTGGGAGTTATCCACAGACTGGACAAGCCCGTAGGAGGGATCATGGTATACGGGAAGACAAAGGCGGCTGCAGCCGCTTTAAGCAGGCAGGTTCAGGACGGAACCATGAAAAAGACCTACCTGGCGCTGGTATGTGGAAAACCTGTGGATAATGTGGGTAACTTTGTGGATTATCTGTTGAAAGATGAAAAGGCAAATTATTCCCGGGTTGTGGAAAAAGGAACAGAGGGCGCCAGAGAGTCCCGTCTTTCCTACCGGCTTCTGAGCCTGGGCACAGTGGACGGGAAGGAAGCGGCGCTGGTGGAAATCGATCTCCAGACAGGCCGCCATCACCAGATCCGGGTACAGTTTGCATCCCGGGGTCTTCCCCTTGCGGGAGATGAAAAGTACGGCGCAGGAAGAACGGCGGGCCGGCGCCCCGAACCGTTGGCTCTGTATGCCGGCTGCCTGGAGCTGGTTCATCCGGTTACCGGGCAGCGTATGGTCTTTTCCCGCCGTCCCTCCGCCGGTTTGTTCCGGCGTTATGAAGAACGGGAAAAGGTGGCGGAGCTGTCATTTTCTGACAGATCCTGAAAAAGAAAAAAAGAATATTTCGGCTTCCTCCGATTCATACTAGAGACTGTACAAAGGAAGTACAAATCAGAAACAGGTGGGAGCCATGGTCAAACCGAGCAAAAAACTGAAGAAAATAGTTCTCATTGTGGGAATCACAGGAGCGGTGTACGCAGGCTTCAAATACCTGCTGCCGCTTGTGATTCCCTTTTTGGCTGCCTATATTGCCGCTCTGGGGCTGAGGCCTTCGGCGCTCCGGATCAGCAGGCGCTGCCGAATCAGAATAGGAAAAAAACAGCTGAACATATCTGTGGGAGCGGCAGGAGGGGCAGAGCTGCTGGTACTTGCGGCCCTTCTGGGATGGCTTTCCTATGAAGGCCTGCGCAGGCTGTGCGGGGAAGCGGCGCTGCTGTCGGAGCGGCTTCCGGTGATGATCGCTTCCCTGGACCGGTGGCTTACGGGCAAATGCCACATTGCGGAAGAATTTTTCGGTCTCCGCCCCGGCTGCCTGGTCAGGCTGATGCAGGAGATGCTCAGAGGACTCAGCGCGCGGGTCAAGGAGGGGGCCATGCCGTTCCTCATGGAAAATTCCGTGGCGCTTCTGGACGGCGCAGTGCATCTTCTGGTGGTGTGCGTGCTGTTTTTCCTGGCATCCGTTCTCTGCCTGGAGGAAATGGACGATCTGCGCAGAAGGCGGGAGAACTCTCAGTTCTGGAAAGAGTACGCCATGATCGGAGAGAGGCTGGCGGCTGCCGGACGGGCCTATGCCAAAACCCAGGGAATCATCCTGGTCCTGACCATAGGAGTGTGCGCCGCCGGTCTGAGACTGCTGGGGAATCCTTATTATATTATGCTGGGGGCGGTGATCGGGCTCCTGGACGCTCTTCCCGTGCTGGGGGCGGGCACCGTATTTCTGCCCTGGGCAGTCTGGGAGCTGGCAGCAGGCCGCCCGGCGCAGGCTGCCGGTCTGTTCCTTCTTTACCTGGTCTGCTATATCCTGAGAGAAAATCTGGAAGCCCGGATCATGGGAAATGAAATGGGACTGACTCCGCTGGAATCCCTGGCGGCAATTTATGTGGGGTGGCAGCTGTTCGGCTTCTTCGGATTTATTTTGGGTCCCATCGGTCTGATTCTGATCGAGGATCTGGTGGAGGCGGCGGAGAGCTCCCGGGAGAGGGAAGAAAGGGAAAACGGTTCGCTCCCGTGATTTTGCGGTTGTGCGGAAGGGGCGGTAATGGTATACTGGTGGGAACAGAAACTATCTACCAGAAAGGAAAGAAGAAAAATGGCAAATCCGATCATTACCATTGAAATGGAAAACGGAGATACGATGAAGGCGGAGCTGTATCCGCAGACCGCTCCCAATACGGTGAACAATTTTATCAGTCTGGTGAAAAAAGGCTACTATGACGGTCTGATCTTCCATCGGGTGATCAGCGGCTTTATGATTCAGGGAGGCTGTCCCCAGGGAACGGGCATCGGAGGTCCCGGATACTGCATTAAGGGAGAGTTTTCCCAGAACGGCTTCCCCAACAATCTGAAGCATACGGAGGGAGTTCTTTCCATGGCCAGAGCCATGCATCCGGACAGTGCCGGTTCTCAGTTTTTCATCATGCACAAAGCAGCTCCCCATCTGGACGGAGCCTACGCAGCCTTCGGCAAGATCACGGAAGGAATGGACGTGGTGAATAAGATTGCCGAAGTGCGCACAGACTACAGCGACAGACCCATGAAGGAGCAGAAAATCGCCAGAATTACGGTGGAGACCTTCGGAGAGGACTACCCGGAGCCGGAGAAGGCGTAAGACGGACAGAGGAAACGGGGACATATGAGGGAAGAACGGACGGTAATCATAGACGGAAAACCGTACACGGCAGTGCTTTCCGACGAGAGAGAGGCTCTTCTGGCTGCGGATGCGGCCGGAAGGGCCTCTGTGGCGCTGGTGGGAAACTGCGGGGAATTTCTGCCGGCCGCCTTTGCGGTGGAACGGGCTGAGGACGCCGACCGAGAATTTCTGGAGCGGGCTGTGAGGCGGCGGCTGGGACTTCCCTGGGTGATTTGCGAGACGGAAAGGCTGATCATACGGGAGTTTGCGGAGGAGGATTGGGAAAGAATTCCCGGGGAGGAATGTATGGGGCCGGGGGATGAGATATTTTCGGACCGGGAAAAACTGAAAGCTTACATCCGCCGCCAATACGGCTTTTTCCAGTACGGCATCTGGGCTGCGGTCCGCCGTGAGGACGGAGCCCTGGTGGGAAAGGTCGGATTTGCCCCTTGGGAGGGGGACGAGGAGGCGGTGGAGCTGGGCTATCACATTTTCAGGCCGTGGAGAAGAAGGGGCTATGGCAGAGAAGCCTGTCTGGCGGCGCTGGAATGGGAGAAAAGAGAGCTGGGAGTTCCGGTGCTGGCAAGAATTGCCGCGGACAATAAGGCTTCCCAAGGTCTGGCTGCCGGCCTTGGCTTCGTTTCGGAACGGGAAGAAGGCGGCTTCCTGCATTTTCGCTTGAAGGAAAAAGAGGGAGAATGTAAAAAATAGAGCGATTAGGGCTTGTACTTTCCGGTTAGTTGGAATATAATATATTGTATACAAAAAAATGAACAAATACAATTCGGATGGTGTGCCTATGATAAAGCATATGAACCTGAAAGCCCACGGAAAGATCAACCTGGGCCTGGACGTCCTCCGCAGGCGTGAGGACGGTTATCATGAGGTGAAAATGGTCATGCAGACCGTTGGGCTCTATGACAGTGTGGATCTGCGCGTAAACGGACGGGGCGGGATCCATGTGGAGACAAACCTCTATTATCTGCCGAATAATGAAAACAATCTGGTATGGAAGGCGGCCGATCTTTTGATGGAGGAGTTCGGCATCCGGGAAGGGCTGGATATCCGGCTGAAAAAGTTTATTCCCGTTGCGGCCGGAATGGCCGGAGGCAGCAGCGACGCGGCGGCCGTACTGTTCGGCGTGAACCGGATGTTCGGCCTGGGGCTGTCTTTGGAGGAGCTGAAAAAACGGGGAGTGAAAATCGGCGCGGATGTGCCCTACTGCCTGATGAGGGGAACGGCCCTGTCGGAGGGAATCGGAGAAATCCTGACTCCCCTGCCCCCTGTTCCTCAGTGCCGGGTACTTTTGGCAAAGCCGAACATCAATGTGTCCACCAAGTGGGTTTATGAAAATCTCCGGGCCAATGAGCTTCGCCCGGAGGACCATCCCGACATCGACGGGCTGACGGATGCGATCCGCAGGGGAGATTTAAAGGAAATGGCAGGGAAATTCGGCAACGTGCTGGAGCTGGTGACGGAGAAGCGGTATCCGGTGATTGGCGATATCAAGAACGTGATGCTGCGGTGCGGTGCTCTGAATGCCATGATGAGCGGCAGCGGTCCTACGGTTTTCGGCCTCTTTGAAAATGAGGGGGACGCGAAAAAGGCATACTGGACCTTAAGAAACGGCCGGCTTTCCGGCCGGGTGAGACAGGTCTATCTCACGAATTTTTTCAACAACAGGGAGGTTTCCAATGGCAGTGGATTATAATTTGAAAGTGACAATGAACGAATATCTTCCCCTTCGGGACGTGGTGTTCAACACGCTGCGCCAGGCGATTCTGAAGGGAGAGCTGGAGCCGGGAGAGCGGCTGATGGAGATTCAGCTGGCGGAGCGCCTGGGCGTAAGCCGCACTCCCATTCGTGAGGCCATCCGGAAGCTGGAGCTGGAGGGACTGGTGCTGATGATTCCCAGAAAGGGAGCTGAGGTGGCCAGGATTTCCGCCAGAAGTCTGAGGGATGTGCTTGAGGTCCGCCGGGCGCTGGAGGAGCTGGCCATTGAGCTGGCGTGCCAGAGAATGACGGAGGACGAGATTGCGGATCTGCAGCTGGCTCAGGAGGATTTCAAAAAGGCCATTGCCGACGGAGACGCCATGAGGATTGCGGAGACGGACGAGCATTACCATGACGTGATTTACGGCGGGACCCAGAATGCCAAGCTGATACAGATGCTCAACAATCTGCGGGAGCAGATGTACCGCTATCGCCTGGAGTATATTAAGGATTCCGATAAGAGAAAAATCCTGATTCTTGAGCACGAGCGGGTGCTGAAGGCTGTCCGGGAAAGAAAGGTGGCGGAGGCCAAGGCGGCTATGCGGGAGCATATTGACAATCAGGAGATCACCGTGACGAGAAACATTGCGGAGAAGGAGAACGGATGACATTCAAAGAGAGATATCTGGCGGGAGAGATTCCCTTTGAGGAGATTGACCTGTACATAGAGGAGTGGAACGAAAGCGATGACGAACGGAGGCTGGCGGAATTTCTCGGACTGGACGGGGAAGAAGAGGACGTGTGGGTAGAGGACAGCGACGAGGCTCTGAAGGAGCTTCTGGACCGTCAGAAAAAATCATAGGACGCAGGCCGGAAAAGGCGCTGCAGGACCGTCGGAAAGAAGCGGTTCTGCGGCGTTTCTTTTTTTGTCCGGGACCGGCCGAAAAAAGACCGTTAAAAAATAAAAGAAGCAATTGACAGAGTGACAGATTGTCACTATAATGATGACAGGTTGTCACTCCTGCGGGAAGCTCCTCGGAAGAGACAGCCCGCGGGAAACCGCAGGAAGAGAAAGGAAAGGGTGAGGATATGCCCAGCGAAAGGTTTTACCGGCTTCCGGAAGAAAAAAGAAAGGCCATTCTTCAGGCGGCCGTACAGGAATTTGTCAGGGTTCCCTTCGACAAAGTGTCCATCAATCAGATTATAAAAAATGCGGAAATTTCCAGAGGCAGCTTTTATACGTATTTTGAAGATAAAACGGACGTGCTTCGTTATATATTTCAGGATATCAAGCAGCAGTATCACGCTTTCTGCAAAAACAGCCTTCTGAAGCACGGAGGAGATTTCTGGAAAATGATGGAGGATCTGTTTGAACAGATGGTTCACCGGGAGCAGACCGGTCATATTGCCAGGCTCATGAAGAATATTCTCAATTATGCGGAGGCAGAACGGTTCATGAGGGATTTCAGGCAGGACTGTGAGAATGGGGACGAACTGGACAAATGGATTTATGACCATATGGACAGAGGCGGTCTGCGGCTGGATTCCATGGAGGATTTCCGGATTACAATGGAATTCTGCATGATGGCTCTGATGATGGCCTTTGCCCAACGCTTTCAGGATGAAAAAGGGACGGATCAGGTGGAACGGTCCTTTTTCAAAAAAATGGATATTTTGAAATACGGGGTGCTGGAGCCCGGGACAGATCAGAGGAGGAGATAAGTTATGAAAAAGAGGACAAAGATCATTACTGCGGTGGCTGCGGCGGGAATACTGGCTGCGCTCATACTGCCCAGATACCTGAAGCCCGAGGAGACGGCCGATCCGGCGGTGCCGCCGGTGGTGCGGGCTGAGCAGCCGCAGACAGGTTCCATTACCCTGTACCGGGAGCTTACGGGAACCATAGAGCCTACGGATATGGTATCGGTTATTCCCAAACTGGCCGGAGAGGTGAAAGAGGTTTACGTAAAGACGGGAGACCGCGTGCAGGAGGGCCAGAAGATTCTGACCATTGACAATAAGCAGCTGGACAGCGCCAGGATCAGTATGGAAACGGCCAGAGTGGCCCTTGGCGATGCCCAGACAAATCTGGCCAGGATGCAGGCGCTTTACGCCAGCGGAGATATTTCCGCCCAGACCTTTGAGCAGACGCAGTCAGCCGCCTCACAGGCTCAGCTGCAGTATGACGCGGCAAAGCTGAATTACGATACCCAGGCGGAATATACCACCATTACCGCGCCTATTTCCGGGGTGGTGGAGAGCCTGGACGCAGAGGTTCACGATCTCATTTCCCAATCCGCTCCGGTCTGCGTGATCACAGGAGGAGAAGGAATGATGGTGAAATTTTCCGTGCCTGAGAAAATTGCTGCCGTGATTGCCCCCGGTGATCCGCTGTCAGTGGAGAAGGGAGGCAGCAGCTATGAGGGCACGATCACGGAGGTCAGCGCCATTGTGGATTCTTCCAGCGGCCTGTTCCCGGTGAAAGGAACGGTGCCGGGAGCTCAGGGGCTGGCTGCAGGAACGATGGTAAAGCTGTCCGTAGTGTCCGAGAAGGCGGAAAACGTGATGACCGTTCCCGTTGATACGGTTTATTATGAGGGAGGCAGCTCTTACGTTTATACTTATGAGGACGGCGCCGTACATAAGGTATCCGTAGAGGTGGGAATCTATGACTCGGAGAAGGCTGAGATCCGCTCCGGAATTGACGGCAGCGCCATGGTTCTGACCACATGGAACGCAGAGCTTTATGACGGAGCGCCGGCAGTTCTGGAAGGCAGCGGGACAGAGACGGCTAAAGAGCCTTCTTCGGAAGGCGGCAGTGCCCGGACAGAGCAGTAAGGAGGACAGAAAATCATGGGATTAACGAAAGCGGTATTAAAGAGGCCGGTTACAACCATTCTGGTTGTTCTCTGCCTGATCGTATTCGGCATTTCCTCTATGCTGTCCTCCAAAATGGAGCTGACTCCGGAGATGAACATGCCGATGATGGTAGTGAGCGCCGTTTACGCCGGAGCCAGTCCGGAGGATGTGACGGAATTGGTGACCAAGCCCATCGAGGACGAGGTGGGAACCTTAAACGGAATCAAGAGCACCACATCCATGTCGGCGGAGAATATGTCCCTGGTGCTGCTGGAATATGAGTACGGCACAGATATGGATAAGGCCTATTCTGACCTGAAAAAGAAAATGGACAATATTTCCCTGCCGGATGATGTGGAAGTGCCCACTATTATGGAATTCAACTTCAATGAAGCGGCCAGCATGATGCTTTCCGTCAACAATACCTCCGCCGACAACCTGTACAATTACGTGAACAATGAGCTTGCCCCCGAGCTGGAAAAGCTGTCCTCCGTGGCCAGCGTGGACATCAGCGGCGGTCAGGAGCAGTACATTCAGGTGGAAGTGATTCCGGAAAAGCTGGATCAGTACCATCTGACCATGAACAGCCTGGTAAACGCTCTGGCCAGCTCCAGCCTTTCTTACCCGGCAGGCTCTACTCAGGTGGGCAGCCAGGACCTTTCCGTGACCACGGGGCTTTCTTTTGACACAGTGGACAGCCTGAAGCGCATTCCCATTACGGTGGGAAACGGCAGCACCATTTATCTGGAGGACGTGGCCAATGTGGGATACGCTCTGGAGGACGCCTCGGGAATCGGACGCTACAACGGTGAGGATACGGTGACGGTATCTCTGAAAAAGCAGCAGAAGAGCAGTGCCATGGAAATGTCCGAGGATGTGACCCGAAGCCTGAAAAAGCTGGAGGCCGCCACTCCGGGCCTGACGGTTACAACGGTATATGATGCCAGTGAAGATATCGACGCATCCCTGTCATCGGTATATCAGACCATGGTCCTGGCGATAATCGTCTCCATGGTGATCATTTTCCTGTTTTTCGGAGAGATCAAGGCATCTCTCATTGTGGGAACTTCCATTCCCATTTCCATTATGACATCCCTGATTCTGATGAACCTCATCGGATTTTCCCTGAATGTGATCACTCTGGGAAGCCTGGTGCTGGGAGTTGGAATGATGGTAGACAACTCCATTGTGGTTCTGGAGAGCTGCTTCAGGGCTACGGATAAGGTGGGATTCAGAGAGTATCACAAGGCGGCCCTGGACGGTTCGGGAGTTGTCATCAACTCCATCATCGGCTCCACTGCCACCACCTGCGTGGTATTCCTGCCGCTGGCATTTCTGGAGGGAATGTCCGGTCAGATGTTTAAGCCGCTGGGCTTTACCATTGTGTTCTGTATGGTAGCGTCCCTGATCTCTGCCATGACCATCGTGCCGCTGTGCTACATGATGTATCAGCCCAGGGAAAAGCACAATGCCCCCCTCTCCCGGCCGGTAGCGGCGCTGCAGAACGGCTACAGAAAAATTATGGAGGTTCTCCTGCCTAAGAAAAAGACCGTTATGTTTACCTCCATCGGCCTGCTGATATTTTCCTTTTTCCTGGCCGGCCAGCTGCGGTTTGAGCTGATGCCTGCCATAGACGAAGGGCAGATCTCCATCAGCGTGGATATGAGACCGGGGCTGCGGCTGGAGGAGGCGGATCTGCTCCTGCGCCAGATTGAAGATTATATTTCCGCAGATGAAAACCTGGATTCCTACAGCCTGTCCTACGGCGGCTCCGGCATGGGGAGCATGGGAAGTTCCTCTGCTTCCGTCAGCGCCTATTTGAAGGATGACCGGACCATGGAAACCAAGGAGGTGGCAAGGCAGTGGAGAAGGCACCTGGCCCAGATGCCGGACTGCAGCATTACCGTGGAGGAAACTTCCTCCACCAGCATGATGAATACCAGCGTCAGCTCTGTGGATTTCATCCTGGAAAGCACTCAGTATGACGAACTGAAAGAGGTGTCCGACCGGATTGTGGAGCAGATGAATCAGAGGGCTGATGTGACAAACGTTCACTCCAGCCTGGAAAACTCCGCTCCTCTGGTAAAGATCAACGTGGATCCGGTGAAGGCGGCGGCGGAAGGTCTTTCTGCCGCTCAGATCGGAGCGACTGTCAATAATATGCTTTCCGGAGTAAAGGCCACTTCTCTTGAGGTGGACGGAAATGACGTAAGCGTGCAGGTGGAGTACCCTAAGGATAAATATCGGACCATCGACCAGGTAAAGGGCATGGTTCTGACCAATTCCGCGGGAAAGAACGTGGCGCTTACGGACGTGGCGGATGTGATTTTCCAGGACAGCCCCCAGACCATCACCAGATCGGATAAGCAGTATCAGGTGACCGTAACCGCCGATTATACGGATCAGGCGGCATCGGACCGCGTGAAGGCAAAGGAGACGCTGAACAGAGAGGTGGTTGAGCCGAATATGACCGCTCTGATCAGCACGGCGCCCAACGCGGTGGATGAGATGATGATCGAGGAGTTTACGGCCCTGATCCAAGCCATCGCCATCGCGGTATTCCTGGTATTTGTGGTTATGGCGGCTCAGTTTGAGTCTCCCAAATTTTCCGTCATGGTAATGACTACCATTCCCTTCGCGCTGATCGGCTCCTTCGGATTTCTGTATCTGGCGGATGCCAGCATCAGCATGCCGTCTCTGCTGGGATTTCTGATGCTTGCAGGAACGGTGGTAAACAACGGAATCCTGTATGTGGACACGGTGAACCAGTACAGACGGGAGATGGATATGAAAACCGCCCTGATTGAGGCGGGAGCCACCAGATTGAGACCCATTCTTATGACTACGCTGACTACGGTTATTTCCATGATTCCCATGGCTATGGCCTATGGACAGAGCGGAGAGATGATGCAGGGCCTGGCGCTGGTAAACGTGGGAGGCCTGTGCGCGTCCACGGTTCTTTCTCTTCTGATGCTTCCTATTTACTACACGCTGATGAACAGAAGAAGGAAGGAACGGGTATGGAATGTTGATTAAGGAGGAATTGAAATGAAAAAAATGAGCGGCCGGATCCGGAAAGTTTTCTCGCTTTCTCTTGCCGCCGCCCTGACGGCGGTGCCTTTGGAGGTTTCGGCGTCCAGCCCGGAGTTTGCCAGAACGGCAGAGGAGTGGGCGGCCCTGAGGGACAATATTCTGGAGTACGAGGAGATCCCGGATCTGATTCATGAGTACAATTCCACGGTCCAGAACAATCAGCTGTCCTATGAGGATTACAAGGGAAAAAGCGCCAATGAGATCGCCGATGACTACCGGGACGCGGCGGAGACCCTTTATTCCAGCATTCAGTGGCCTTCTGAGGATGACAGCGGGTATGCCATGCTTTATTCCGCTGCCCAGTCTGCCCAGGCGCAGGCCAAGCAGATGGAAAAAATGGCGGATGAAAACGTGTCTGACGGTATGATCATCAAGTGGCAGTACGATCAGGCGGAGGCCGCCCTTGCCAGCACGGCCCAGAATCTGATGAATCAGTACTATCAGCTTCAGGAAAATCTGAAAACCGCACAGTCATCAAAGGAGCTGGCAGAGGCATCCCTGAATTCTGCCGAGGTTCGCCGAAGCCTGGGAATGGCTACGGAAAATGACGTGCTGAATGCCAGGGAAACGGTGAAAACAGCCGAGTCCGCCGTGATCACCATCGAGAGCAGCCTTCGGTCTGTGAAGCAGAACCTTCAGGTAATGACCGGATGGACCTATGACGCTGAGCCGGAGATCGCACCTATGCCTCAGCCGGATATCAGCCGCATCGACGGAATGGATCCGGAGGCGGATAAAGCCAAAGCGGCGGAAGCCAATTATACGCTTCTGATCGACAGGCGGAAGCTGGAAAATTCCGAAAACTCTCTGAACCGTCGGATCCAGGAGCAGACCATTGCCAATGACGAGCAGAAAATCGCTTCCGGTCTTTCAGATCTGTACAGCAGCGTGCTTCAGGCCCGTGACGGGTATACTCAGGCTCTGTCGGCCATGGAGCTGGAGGAAAGCGCCATGGCGGCGGCAAAGAAAAAGTACGAGCTGGGAATGCTCGGCCGTTTGGAATATCTGCAGGCGGAGAACTCCTATGTGGGAAAGCAGGCGGACCTTCGCATCAAAGAACTGTCCCTTCAGGGGGCTATGGATGCTTATGACTGGGCGCTGAAAGGGAATCTGGCGCTGAACTAGGAAGGAGAGAGGGAATGAAACATCGAAAAAACCTGTGGAAGCGCTGCCTGGGAGCGGCGGCGGTTCTGACCCTCATATGCTCCGCTCCGGCCGGGGCCGCGTCCCTGTCCGATTATGACGAAGAGGTCCGGGAGCGGCTGCTGGACAATGTACTGGAATACGGCGAAATCCGTGCCCGGGTGTCTCTGTTCAACCCCAGTATGCAG
>CALWEP010000165.1 GCA_944377325.1 uncultured Lachnospiraceae bacterium
GAGCATTGCTTTTGTGTGCTGTCAAGGGTGGCGTAAACTGCCATCAAACAACATATCTGCAATTTTCAAGGTTCAATCTGAGCCTATTTCTTAGGCTTCATTTTTTCATAACTCATTTGACACTACCCTGTGACTAGGGAATGCTCTCCGTCTTCTGTAAAGACATTGATCCGCTCCGACTTGGGCAGCAGGAAAACTTCAGTTCCTTCCGGTACAATCAGCGCGTCCTCCGCATCTTGAACTACTTCCAGTTCCATACTATTCGGACCGGTCAGAAAGTAATGAATGGTGGCGCCTAAGAATACACTGCTTTTAACTTCTGCCCGGATTCCCTCAGATGCATTTCGGGTAATGACAAACTCTTCCGGACGTACGGACACGCATACTTTTTGTCCGTTTTCAACGGAAGGTTTCAGGTTTTCCATGGCCAGACGGTAGGCATCGGAAAATTGAAGAAAAGTTTTGCCGGCTTCTTTATGTATGGAGGCGTCCATCAGGTTACTTTGACCGATAAAGGTAGCTACAAACTTATTGGACGGCCGTTTGTAGATTTCTTTTGGGGTTCCGATTTGCTGGATTACTCCCCCGTTCATAACGGCAATGCGGTCGGAAACGGCGAGAGCTTCTTCCTGGTCATGAGTGACGTAAACGGTAGTGATGCCGATCTGGTGCTGGATATTTTTGATTGCGTTTCTCATTTCTACCCGTAATTTGGCATCCAAATTTGATAAAGGCTCATCCATCAGCAGAACCTCCGGCTTGGTGACAATGGCTCTTGCAAGAGCGACTCTTTGCCTCTGACCTCCGGATAAAGCAGCAGGCATACGATCCTTCAGATCATCAATCTTTACTACCTTAAGAATTTCATCTACACGCTGTTCCATTTCTTGGGAGCTGACTTTTCTCATTTTCAGCCCAAAGCCAACGTTGCTTTTTACATTCATATGGGGAAAAACGGCGTAATCCTGGAATACCATTCCCATATTACGCTTGTTTACAGGAATGTTATTAATTGCTTTTCCGTCTACCCGGATTTCCCCGCCTTCAATGGAATTAAAGCCGATGATCATGCGCAGAAGAGTGGTTTTTCCGCATCCGGAGGGACCGAGCAGGGTGAAAAATTCTCCCGGTCTGATTTCTGCGGACAATCCTTTTATTACAGTGTTATCCCCGTATTTTTTTACAACATTATCAATTTCGATTGCTACACTCACAATACAGTCTCCTTCCTGGTGCTTATGGATTTTACGTAAAAAGGGGCTGCTGTGAAACAGAATTTCACAGCAGCCGTCACCTTTTATTCCATAGAATTTTCCCTGTGCTCAGTGAACATCTCTGTTATGGTTGTTTTATTTTCAGCAGCCCATGCCTCATCATAATAGGGAGAGATGGTGATCTCTTCGGTGGGAACCATATGATCCCCCAACACCACATCTTTTCTCAGCGGCCTTGCGTTCAGATTCTGTCCTACCCAGCTCTGTGCTTCCTCGCTCAGCATATAATCCACAAACTTTTTTGCATTTTCTTCATGTTTGCAGCCTTTTATGATCTGAACGGACTCTCCCGGGAAGATAGCTCCTTCTTTGGGGAAGATCAGTTCAACAGGAGCGCCGTTTCTGATGTAGTTTACAACCGGGTCCTCCCAGGTAAGGCCGACCACATATTCTCCTTCGGCAACGCTTTTGGGAACTTGGCTGCCGCCGTTAGCATATTTCCCGTCTACGTTTGCAATGAATTGATCGATATAGTCCCAGGCTTCGTCAGACATGGGATCTCCGTCTTTGCCCATGCCGTAGAGCATGGCTACCAGACTCTGATAGGCAGAACTGAGAGTTGTAGGATCTCCGAATGCAATTTTTCCTTTCAGTTCCGGATTCAGCAAGTCGGCAAAGCCTTCAATTTTCAGATCGCCCACCAGGTTCTTGTTTACGATCATAACTGTAGGATCTGCGAAAGCAGGTGTGAAGTAACCGCTTTTGTTCTTGAACTCGTCCATCATATTCTCATCTTCCGGAGAGACGTACTGAAGGAACAGGTCCTTATAACCGGCCAGCATTGTTTCATCAGCAGCCCAGAGAATATCGCCTCCCGGATTGGAGGTTTCTGACTGAACGCGCTTTAAGCACTCTCCGGTGGTTCCTGTGATCACTTCCACTTTGATTCCCGTAGCTTCTTCAAATCCGGGAATAATGGCATCATTAAGCTGTTCGCTTCTGGCAGTATAGACTACCAGAACATTTTCTCCCGAATCAGAACTTTCTGATGAGGAGTCCGCTGTGCCTGCGGAGGTATTTTCTGCTTGGGTCTGAGTGGCATCGCCAGAGGACTGTGACGAGCAGCCCGCCAGAACAGCTATCATAGCTGCAGTTCCTGCAATACCCCATAAGTGTCTTTTTTTCATGTGTTCCTCTCCTTTCTGCATGGCAGTTCGTGTGTAACCTCCCTGAAATACTGCTGTTTTCTGATAAAAACATGGTAACATTTCGGAAAGAGGTTTAAAATACTACTTTTTGAAGAAAAAGAGCAAAAAAAGAAAGTAAAAATAACAATATTTTATTATTATATTCAAAAATGTCAAATTTATAGATATTGATTGATCGGATCACCTGTTTGCGCTATATTAAAAATAAATGCAGGGGGGAATGGTGAGATTATGGCAGGACATCAGCAGAATTCAAAGAGATACAAGGATTATGTTTTTACTAAAAATCTAGGGTATGCGTTGGGAATCGTGGCAACGCTGTATTTTATTTTTCTTGTATTCATTGCCGTAAATGCCTGTATTTCCGTTCTTTTTTCAGTAGAATCAAAAGAAAAAGAGATCACGAATTTTCTGGACGGGGCGTATGGATCCTACAGCGGCTTCATTGAAGAAGCCAGCAAAAACGAAGAAATCAGAAGGGCGGCGGAAGGTGATTCGGATGCTCAATACCGAGCGAATCAGCTTCTGTATGATTTCTGCAACAGTCAGATGATCCGTGCCAATTTTATTCTGGCAGGCTCGGATGGGACGGTGGCTGCCACTAATCTTTATGCCCCTAATGTGGAAACATTTGAGGAAAGTCAGCTGTCCAGCCGTATTTCCTCTTCTTTGGAGCACGATCCCGAAAAAGAATATGTAACGGCCAATGATCTGTATTATCAGAGTTACCAGACAGGGAGCATTATACTTTCCAGAGCGGTTGCTGACCATTCCGGCGTGTTTCGAGGCTTCCTGATGATGGATCTGAGATATGCGGATTTGTATGAATATTTCAGACAGTACAATCTTTCCCGAATTGTCATTACAGATAGATACAATAATATCTTAATGGATACGGAATATGCCAGTGCACCCAGTACAAAACTGTCTGCAGCCACCAAATATTACGGGGCTGAGGAATCTCTTTTGACCTGTCTGCTGCATGGCAGGGATTATTACCTGTCATGTACGGAGCTGCCTGGGCAGGAACTGCAGATTTTTACCATGAGTTCTCTTGATTTTCAAAAGCAGCTGCTTACGTACGGAACATTTTTTATTATACTGATGCTGCTTATCAGCATTTTCATCACGTTTCGTATTTCTTCCGTATTTACGGACAGAAATCTGGTGGCTATCGATGAGGTGGTGGAGGCGGCAAAGCATATAGGGCAGGGAGACCTGGACTATCAGCTGTCCACTCAGAATTTTGACGAATTCCAAATTCTGAATGATGCGCTGAACAACCTTGCCAGAGACTTGAAAAAGCTGGATCAGGAAAAACAGGAGTTGAACCGTCACAAACAGATTCTTGAGATGAAACAGCTGAAAAATCAGTTTAACCCCCATTTTGTTTTTAACACTTTGGAATCCATTCGCTACAGCATTATTCTCAACCCTCAGGTGGCGGCGGAGATGACTCACTGCCTTTCCAGGCTGTTGAGATACAGCATGGATTCGGGCAGCGGAGACATTGATCTGAAGACAGATCTGGACTTTATTGAAAACTATTTGTCTCTGCAGAAAATGAGGTTCGGTGACAGTTTGGATTACTCTATGGAGATTGATCCGAAACTTCTGGACTATCGACTGCCCAAGAACCTGCTGCAGCCAATTGTAGAAAACTGCCTGAATCATGGGACCAGGCACAGAAAATCTATTTTTATACGGCTGAACGCAGAGTCCGGCCCGGACGGTGTGCATATTTCCGTAAAGGATAACGGAAACGGCATAGATCCGCAGACCATGAAGGAACTTCAGGATTCCATTCATTCCGGGACGATGACGGAAAGTGAGCATTTCGGCCTGTTCAGTGTTTCCAGGATCATACGGCTGATTTACGGAGAAGAGTACGGATTAACTATAGAAAGTGAACCGGCCGGAGGAACCTGCGTGACTCTGAGGCTTCCTCCGGTGAAGGAGGATTAGGCCGGAGAACGATTGAAAGAGGAAGCTATATGTATAAAATATTGATTGTAGAAGATGAAGAATACATCAGAAAGGGACTGATCTATCTGCTTCCCTGGGAAAAAATGAACTGCTGCATTGCCGGTGAAGCGGCGAATGGAGAAGACGGGCTGAAGCTGATTGAGACAACCAGACCAGACATTGTCATAAGTGATATCAGAATGCCTGGCATGGACGGACTGGAAATGCTGGAATGTTCTATGGGACAATATGACTTTGAGGCAGTGATTTTGTCAGGCTACAGCGATTTTGAATATGCGAAAAAGGGGATCAGCCTGGGGGTACGGGATTACATTACAAAGCCTTTGGATTTTGATGAGCTGCGCAGCTGTATCTGCAGACTGACTGAGGAGCGGGAAAAAAAGAAAAAGGATCATCTGGATCTGCTCCGGGCACAGACTATCCTTGAGGCGGAAGCCATCCTGGACGTGGCCGGATTCAGAAACCGGATGTGGTCGGATCCCTATACGGAGAAACTGGCGGCGATCGTAGAAGAAAATTATGAAAAGAAGATCACGCTGACAGACATCAGCCGCCAGCTGAATATTTCCGCAAGTTATCTGAATGCAAAATTCAAAGCGGATACGGGCTATACGTTCAACAGCTATCTGAACCGATACCGGATCGTAAAGGCTATTCAGCTGCTGACGGACGGCAGCTGCCTGGTATACGAGGCTGCGGAAAAAACGGGTTTTTATGACTACAAATACTTCATTAAGGTTTTTAAGAAATATGTAGGATGCACGCCCTTTCAGTTCCGCAGCCGCAGGCAGGGCTAGCGGGGAGTTATCCCCGGAAGCGGTTGATGCAGGCAAAAACTTCCTGGATTCTGGGCTTGGCCAGACCGCAGGGAACGTAGGAGCTGCAGAAAGGCTCCCAGCCTTTCTTTTCCAGCAGTTCATATATGGTCTGAACTACCTGCCGCACGGACTTCTTTCCGTCCATGACCTGCTCCAGGGCATATCGCAGCAGGTGGGCCAGGGCAGAGGTCTGCTCGGAATCCGCCAGCTGCTCCACATAGCGCAGGTCTACGGTTTCCTTGTCAAGGGAGAAGGAATCCCGTCCGAAGGTCTTGACTTTCATGTGTTCGTGACGGGGTCCGCCCTCTCTTCCCCGTCCGCCGTCCCTGCCTCTGCGTGAGTCTCCTCCGCTTTTGCCGCCGCGGCTGAAGGGAGGCAGAGATCGGGAGAATGAGGGGACAGCAAAACCGGGGGCCTGGGTTCTGGGGGCCGTGTGCTCGGTGCACAGAGATTTCACCCGCTCCGTAATGTCCACAGGGCGGTAGCAGTCCATCTGGATGATCCGATGGGCGATGTAAAAGAAAGCTCCTGAGCTTCCTGCCACCAGAATGGTGGAGATGCCGGCTTTTTCGTACAGGTCCGTGGCTCTTTCCAGAAACGGGGTGATCGGCTCCTTTTCCCGGCTGATTACCTGCTGCATAAAGTCATCTCTCACCATGAAATTGGTGGCGGAGGTGTCTTCGTCGATAAGAAAGAGCCGGGAGCCTGCTTCCATGCCTTCCACTACGCCGGCTGCCTGGGAGGTGCTTCCGCTGGCGTCGGGAGTGGAGAAGGAGGAGGTATTTTTCCCGTTGGGAAGATCATTGATGAACATGGAAATATCGGTGTTTCGGATGGATCGTCCGTCCTCCGCACGGAGCTTTACCGCAGTGGAATCAGTGATTACAAATTCCCGGCCGTCTCCGGCAATATGGTCATACACTCCATTCTGCAGAGCTTCCAGCAAGGTAGATTTTCCGTGATAGCCGCCGCCGACAATCAGGGTTATTCCTTCGGGAATAGCCATGCCGGTGATGTTTCCTCTGTGAGGCAGAGAAAAAGTCCGCTCCATGGATTTCGGGGAGACGAAGGGAACGCTGTCTTTTAAAGGAAGATCGGATACGCCGCTTTTCCTGGGCAAAATGGAACCGTTTGCCACGAAAGCGGTCAGTCCTTCTTTTTTCAGAATATTCCGCACTGCTTCCTGGTCTTCGGCCAGATAAACGGCCTGTTCCGCCGCTTTTTTGTCCAGGCGTCCGTAAAACAGGCTGTTTTCCACGCAGCGGGGAAGAAAGTCAAACAGAATTTTTTCCAGCTCTCCGGCGTTGATAGTGCGGCCGAAGGCGGGGAAGCCGACGTGGAACCGGGCGGTGATTCCGGAAGAGGAGATCTGGCAGGAGCTTCGCTCCAGAACCTCCTGGCCGCAGCGGGTAATGGAAAGCAGCCCGCTTTTTCCCGACCCTTTTGCCTTGAAGTTAAAGTCTTCAAACTGGGAAGCCAGCCGTCTGGTGAGAAAATCTTCCAGAGCAGTGCGGGAACAGGGCTTTTCATAGTATGCGGCAGGGAACCCTGCGTTTTTATGGGACACCTCCACATGGAGGCTGGAAGGGGAGGCGAAAGGATCTCCCTGTACATGATCGATGGACAGCAGAAAACTGCCGAACTGATAGGCGCCGGCCAAAGCTTTGTAGGCCGGGTAGCTTTTATGGTCGATGGAGCGCAGAAGAGTGCGCAGCTCATTGGATGATTTCATAAACATTCTCTCCTCTGAAAAAATAATATACAACAGCATAACGCAGACAGATGGCGGTTTCAAGAAAAAACCTGAAAAATATTTAAGAAAAAAATCTTGGTGATGAAAGGTTTTATACGTTATAATTATAAAAAAATGTGCTGCAGGAACAGCGCAGGAGGGGTTAGTTATGCTGAAGAGAAGGGCGTTGACGAGAACGGAACAGTTCGCGCTGCTGGCCTTGGTGCCGGTCTATTTTATTATTACAGGTTTCCTGCTCCAGACGCCGGGAGAAATCCTGGCGGGCTTGGAGAGGATCATACGGGAGCCGGATTTTCTGATTACGGATTATTTTGTCATAGGAGGATTGGGAGCCGCTCTGGTCAATGCAGGACTTTTGGGACTGGCCAGCGTGGCCATAGTATATGCCCTGAAAATGCCTTTCAGCGGCCACACCATCACTTCCTGTTTTCTGATGCTGGGATTCTCCCTGTTTGGAAAGAACATCCTGAATATCTGGGCGATTTTGGCAGGTACCTGCCTGTATGCTCTTTACCATAAGACTTCTCTTACGAGATACGTTTACGTAGGAATATACGGCACCAGCCTGTCGCCGATCATCACTCAGCTGATGCAGGTGATCCAGCTTCCTCTGGCGTTCCGCCTGGGAATCAGTATAGGAGTAGGCCTGATCATCGGTTTTGTGCTGCCGCCCCTGTCTACTCACGTTCACTATGCCCATAAGGGCTATTCCCTGTACAATGTGGGTTTTGCGTCGGGAATCATTGCCACGGTAATTGTGTCCCTGCTGAAATCCTTCGGTGTGGAAACTCAGTCCCGGCTGATCTGGTACACAGGAAGCGACCGGCTGTTTGCAGTTCTTCTCACCGTTCTGTTCGGCGGCATGATGATTTCTGCCGTGCTGTGGCTGGGAAAGGATATCATCCCCGCGTATCGGCGAATCTGGAAATCCTCGGGAGTGGCCGGCACGGATTACGTAAAGGAAGAGGGCTTTGCTGCCGCTCTGTTCAATATGGGATTAAACGGTATTTTTGCCACCTATTTTGTCATTGCGGTGGGAGGAGACTTGAACGGTCCCACCATCGGCGGGATTTTCACCATCGTAGGCTTCAGCGCCACGGGAAAGCATCTGCGAAACATTGTGCCCATCATGCTGGGCGTATATCTGGCCAGCTTTACCAAGGAATGGAATATCTATGAGCCGTCTCCCATGCTGGCTCTGCTGTTCTCCACCACTCTGGCGCCGGTGGCAGGGGAATTCGGCGTGATCGCCGGACTGGTGGCAGGATATCTGCATTCTTCCGTAGCGCTGAATGTGGGCATTATATACGGAGGCATGAATCTGTACAACAACGGGTTTGCCGGCGGTATCGTAGCGATTTTCATGGTGCCGGTCATGCAGTCCATTCAGGACCGGAGAGCGAGGGCGCGGGGAAGCCTGTCCCTGTAAAGCTGCGGTACATATAGGCATTCCGGAACCTGCATATTAAGAAAATATGCGGAAAATGTAAGGGTTTTCCCACTTTACAAACCATGGGAAAAAGAGTATGCTGATTCCATTCACAGGAAGGGAGGATGATTTGCAATGAAAGACAGAAAAATGCTGCTGATCCTGGGAACTGTGCTGGCACTGGGACTTGCGGCCGTGGGCTGCGGAGGGAAAAAGGGCGGTGAGACAACGGCTCAGACGGAAACGGAGACAACGCAGACAGAGGCGGAAACCAGCCGGGAGGAGACAGAAACCGAAGAAACGGAAAGCGAAGCGCAGGAGCTGACTGTGACAGGAGAGATCGTGGCGGCAGGCATGAGTTCCATTACCATCCGCACGGAAGACGGCACAGAGGAAAGCTACCTGAAGGAAGATACAAAAGTTGAGCTGGAAGGAGACCAGGTGGAAGGCACAAAGGTGACCATCACCTATACGGAAAAGGACGGAATGAAGTACGCCCTGCTGATTACCGACGGAGAATAGGCCAGGAAGCGGGAAAGACCTCAGGAAAATTTCCGAAAAACCTTGAAAAATCAGGAAAAACCTGTACAATAAGAGTGATAACAGAGAGAGGGGCCAGCATTGACCCCTCTTTTCAGGCGCAAACATAGGGAAACCTTTAAGGAGTTAAGAAATGATTAGTGCAAACAATATTACACTGAGAGTAGGAAAAAAGGCTCTGTTTGAAGACGTGAACATCAAGTTCACGGAGGGAAACTGCTACGGCGTGATCGGAGCCAACGGCGCAGGAAAATCCACGTTCCTCAAGATTCTTTCCGGCCAGCTGGAGCCCACTTCCGGAGAGGTTGTAATCGGTCAGGGAGAGAGACTTTCCTTCCTGCAGCAGGATCACTTCAAATACGATGATTTCCAGGTACTGGATACGGTTATTATGGGAAATGCCAGACTGTATGAGATCATGAAGGAAAAGGACGCCATCTACATGAAGGAGGACTTTACCGACGAAGACGGCATCAAGGCGGCTGAGCTGGAGGGAGAATTTGCCGGCATGAACGGATGGGAGGCAGAGTCTGACGCTGCCAACCTGTTAAACGGACTGGGCATCGACACGGAATTCCATTACAGCCTGATGAAGGACCTGACCGGCGCTCAGAAGGTGAAGGTGCTGCTGGCACAGGCCCTGTTCGGAAATCCGGATATTCTGCTGCTGGACGAGCCGACCAACCATCTGGATCTGGACGCCATTTCCTGGCTGGAGGAGTTCCTGATCAATTTTGACAATACTGTGATCGTGGTATCTCATGACCGTTACTTCCTGAACAAGGTCTGCACTCACATTGCGGATATCGATTACGGCAAGATTCAGCTCTATGCGGGCAACTATGATTTCTGGTATGAGTCCAGCCAGCTGATGATCCGTCAGATGAAAGAGGCCAACAGAAAGAAAGAGGAAAAGATCAAGGAGCTGCAGGAATTTATTCAGAGATTCTCTGCCAACGCTTCCAAGTCCAAGCAGGCAACTTCCAGAAAGCGCGCTCTGGAGAAGATCGAGCTGGATGACATCCGTCCTTCCCGCAGAAAATATCCTTATATCGATTTCCGTCCCAATCGGGAGATCGGAAACGAGGTGCTCACTGTGGAGCATATTTCCAAGACCATTGACGGAGAGAAGATCCTGGACGATATCTCCTTTATCCTGAACCGTGAGGACAAGGTAGCTCTGGTGGGACCCAACGAGCGGGCCAAAACCGTGCTGTTCCAGATCCTGGCGGGAGAGATGGAGCCGGACGAGGGAAATTATAAGTGGGGTCTGACCACCACTCAGTCCTACTTCCCCAAAGACAATTCCGCGGAGTTTGACAATGAGGATACCATCGTAGACTGGCTGACTCAGTATTCTGAGGAAAAGGACGCCACCTATGTCCGCGGCTTCCTGGGCAGAATGCTTTTTGCCGGCGAGGACGGAGTGAAGAAGGTCAAGGTACTTTCCGGAGGAGAAAAGGTACGGTGCATGCTGTCCAAGCTGATGATTTCCGGCGCCAACGTCCTGATGCTGGACGAGCCTACGGACCATCTGGACATGGAAGCCATCACCGCTTTGAACAACGGCCTGATGAAATTCCCGGGTGTGCTGATCTTCTCCTCCCGTGACCATCAGATCGTGGAGACGACGGCCAACCGGATCATGGAGATCGTAAACGGTCAGCTGATCGATAAGATCACTACTTATGACGAGTATCTGGCCAGCGATGAGATGGCGAGAAAACGTCAGGTATTTGAGATGACGGAGAAGGACGACTGATTCCTTTCAAACGGATTCAAACAGCTTCCGGTCTGCCGGGAAAGGCGGGCCGGAAGTATTTTTGTTTCAGATCGGATGAAAAGTGAGGAGAAAGGGATGGACACGGAAGAAATCATTAAGATTATCGATGAGCTGGAAGACGAAATTATTGAAATGCGGAGAGAATTTCACCGCTTTCCCGAACTGAGTCTGAAGGAAAAGAATACCGGCAGAATAATCGTGAATAAAATAGAAGAGCTGGGCCTTCCTTATGAGATCGTGGGCGATTACGGCGCAGTGGCTTTTCTGAAAGGGAAAAAGCCGGGAAAAACCGTGCTTCTGCGGGCGGATATGGACGCGCTGCCGGTGGATGAGGATCACGAAAATCTGACGTCTGAAAAATGCTGCTGCTCACAGGTAAAAGGGGTTTCCCACGCCTGCGGCCATGATGCTCACATGGCCATGATTCTGGGAGCTATGAAAGCGCTCTGCCGTATGAAGGACGAACTTTCCGGCAGCGTGGTCTTTGCTTTTGAACAGGCGGAAGAGCTGGGCAAGGGAATTGATCCCATGCTGGAAGCGCTGGAAAAATACCGGATCGACAGCTGCTTCGGCATTCATGTGTATGCAGGCCTGGAGGAAGGGAAAATATCTGTTCAGCCAGGACCGAGAATGGCGGCGATTACTGCTTTTACCGTAAGGGTAAACGGAAGAGGCGGCCATGCGTCCAGACCGGATCTGACGGTCAATCCTCTCATGTGCGCGGCGAACATCCTGGTAAATGTGAATAATATCTGGTCTCAGGAGCTGGATCCCACCAAGACGGTTACTTTAGGAATTTCCACCATGCACTGCGGTGAAAAGGGAAATGTGATTGCCGACTTTGCCGAATTCGCCGGGTCTATGCGCTATGCGGATGCAGAGGAGGGGAAAAAAGCATTTGAAGCATTTAAAAGGGTATGTGAGTGTGTAGCTCAGGCTCATCGCTGTACGGTGGAATATCCCAAGCTTCTGATAAGCCCCCATGTGGTATATAATGACGAGGCATGCTCAGCGATTGCTTCCAGGGCGGTGGAGGAGATCTGCGGAAAAGAATGGCTGGCGGAATGTCCGTTCTGGTTTGCGTCGGAGAGCATGGGATTGTATCAGGAACGGTATCCGGGAGTTTTCGCTTTTTTAGGGATAAAAAATGAGGAAAAAGGATACGGAGCTCTTCATCATACGCAGAAGTTTGACTTGAATGAAAAAGTTCTGAAATACGGCACCATGGCGGCTGTGAAATACGTACTGGATTTCTGCGCCGAAAATTAGAAAAATGTAATTGAGCTTTAATGAAAAAGAAATAAAGCCCTCCCCTATTCTGTGGTATGATACAGGCAGAACATAAGAGGAGGGCTTTACTATGGCAAAAACAAAGAAATCTGCAGAAATACGTATGTTTACCACGGCAGCTCTGGCCGGAGTTCTTCTGCTTTCCGGATGCGGAACGGCGCAGACTGCGGCAGGGGTAAACGTTCCGTCCTCCATCCAGGTGGCTAATGTGGAGGATCAGGTGATTTCCGTCACCGCCTCGGAGGAGGTAAAGGTAGTTCCGGATATGGCGCAGGCAGTTTTTTCCGTAACCACCCAGGAAAAAGATGCGAAAGCCTGTCAGACGGCCAACAGCGAAGCGGTGAACCGGGTAGCGGAGGCGGTAAAGGCGAAGGGGATCGAAGAGACTTCCATCCAGACTTCCAGCTACAACTTGAACCCCATCTATGACTGGGAGAACGGGCAGGCCATCAGCGGGTATTCCATGGACACAACGGTGACCGTTTCCGATGTGCCTGTGGACGCTGTGGGCGATGTGATTGCGGCGGCGGTGGATGCAGGAGCCAATAATATTCAGTCGGTGACCTACATGTCCAGCAAGTATGACGAAAGCTATCAGGAAGCTCTGTCAAAGGCCGTGCAGTCCGCTTATGAAAAGGCCAACGCCATGGCCATTGCGGGAGGATGCAGCCTGGGAAAGGTGGTAAAGATTGAGGAACGCAGCCGGGCCGGACAGGCCAGATACACGGCGGTTTCCAATATAAGTATGGATTCGCTGGCCGCTGCGCCGGAGGAGTCGGCGGCAGTGATGCCGGGACAGGTGAGCGTTCAGGCAGATATTCTGGTGGAATATGCGGTAAACAGGTAAGACGGTTATAAAAGGAAACGGCAGTCAGGGCTTTCCGCCCTGGCTGTTTTGCTTTATAATACAGAAAGGGACCGCCGTCAGGCGGAAAAAACAAGGAAGGAATTGAGACAGAATGAAATCACTGGTAATTGCCGAAAAACCCTCTGTAGGCCGCGACATCGCCAGAGTCCTGGGCTGCAGGAAGCAGGCGGACGGAGCGCTGGAGGGAGAAAAATATATTGTGACCTGGGGGCTGGGCCATCTGGTGGAGCTGGCCGATCCGGAGGGATATGACCCGAAATACAAGGAGTGGAAGCTGGAGGACCTTCCCATGATGCCCGATCCTTTCAAGCTGGAGGTGATCGGACAGACGGCGAAGCAGTACAAAATTGTGAAAAATCAGATCCATCGGAAGGATGTGGGAGAGATCGTTATCGCCACCGATGCAGGGCGGGAAGGAGAGCTGGTGGCCCGGCTGATCCTTAAGAAAGCGGGAGCGAACAAGCCGCTGAAGCGGCTTTGGATTTCCTCCGTCACCGACAAGGCCATCCGGGAAGGCTTTGCCCATCTGCGCAGCGGGAAGGACTATGAGCCTCTTTATGACGCGGCCATGTGCCGGGCTGAAGCAGACTGGCTGGTGGGGATCAATGCTACCAGAGCCCTGACCTGCAAATACAACGCTCAGCTGTCCTGCGGCCGGGTGCAGACCCCCACTCTGGCTATTATTGCCAAACGGGAAAAGGAGATCCGGGACTTTGTTCCCAAGCCCTATTACGGACTGACGGCCTACGGAACCCCAGGGGTAACCTTAAGCTGGAGAGACAGCAGATCGGGAAGCTTCCGCAGCTTTGACAGAAACAGGATCGCGGAGCTGGAGAAGCGGCTGAGGGGAAAGGACGGAATCGTGACGGAAGTGAAGAAAACGGCGAAAAAGAAGGCGGCTCCCCTGCTCTACGATCTGACGGAGCTTCAGAGGGACGCCAACAAGCGGTTTCATTATTCCGCCAAGGAGACCTTAAACATCATGCAGCGCCTGTACGAAAATCACAAGGTGCTCACCTATCCCAGAACGGATTCCCGCTATCTCAGCAGCGATATCGTTCCCACGCTGAAGGAGCGGCTGAAGGCCTGCGGCACCGGTCCGTACCGGAAAGCAGCGGGAAAGCTGATCAATCAGACCTTTTCCCCTAAGGCATCCTATGTCAATGACAGCAAGGTATCGGATCACCATGCCATTATTCCCACGGAGCAATTTGTGAGCCTGGAACATATGACCATCGATGAGAGGCGGATCTATGACCTGGTGGTGCGCCGTTTCCTTTCTGTGCTTTATCCGCCTTATGAATATGAACAGGTGAGCCTGACGGTGAATGTGGACGGCGAAACGTTTGCAGCGGGAGGGAAGATTGAAAAGGCCCTTGGCTGGAAGGAAGTTTACGAGGCCGATGAGGAGATCTGGGAGGATGAAGAAGAAAAAGGAGATCTGGAGAGCGGAAAAGCCGTAAGAGAGCAGAAACTGCCTTCCCTGGAAAAGGGAGACCGGTTTACGGGGCTGAATTTTACGGTCACAGAAGGAAAGACGAAGCCGCCCGCCCATTTCACGGAGGCCGGCCTTCTCTCCGCCATGGAAAATCCGGCGGCGTATATGGAAAGCGGCGACAAGGCCATGGCAAAGACCTTGGGAGAGACGGGAGGCTTGGGAACGGTGGCCACCAGGGCGGATATTATTGAAAAACTGTTTAAGAGCTTTCTGCTGGAGAAGAGGGGAGAGGAG
This sequence comes from uncultured Lachnospiraceae bacterium, assembly GCA_944377325.1. GTDB lineage: Bacteria > Bacillota > Clostridia > Lachnospirales > Lachnospiraceae > Lachnoclostridium_A. The sequence continues at coordinate 14,622 of CALWEP010000165.1, forward strand.
ATATTCCTCACCTCCAAGGCGAAGCAGCTGCTGGATCTGGTGCCGGAGGATTTAAGAAAACCGGAGCTGACGGCGGACTGGGAAATGCGGCTGTCCAAGATAGCCAGAGGGGAACTGAAGCGGGGAGCCTTCATGAAGGACATCCGGGAATATGCGGGAGACTTGATCCTGGAGATCAAAACCGGTGAGGGAACCTTCCGCCATGATAACCTGACCAATAAAAAGTGCCCCAACTGCGGGAAGCGGCTGCTGGCAGTTAAGGGGAAGAACAGCGAGATGCTGGTCTGCCAGGACCGGGAGTGCGGCTACCGGGAGACCGTTTCCCGCACCTCCAACGCACGGTGCCCCAAATGCCATAAGAAAATGGAGCTGAGAGGAAAGGGAGACGGTCAGATCTTTGTCTGCCGCTGCGGCTACAAGGAAAAACTTTCCTCTTTCCAGGAACGGCGGAAAAAAGAGGGAGCGGGAGTGAGCAAACGGGATGTGGCAAAATACATGAATCAGCAGAGAAAAGAGGCGGAAGCGCCGCTGAACAACGCCTTCGCGGAGGCGCTGGCCAAGCTTAGCAGGCCGTAAGCCGTTCACGATAAAACTAGGCAAGAAAGCAGAAAAATGGTATACTGATCATGGCTGGAAATACGGAAGAGAAAGGAAAGGTATGACAGGGGGGCTCCTCTTGCCGTACAGGTCTTATATGATAAAATGTGATCTGCTTATCAGGGATACGGACGTTATGACCGGCCCTGCGGAAATTATGACTCATATGGATATCTCCGTTCTGGACGGAAGGATCCTGGGTGTTCGTCCCCGCAATGAAGCAGAGTATGAGGCGGCAGATCAGATTTCCGGCAGAGATATGCTGTTTATGCCGGGGCTGACGGACTGCCATATGCATACGGGGCAGCAGCTTCTGAAAGGGCAGGTACTGGATGCGGAACCGGTGATATGGACCAGAATCATGCTGCCTTTTGAAAGCACTCTTACTCCGGAAAAAATGCGCCTGTCCGCGGAGGCCGCCGCTTTGGAGATGATTCACGGCGGAACTACGGGATTTGTGGATGCGGGAAGTTATTTTATGGAGGAAGCTGCCGCCGTTTACCGGGAAAGCGGTCTGAGGGCGGCTCTGTCCTGCTCCACCATGGATGGGGAAGGGCTGCCGGCTTCCATAGCCATGGATGCGAAGGAAGCGGTAGCCATGACAGACCGGCTTTATGAAAACTGGCACGGAAAAGGGAATCTGAAGGTATATTATTCCCTGAG
>CALWEP010000166.1 GCA_944377325.1 uncultured Lachnospiraceae bacterium
ACCGTAGTGGATACCAGCACCTGAATCTCGTTGCGGGCAAACGCTTCCATAACCGCGTTTTTTTCCTTCCCCTTCATTTTTCCGTGGAGAATTCCCACTTGAATGGAGGGAGGCAGCTCGTTTCTCAGCTTTTCCGCATAATCCGTCACATTTTCAGCCTCCAGCAGCTCGCTTTCCTCCACCATGGGGCAGATCACGTAAGCCTGTCTTCCCGCCTCCGCCTCTTTCCTGATGAACGCGTAAGCCTTCGGCCGCCAGGACGGACCTACCACGCAGTTTTTAATAGGCAGACGCCCCACCGGCATCTGATCGATAATGGAAATGTCCAGATCTCCGTACAGAATAATGGCCAGCGTTCTGGGAATGGGGGTGGCGCTCATAACCAGCACATGGGGGCGGTCCCCCTTCTCTCCCAGAGCTTCCCTTTGGCTCACGCCGAACCGGTGCTGTTCGTCCGTGATTACCAGAGCCAGCCGGTCATACAGAACCTTCTCCTGAATGATGGCGTGAGTTCCCACAATGATGTCAGCCTGATGGGAAGCCACCTTCTCATAGGCCAGACGCTTTTCCCTGGCCGTCATGGAACCGGTTATCAGCACAGGAACCTTTGTGATTCCGTGGGCGGCAAACAGCTCTGACATGGCTTCGTAATGCTGCTTTGCCAGAACTTCCGTAGGCGCCATCAGTGCTCCCTGATATCCGCCGTATGCTGCTTCCAGAAGGGCCAGAACGGCGATAATCGTTTTGCCTGAACCCACATCCCCCTGAATCAGGCGGTTCATGGGCATTCCTCCTGCCATATCTTCCTGCACTTCCCGCAGCACCTTTTCCTGGGCCTCCGTCAGATCATAGGGAAGCTCCTTTCTGAGCGCCTCCACCTCCGGGCTGGGCCGGAGCACGTACCGGCTCTTCCGATCCTGCCTCTTTTCCTTCAGCCGCCGGACCGACAGCACAAACATAAAAAATTCGTCAAAAACCAGCCGCTTTCGGGAGAAAAGCAGCTCCTGCCGGCTTTCGGGAAAATGGATATGCTCCACCGCATAGTTATACTCTGCCAGCTCATTCCGGAACCGTATCTCCTCCGGAAGGTATTCCTTCTCCATTTCTCTGGCCGAAAGAGCCTGGGCCACGGCCTTCACAATGGTTTTATTGCCCAAACCCTTGGTCTGTCCGTATATGGGCTGCATGGAGCCGGCTTTTTCTCCGTATGCGGCCGGAGAATAGATCTCCGGCTGCTCCATCACCAGCCGTCCGCCTTTTTTCACCACCCGCCCCCGGAATATGAAGCGGCTGCCCGCTCTCAGCATCGTTCTGAGAAACGGCATATTGTACCAGGAAAGAGACAGCGTCCCGGTCTCGTCACATACCTCCGACACCGTCACCGCCACCTTGGAAAAGCGGCGCACATCCCCGTCCTTTTTCAGAATTCCCTCCACCGCCGCAACCGTATCCGGCCGCAGTTCCTTCACAGAAACAGGCGGCTCATAGGCATCATAGCCTCTGGGATAATATTCCAGAAGCTCCCTTACCGTAGACACCCCCAGCTTCTCAAACAGCTTTCCCGTCTTTTCACCTATTCCTCTGATCGAGGTAATCGGCTGGTCGGCCATACTCTTCCATGCCTCCTCATCGCTTCCTTTTCTTCATCCGGCAAAGAAAAGGCCTCCGCCCTTCCGGCGGAAGCCTCCCTTCGCCGCCCGTTCCTCTCAGAAAGGAAACGGGGCTTCTCTTTATTATTCCACAGACATCAGGTAATAGTAGATCGGCTGGCCTCCGCGGTGCAGCTCTACTTCACAGCCCTGACATACGGCTTCCGCCTTTTCCAGAAGCTGCTCCGCTTCCTCTTCGGACACATCGCTTCCGTAATAGATGCTCACCAGCTCCGACTCGTCATCCAGCATCCCTTTCAGCGTATCCAGGGCAACCGTTTCCACTGACTGACCCACGGCCAGCATACCGCTGTCTCCGATTCCCATAATATCGCCTTCCCTGATCTCCATTCCGTCAATGGTGGTATTTCTCACGGCATAGGTGATCTGTCCGGTCTTCACCCGGCTCATTTCCCGGATCATATTCTCTCGGTTTTCCTCCGGGGAAAGCTCCGGCGCAAAGTTAATGACGGCCGTAATTCCCTGAGGAACCGTCTTTGAGGGAATCACTACCAGTTCCTTCCCTTCTGCCAGGCTCTTGGCCTGTTCCGCCGCCAGAATAATATTTTTATTGTTGGGAAGCACAAAAATCCGATCGGCGTTTACCTGATCGACCGCATTGAGCACATCTTCCGTACTGGGATTCATAGTCTGTCCTCCCTCGATCAGGCAGTCCACACCGATGCCCCTGAAGATCTCACCCAGCCCATCCCCGATGGATACGGCAATAAAGCCGTACGGCTTTCTGGGGGCTTCCGCCTTAGCCGCCTCTGCCTTTTTCTTCTGCTCCGCAGCAGCCTGCTCCGCATTCTGAATCAGACGCTCATGGTGCTCCTCCCGCATATTGTCCACCTTCATACGGGACAGCGAGCCGTAGGTAAGCCCTTTCTCAAAGGCCAAACCGGGATGGTTGGTATGTACATGGACCTTCACCAGTTCATCATCCGACACCACCACAATGGAATCTCCGATGGATTCCAGATAAGACTTGAATTCTGCCTCCGTCTGTTCGTCATAAGGTTTTTCCAGATTAACGATAAACTCCGTGCAGTAGCCGAACTTAATATCCGCCTCCGCGGCTCCCGCCGCGCTCTTCATGCCTGCAGAGGTCATGGGGCGCAGCTCATCGGCGGAAATCTCCACCTCCTTGCCCAGAAGACCGTCCCTGGCTCCCTTCATCACCTGCATCAGTCCCTGGCCGCCGGAGTCCACCACTCCCGCCTCCTTCAGCACCGGGAGCATCTCCGGAGTCTGGCTGAGCACATAATCGCCGTGCTCGATAACCTTATCCACAAACTCCAGAATATCCTCTGTCTCGGTAACCAGCTCCACAGCCTTATCCGCCATGCCCTTGGCCACCGTCAGAATGGTTCCCTCCTTCGGCTTCATCACTGCCTTATAGGCCGTCTCCGTTCCTCTTACAAAAGCATTGGCCAGCACGGTAGTTGTGATGGCATCGCTCCCTTTTATTTCTTTCGTAAAGCCGCGGAACAGCTGAGAAAGAATCACTCCGGAGTTTCCTCTGGCTCCTCTCAGCGAGCCGGAGGAAATGGCCTTTGACAGATTTTCAATGGTCGGCTCTTCAATGGCGGCCACCTCTTTGGCTGCCGCCATAATCGTCAAAGTCATATTGGTTCCCGTATCCCCGTCAGGAACGGGAAATACGTTCAGCTCATTGATCCACTCCTTTTTGGCCTCCAGGCCCTTTGCGGCTGCCAGAAAGGCCTTCTGCATCAGTCTGGCGTCGATAACATTCATACCCACAGGTAATTATCCTCCTTAATCTATCACTCTGACACCTTCCACGAAAATGTTGATCCTGTCCACTTCCATACCGGTGAATTCCTCTACTTTGTATTTTACGCTCTCCATGAGGTTTTCCGAAACCGCTGAAATATTCACGCCGTAAGCCACGATCACATGGAAATCAATGTTGATATGGTTATCCACGATCTCCACATCCACGCCTCTGGTCAGGCTGTCCTTTTTCAAAAGCCTTACCAGGCCGTCCTTCATGCTGATGGCAGCCATGCCTACGATTCCGAAGCATTCCACGGCGGCGTTCCCTGCGCATTGAGCGATCACATCCATACCGATCTGAACCTCGCCCAGCTTATTGTTCAAGCGTCCCTTCATACTATCTGCCTCCATTCTATGTGCATACGGGTTTTCCCGTATTTCTTTTCCGGTTGTCCTTATTATACATGATATCAGAAAAAAAAGAAACAAAATTTTATTTACTGCTTGCAAAATCTGATTTTATCTGGTATTATACAATATGTTGTGGATTCTAAGTAAGGAGTCCAAGTAGCTTTTAAGGAGGTGCAAATCATGGCGAAATGTGCAATTTGTG
>CALWEP010000167.1 GCA_944377325.1 uncultured Lachnospiraceae bacterium
TATACTAGCCATGCGAGGATACTCCTTTGTGTGTTTTTTGTTTTGTGGTGATTCAAATATAACACAAAGGAGTCTATCCCCGCATTTTAATTATTCAGTTGTAACACATGTATTGTAATCCTACAAAAAATATCTGAAAAAGCAAAAAAAGCAGTTGACATTTCCCGACGGATATATTATACTACCGGAGTGCTGAGGCACAAAACAGATGGCCTATTGGTCAAGCGGTCAAGACGCCGCCCTCTCACGGCGGAAACCCGGGTTCGATTCCCGGATAGGTCATAAAAGAGCTGTTGCGAAGCAGAGTATCTGCAGGCAGCAGCTTTTTTCTTATATTCTTCTGTGCTTTCTTTTTTCAAATCTTATATTCCAATACCAGTATTTTGAAATTCCCAAAAGACTCATTATAATTACAAAAAAGAAAGAGGTGTATTCATATGTTTGCGGAACGTGTGCGATGCCTGAGACGTTCCAGGGAACTGAATCAGGTGCAGCTGGCCCGGAAGCTGGGGGTGGGGAAGCAGAGCATCAGCAACTGGGAAAATGACAATATCATGCCTTCCGTGGAGATGCTGGAGCGGGCGGCAGACTTTTTCGGCGTGACTACGGATTATCTCCTTGGCCGGAATGAGGATGCAGGGGGAGGCGATATGCTGGATGTGACCGGCTTGAGCCGGGAAGAGATCGAGCATATCCGCCAGTTGGTGAGAGATCTGCAGGGAAAGTGAGAGACCGTCCCGCGGCATGATACAAGCCTATTCTGAACCATTTCTGACAGACAGTATCTGTTCGGCGCTGTTCAGGCGCAAAATTTCAGCAAAACAACCATAGTTGAATCTTGAAAAGGAAAAAGAGAAGTGAAACGACTGAGCTTTATGTTCGGAAAGCTGGTCTCTGCGCTCACTGTGCTGGCGATTTTTGCGGCAGCTGTTTTTCTCATCCCCGGATTTTGGGGACTGCGGCCCTTTACGGTTCTTTCCGGTTCCATGGAGCCGGCGATTTCCACAGGGGCGGTAGCCTTTATCCGTATGGGAGCCTGGGAGGGAAAGGCAGGGGAGATCATTATGTACCGGCTGGGAGAGGGGGGGAATGCCCCCGTTGTGACCCACCGGATTGCAGAAGTCAGAGACGGCTGCTTTATCACAAAAGGAGATGCCAACGAGGAGGCCGACCCGGTTCCGGTAAAACCGGATCAGATAGAGGGGAGCTTTGTATTTCAGCTGCCTTTGGCGGGATATGTGCTGGCCGGATGGAGCCGGGAAGCTGCGCGGGCCGCAGCGGCCTGGCTGGCATTTCTGAATGTTCTGACTGTTTTTGCGGAGGCAGCAGGCTCTGGAAAAGAGCATGAAATAAAGAGAGAAAGGAGAGCGGGACGGAAGCTGCGGCTGTTCCGCGGAAATGAAGATGGAGAAAAAAGGGAGACGGATGGTGATGACGGCGGCAGCCTGCGCTCTGACCGGGGCGGCAGCGCTGGGAGGAACCATGGCCTATCTGACAGACAATGAGGTTCATGTAAATACCTTTACCGTGGGCAAGGTTCAGATTGATCTGCAGGAGCCCGGCTGGGACCCGGGAGACGGGGAAGAGCTGGTTCCCAATGAGCGGGTGGATAAGGATCCGAAGATTGAAAATACCGGGGTCAACAGAGCCTATGTGTTTGCGGAGGTGAAGATTCCGGCGAAAGAAGTGATTACGGCGACGCCGGACGGAACGAAGCAGGGACCGGTTCTTCAGGATCTGTTCACCTACGGCACAGTGGAAGAGAAAGACGGAAAAGAGGTGTATACGGCAGGGGGAATCCATGACGGCTGGACGCTCCTTCTGTCGGAGAAGGCGTCGTTAGACGGCGCCTGCAGCACCTATGTGTTCGGCTACGGCCGCCCTCTGGAAAAGGGAGAGGAGACGCCGGCCGTATTTGATCAGGTGAAATTCCTGAACCTGGTGGAAGGACAGCTGGATGGGGAAAGCCTGTCCGTTCCGGTCAAAGGCTATGCAATTCAGGCGGAGATAAACGGAGACGGTCAGACTGCCATCGACGGCGTGGCCATTCAAAATCCGGACCTTCTCACGGAGGAAGAGATGAAGGCGGTTTACAGAGTGTTTGCCGGACAGAATGACGGCTTTCAGGATCTTACGGATGCGGGATCCGGGCTGAAAGAGGCGGATACCGGCGGGGAGAAGGATCTGGCAGGAAATCCCATCGCCTGAAGCGGAGCGCTGCCGGAGAGGATGAGGAGCGATGATGAAGAGGGCCGTGAAAAGAATGGTTGGAACGGGAATTCTGCTGCTTCCGGCTCTATTGGGGTTCGGAAGCACGTGGGCATATTTTACCTATCTCCGGGAGATGAAAAACCGTTTTTCGGTGGGGTGGAGCGAGATCACCATCACGGAAAACTACGATCCGCCGGAAGAAATCACTCCGGGAGAAGAGATCCGCTTTATGAAGGAGGTCCGGATCCGGAATACAGGACCGGTGCCCTGTTATGTAAGGGTGCGTCTGGAATATTCTGACGGGGAGATGGAACAGTTCTGCACGCACATTCTGGACGGGAAAAGGGGCCCGGCGGCGG
>CALWEP010000168.1 GCA_944377325.1 uncultured Lachnospiraceae bacterium
CGGTAACGTTTGGCCCGCCGCTCCGCCGCGCAGTACGCGGCGAGGATCCCGATTCCGATCATCAGACCGTAGCCGTGGATGGTAAAGCCTCCTATGGTAAGCAGATCATTTTTCATGGTCATTCATCATCCTTTCTTATGCCTGAAAGCCTCTTTACTATACCATAGGCAGGCCCGGGGCCACAACCCCTAATTCCGATCCCCCTCTTTTTTCGCTTCCCCTTATGTGTTGGAAATCAGCTGGAAGCCGGCTTCCACCAGTTCCTTTTTGATCTGCTCCACCTGAGCTCTGTCTCTGGTCTCCATGCTTACGGTGAGATAGCAGCTGGTAATGGCCATGTTGGTATCGCTCTGATTGTGATGTACTCTCACCACGTTGCCTCCGCAGCGGCTGATGATTTCGCTCACGTCTTTCAGCTGTCCCGGTTTGTCCTCCAGCTGCAGGGTCAGGGTGCTGTTTCTTCCTGCCATCACCAGTCCGCGGTTGATCACCCGGCTCAAAATATTTACGTCAATGTTTCCTCCGGACAGCAGGCAGACCACCTTCTTTCCCTTCAAGTCCACCTTTCCGAACATGGCGGCCGCCACGGCCACAGCTCCCGCTCCCTCAGTCACCAGCTTCTGCTTCTCCATCAGAGCCAGAACGGCACAGGCAGTCTCGTCATCCGTCACCGTCACCACCCCGTCCACATACCGGCTTACCAGCTCAAAGGTCAGGTCTCCGGGATGCTTCACAGCGATGCCGTCTGCAAAAGTGGATACGGAATCCAAAGTGACGGCTTCCTTCTTCTCCACAGACTCCTTCATGCTGGGCGCCCCGGCAGCCTGCACTCCGTATACCTTGCATTCCGGGTGGAGCTTTTTGATGGCAAAAGCAACGCCGCTGATCAGGCCGCCGCCGCCCACAGGAACGAGAACCACGTCCACATCCGGCATCTGATCCAGAATCTCCAGACCGATGGTTCCCTGCCCGGCGATCACCTCCGGGTCATTAAAGGGGTGGATAAAGGTATATCCCTCTTTTTCCTGAAGCTGGCAGGCATAATCATAGGAGTCGTCATAGGCTCCCTTTACCAGGCACACCCGCGCTCCATAGGACTTGGTCGCCTCCACCTTGCTGATGGGGGCTCCGTCGGGCATGCAGATCACGCAGGGAATCCCGTTCTGCTTCGCAGCCAGGGCCACTCCCTGAGCGTGATTTCCCGCGCTGCTGGCGATCACTCCCCTCTCCCTTTCTTCCTCCGTCAGCTGACTGATTTTATAGTAGGCTCCCCGCACCTTGAAGCTGCCGGTTACCTGAAGGTTTTCCGTTTTCAGATAAATATCGCTGCCCGGACACAGCCCCACCGCCTTGATCAGATCGGTCTTTCTTGCTACGGATTTCAGCACGTATGCCGCATGATAGATTTTATCCAATGTAAGATTTTCCATTTTCACTCATTCCTTTCCTGGTTGGTTTTCAGCCGCAGTTTTCTTGCATTTGCGCGGTACAGGCTCTTGCATCTGTTTTCCGAAACCGTTATACTGGTAGAAATATATTTTTGACACAGGAGGTATCCGTTTATGGAATCCATGAAAACTTTATCCTCCGGTCTTCACAGCCTTGTGATCTTCCGGAATCTGCTCCGCGACCCCGTTATTTCCCGTCTTCTGACCCTGCTGGATTCAGAACCCGATTCCGGCGCCCCTTTTGTGGATGCCTGCTGTGAATTTGCTTCCGCCCTGTTTTCCAGAACGGAAGACTTCAGCAGCTATCTGCTCAGCGCCGTGCTGGAGGACGAAAATTTCTATATTACGGGAGCTTCCGGACAGTCTGCTCTTTTAAACGGCCGCCTGGAAGAAGAACTCCGCTTTCTGCAGCAGCTTTCCCTCTTTGACGGCTCCTGCTTCCGCAGCAGCAGCCCAGCCGGCTCCCTGCTTCCCACATGGACCGTATCACCCCGTGACTTTTCCGCCGCTTATAAAGAAACGGTGAAAAACCTGCCCCAGAAAGGCTACGGGATCTATGCCAAGTACCATGTATTCACCGTATCTGACGGCCATCTGGTTCCCGTCCGCCATCCCGATCCTCAGAAGCTGTCCGAGCTTTCCGGATATGAAGCAGAGCGGAGCAAGGTAATCGCCAATACTCTGGCCCTGCTGGAGGGAAAGCCTGCGGTAAACGCCCTTCTCTACGGGGATGCGGGAACAGGAAAAAGCAGCACCGTAAAAGCCATTGCCAACGAATACGCCCACAGAGGGCTGCGGCTGATCGAGGTGAAAAAAAATCAGCTTTATCAGATCCCGGATCTGATGGACTCCTTAAGCTCCAATCCTTTGAAATTTATCCTTTTCATTGACGATCTGAGCTTCTCCTCCAATGACAATGATTTTGCCGCTTTGAAGGCCATTTTGGAAGGAAGCGTCAGCAGCCACGGTCCGAACCTGGTGGTATACGCCACTTCCAACCGCCGCCATCTGATCAAGGAGAACTTTTCCGACCGGGAAGGAGATGACCTTCATCTGGCCGATACCATGCAGGAGCTTCTCAGCCTCTCAGCCCGTTTCGGCCTGAAGATCACCTTTTCCCGTCCCGACAAAGATCTTTACATACAGATCGTTCTGGATCTGGCCTCTCTCTATGAGCTGTCCATTGACCGGGACGAGCTGATCCGAAAGGCGGAAAGCTTTGCCATCCGCAGCGGCGGCCGCAGCCCCCGCACGGCCAAGCAGCTCATCGAGCAGCTGAAAGCTGCGGTCTGATGCGGCCTTTCCGTAAAAGAAAAGCAGAGGACGAACTTTAACCGCCCTCTGCTCCAGGCTGTAAGCCCTTTCTTTCTTATTTCAGCCAGCTCATCATTTTTCTCAGTTCTGCTCCCACCTTCTCCAGAAGATGCTCGCTCTCCATTCTGCGGCGTGCCAGGAATTTCACCTTGCGGCCTCCTGCCGGGGAGAATTCGGTCATGAACTCGCTGGCGAACGTACCGTCCTGGATCTCCGTCAGAACTTTCTTCATCTCTTTTCTCGTCTCTTCCGTGATCAGTCTCTTTCCGGTGCGGTAGTCGCCGTACTCAGCCGTATTGGAAATGGAATATCTCATCATGCCGAAGCCGCCCTTGTTGATCAGATCCACAATCAGCTTCATCTCATGGATGCACTCAAAGTAAGCCATCTCCGGCTCGTAGCCCGCCTCAACCAGAGTCTCAAATCCGGCCTTCATCAGCTCGGTTACGCCGCCGCACAGCACTGCCTGCTCGCCGAACAGGTCGGTCTCCGTCTCCTCCTTGAAAGTGGTCTCCAGGATTCCCGCTCTGCCCGCGCCGATGCCGGAAGCGTAAGCCAGAGCCGTGTCCTTTGCCCGTCCTGTGAAATCCTGATATACGGCGATCAGGCTGGGAACGCCCTGTCCCTCCGTATAGGTGCTTCTTACCACATGACCCGGTCCCTTGGGAGCTACCATGATCACGTCGATATTCTTTGCCGGATTTACCAGTTTATAATGAATGTTGAAGCCATGGGCAAACATCAGCGTATTTCCCTCTTCCATGTAGGGCGCTACCTGACTGTTGTAGATATCTGCGGAAATCTCATCGGGAACCAGCATCATAACCACATCCGCGGCCTTTGCAGCCTCCGGAACCTCCATTACCGTAAGGCCGGCTGCCTCAGCCTTTGCCCAGCTGGAGGAATCCTTTCTCAGGCCTACGATCACATCCACTCCGCTCTCATGAAGGTTTAAGGCATGGGCATGACCCTGGCTGCCGTAACCCATGATAGCAACCTTTTTTCCGTCCAGTACGCCTAAATTGCAATCTCCGTCATAATATTTCTTTACCATAGCTCTCTTTCTCCTTTTCCTTTTTATTGATTAACATCTATCTGCACCACAGCAGGTCCCTGGACCATACTGCGGGAGGCATCACTATCTGCTTCTTCTCAGATCCCTACGGGGATGGTCTCCAGGCCGCCCCTCTCCAGAGCGGTGATTCCTGTGCGGCACATTTCCAGAATACGGTATCCGGACAGAATCTTCAGAAATGCGTCGATCTTTTCCGGCTCTCCCGTCAGCTCCATGATCATGCTGCCCACGGACAGGTCGATGATCTTTGCCTTATAGATCCCTGCAATCTCCCGAATGGGGGAACGGGTCTTTTCATCCGCAGCCACCTTCACCAGCAGCAGCTCCCGAAACAGGCTGTTTTCTCTTTTCAGCACGAAAATATCTCTTGTCTCCTCCAGCCTGGCGGTCTGCTTGATGATCTGATCCAGATCCACCTCTTCTGCCTGGACCACCACCGTAATCCTTGATATACCCGGATCGCTGGTAGCGGAAACCGTGAGGCTGTCAATATTAAAGCCCCGGCGTCCGAACATGGATGACACTCTGGTCAGAACGCCTGCGTGGTTGTCCACCAGAATACTGATTACTTCTCTTGCCATATCATTATCCTCCTTTTCCTCGCCGCATTAATTGAGCATAATGTCTTCCACGCTGGCTCCTGCGGGAATCATGGGAAGTACTTTTTCATCCTTTTCGATCCTGCAGTCAATCCATACGGGGCCGTTTTCCTTAAGCGCCTGCTCCATGGCGGCCTCAAACTCCGCCAGAGTTTCACAGTGGAAGCCCTTTGCTCCGAAGCCCTCTGCCACTCTGGCAAAATCCGTCTTTCTGTGGGGATCGGTGCTGGAATATCTCTTGTCATAGAATGCGGTCTGCCACTGCCGCACCATGCCCAGAACCTGATTGTTCATGATCACGGTAATAATGGGAAGGTTGTAGCTTACTGCCGTACAGGCCTCGTTCATATTCATATGGAAGGAACCGTCTCCCGTAATATGAATCACCCGGCGTTTTCCGCCGCATCCGAAGGTGGCTCCGATAGCCGCTCCGTAGCCGTAGCCCATGGTTCCCAGTCCGCCGCTGGTCAGAAAGCTTCTGGTCTTCACATGGCGGAGATACTGAGCAGCCCACATCTGATGCTGTCCCACATCCGTCACGTAAACCGCGTCCTCTCCCGCCATGCGGCAGAGACTTCTCATCAGCTGATGGGGCCGGATCACACGGTCATCGTCCACCGGCTGGTAATCCGCCTTTTTCTTTTCGTTGATCCAGTTCATCCATTCCTCATGGCGGGTTTCCTTCACAAAGGGAAGCATGGCCTTCAGCACATCCGCTGCGTCGCCCACCAGGCTGTAATCTACCCGGACATTTTTATTCACTTCGCTGGGGTCGATGTCAATATGTACCAGCTTTGCGTTTCTTGCAAATTTATTCGTATCGGAAGCTACCCTGTCGTCAAAGCGGGTACCGAACGCAAGCACCAGATCCGCCTGATCCACCGCCAGGTTGCTCACCAGTCCTCCGTGCATTCCCAACAGTCCCAGATTGTGAGGATCCTCGTAGCCCACCACTCCCGCTGCCATCAGCGTATAGGCTGCCGGAATATCTGCCTTCTCGATCAGCTCTCTCAGCTGCTCTCCCGCTCCGGAAGCCACTACGCCTCCGCCGAAGTAAATCAGCGGGCGCTGAGCCTCATTCAGGGCATCCGCCACCTGGCGGACCGCCTCCTCATCCACATTGGTCACATACAGGAATTTTCCCGCCGGCTTCCGCTCAAACTCTGCCACTGCAGCCGTCACATCCTTCGGCACATCCACAAGCACCGGCCCCTTTCGGCCGCTCTGGGCAATGCGGAAGGCGTCCCGGAGCGTATCCGCCAGATCCTCCACATTTCGCACCGTATAATTATGCTTCGTAATGGGCATGGTAATTCCTGTGATGAACACCTCCTGGAAGCTGTCCTTGCCGATCAGGCTGGTTCCTACGTTGCCGGTAATGGCTACCATGGGGATGCTGTCCATATAAGCCGTTGCAATTCCTGTTACCAGATTGGTGGCTCCCGGACCGCTGGTGGAGAGAACCACTCCGGTCCTTCCCGTCACCCTGGCATACCCGTCTGCCGCATGGGCTGCGCCCTGCTCATGAGCCGTCATTACATGACGGATCCGGTCGCTGTATTTGTAAAGGGAGTCATAAATATTCAGAACCGCGCCTCCCGGATAACCGAAAATCGTGTCTACGCCCTGTTCGATGAGAACCTCGGCGATAATATCCGCTCCTGTCAATTTCATTTCATCACCTGCTCCTTCCTGATCTATCTTAATACCGCCCCCGTATTGGCGCTGCTTACCAGCCTTGCGTAGCGGCCCAGCCATCCGGCAGTTTCCTTCGGCTCCGGAGCCTTCCAGGCTGCCTTTCTCTTCTCAAGCTCCGCTTCATCCACCAGAACGTTCAGCTGTCCCTCCGGAATGTTGATGGAGATCATATCTCCCTCCTGTACCAGAGCGATGGCTCCCCCTTCTGCCGCCTCCGGGCTTACATGGCCGATGGATGCCCCTCTGGACGCTCCGGAGAACCGTCCGTCGGTGCTCAGCGCCACAGATTTGTCCAGCTTCATTCCTGCCAGAGCGCTGGTGGGATTTAACATTTCCCGCATTCCCGGGCCGCCCTTGGGTCCTTCGTAGCGGATCACCACCACGTCTCCCGGCTTAATCGCTCCGGCGTAGATGGCTCCGATGGCTTCCTCTTCTCCGTCAAACACACGGGCCGGTCCCTGGTGTACCAGCATCTCGTCCGCCACGGCGCTTCTCTTTACCACGCAGCCGTCCTTGGCGATATTTCCCCAGAGAACAGCGATTCCGCCGGTGCTGCTGTAAGGATTGTCCATGGGGCGGATCGCCTCCGTATTCCTGTTTTCCGCTCCGGCCAGATTCTCCTCCACGGTCTTTCCCGTCACGGTCATCAGAGAGGTATGAAGCAGACCGCCGTCCGCCAGCTGCTTCATCACGGCCTGCACGCCGCCAGCCTCATAAAGGTCTTCGATATGAGTAGGACCGGCAGGAGCCAGATGACAGTAGTTCGGCGTTCTGGCACTTACTTTGTTGATGGTTTCCAGATCCATGGGAACCCCCGCTTCGTTGGCGATGGCCAGCAGGTGAAGTACGCTGTTGGTGCTGCAGCCTAAAGCCATGTCCGTAGCCAAAGCGTTTTCAAAAGCCTGAGGCGTCAGAATGTCTCTCGGCTTGATGTCCTTTTCCACAAGCTCCATGATCTTCATGCCCGCGTGCTTCGCCAGCTGGGTTCTGGCCGCGTAAACGGCGGGAATGGTTCCGTTCCCCGGGAGCGCCATGCCGATGGCCTCCGACAGGCAGTTCATGCTGTTTGCCGTATACATGCCGGCGCAGCTTCCGCAGCCGGGGCAGGTATTCTGGGTATAGTCATCCAGAGTCTCCTGATCGATCAGGCCGGCCTTGAAGCCGCCTACCGCTTCAAACATCTGGGAAAGGCTTACTTTCCTCTTCCCCTGCCGGCCTGCCAGCATGGGACCGCCGCTGACAACAATGGAGGGAATGTTCAGTCTGGCCGCTGCCATGAGCATGGCCGGTACGATTTTATCGCAGTTGGGAACCAGAACCAGGCCGTCAAAGCAGTGGGCCTGAGCCATGGTCTCAATGGAATCACAGATCAGCTCACGGCTGGGAAGGGAAAATTTCATGCCCTTGTGCCCCATGGCAATGCCGTCGCAGACGCCGATGGCCGGAACCAGCACCGGCGTTCCTCCCGCCATGCGGACGCCGTCCTTAGCCGCCTGAGCCAGCTTATCCAGGTGCATATGACCGGGCACAATCTCGCTGAAAGCGCTGACCACACCGATCAGAGGACGATCCAGTTCCTCATCCGTATATCC
>CALWEP010000169.1 GCA_944377325.1 uncultured Lachnospiraceae bacterium
CGTCAGACATGATAATTATTTTAGGATAACATCTGATGAAGGAAGAACACCTTCTTCTGTTATTTAATCATAGAAACTTATTAACCGAGTAGTCTTATTGACTACACCATTATTATACTAGGGGGAATTCCGATGAACATTACAGGGCTGGATCATATTACGATCAACGTAAAGGAGCTTGAAAAGTCCGGACAGTTTTACAGGGAAGTACTGGGACTGGAAGAGGCTGGCTTTATTCATATGGGAGACCACACTCTGACCTATTTCAAACTTCCTCAGGGAGTGAGGCTGGAGCTGATCGATTACGAAGAAAGACAGCCGGAAAAGTCCGTCCGGGAAACGGATGTGGGGACGTACCGCCATTTCTGCCTGGAAACAGACAGCCTGGATGAACTGTATGGGATCTGTCAGGAGCGGGGAGTGCCGGTGAGAAAGCCCCCCTCCTACGTGGAAAAACTGGAGTGCAGCACCATGCTGATCACAGATCCGAACGGCGTGGAGATTGAAATCATTCAAAGGTGAGCTTATGGGATATTTGGCAGGAATTGATTTGGGAACGTCCAGTGTGAAGGTTCTGATTATGGACAGCGGCGGGAAAACTGCGGCGGTCGCTCACAGAGGCTATGAGGTTATGACTCCGAAGATGTCTTATGCGGAGCAGGATCCGGAGCTTTGGTGGAGGTGTACGGTCGAAGCGATCAGAGAGGCTCTCGCTGCTTCAGAAATCAATCCGGAGGACCTGACGGGAATCGGGTTTTCCGGTCAGATGCACGGACTGGTGGCCATGGACAGCGGGCGCAGGCTGGTCGGACCGGCGATTATCTGGATGGATCAGCGCTCTTCAGAGGAGGCGGCGCTGCTCCGGGAGCTGGCAGGAGAGCTGACAGATAGGGAACTGCTGAATCAGCCGGGAGCCGGAATGATGATCTGCTCTCTGCTCTGGATGAAAAGGCATCAGCCGGAGACTTATGAGAAGATCCGGTATGTGATGCTTCCGAAGGATTATATCCGGTATCGGCTGACAGGGGAGATCGGGACAGACTGCGCGGATGCCAGTGCCACTCTGGCGTTTTCCGTGAAGAACCGGTGCTGGTGCCGGGAACTGATCGGAAGAGCCGGGTTAAAAGAAGATATATGGCCGGCGGTCGGAGAAAGCGCGGAAGCTGCAGGCTGCGTCTCGGCAGAGGCTGCCCGGGAGACCGGTCTGTCAGAACATACAAAAGTAGTATACGGAGCCGGGGATTCCGCAGCTCAGCTCATCGGAAACGGTGTGACGGAGGAAGGAACCATGGCCTGCAATATCGGTACGGCGTCACAGATTGCCGTGGCGGTGAACCGGCCGGTTTATGACGGCAGGATGCGCCTGCAGACCTGGTGTCACGGAGTGCCGGACAGATGGTACGTTCAGGGAGGAGCGCTGAACGGAGGGAGCACGCTCAGCTGGCTGAAGAAGAAGGTGCTGAAGGACGGCCGCTCCTACGGCGAACTGGACGAAGAAGCCGGGCTGGTCCCGGCAGGAGCGGAGGGTCTGCTGTTTATCCCCTATCTGGCGGGAGAGCGGACACCGGTGATGGATCCTCATGCCAAGGGAATTTATTTCGGACTGGGAATGAAGCATGAAAGAGCTCATATAATCCGCGCCACAATGGAGGGTGTGATCTTTAATCTGAAGGAATGTACCGGAGTGCTGGATGATATGGGAATCAAACGGGAAAGAATGATCTCTTCCGGAGGGGCGGCCAAGGGCGTCGTCTGGAAGCAGATTCAGGCGGACATTATGGAAATGCCCGTATATACAACAGAAACGGAAGAAGAGGCCTGCCAGGGAGCGGCTCTTATGGCAGGAGTGGGGTGCGGAGTATATAAAGATATGAAAGAAGCCTGTGCCGCCGTGGTAAAGCTTCACAGAGATCCCGTAGAGCCTGTTGCGGAAAACGTAAAGCGTTACAAAGAGCAGCAGGAAATATTCCGGGAACTTTATCAGAGAGTAAAAGATCTTTATCCCAGACTTCAGGCAGAATAGACCGCGTCATGCGGAGGACAGGAGGGTTATGAACAACGGAGGAAACGCGCTGTATATCCAATCCGGAGGACCGACGGCAGTGATCAATGCATCGGCCTACGGCGTTATAAAAGAGTGCAGAAAATCTGCGGAAATCCGCAGGATATATGCCTCGGAGCACGGAATCCTGGGAGTGATCAGAAAGAAGCTGTTTGACGTGACGGAGGAGATGGAGAATGAAGATCGTCTTCCCCGGACTCCGTCCATGATATTCGGCTCCTGCCGGTACGAGATCGATGAGAAGGATCCTCAGAAGAAGGATTACGAGGCGGTTCTGGAAACTTTAAAGGAACTGGATATCCGGTATCTGTTTATCAACGGAGGCAACGGATCGGCCAGAGCAGGGCTCAGGCTGGGAGGATTTCTGAGGGAGCGGGGCTATGATGCGAAGCTGATTGTGATTCCCAAAACGGTGGACAACGATATTTCCTGCATTGACCATGCTCCGGGATATCCTTCGGCAGCCAGGCACGTGGTGCTTACCGTGTCGGAGCTGGCGAGAGACATGATGACTTATGATACGGAGCTGATCATGTTTGCGGAGGTGATGGGACGAAATACCGGTTTTCTGGCGGCGGCGGCTCTGGCGGCGTCAGAGATCGGCAGAGGGCCGGATCTGATCTATGTGCCTGAGACGGTCTTTGACCAGCAGCGTTTCATCAGTGATGTGAGGATGGTTTTGGAGGAAAAGGGCAAATGCTTTGCCGTGATTGCCGAAGGCGTGCGGACCGCAGACGGAAGATTTCTGTTTGAGGACACCTCCATCAATAAGGGAATGGACATGCAGAAAAATATGGGGGGACTGACTCCCTATGTGAGCAGACTTCTGAGAGATCATTTTGACTGCAAGATACGGGGAATCGACTTGGGACTGATGCAGCGCTGCGGCGCTCACGACGTGTCGGAGATCGACCGGGAGGAAGCGGAGGAAGCGGGCAGACAGGCTGTCCGGGCAGCTGTCCGTGGAGAGACTATGAAAATGGTCACCATAGAGAGGGAAAAGGGACCGGTCTACCGGCCGGTATACGGACTGGAAGAGCTGGAGCAGGTAGCCGGATCGGATAAAAATCTTTCTCCGGATTATGTGACGGAAGACCGCCGTTTCATAAAAAGGGAATTTCTGAATTATATCATGCCTCTCATAGGAGAACTTCCGGAATATACGGTGCTCCGGAACCCCTATGTCTGACAGGGATAATGAAAATACTGGAGGTGTGAACGTTGTATCACTATACGGAACTGGGACAGGTAAATACAAAAGAAATGTTTGAAAAAGCATATGCGGAAGGCTATGCGGTACCTGCTTTCAATTTTATTTCCATTGAGCAGTTCAACGCCATCATGGACGCTGTGATCGAGAAAAGATCTCCGGTCATTCTGCTGGCGTCGCCGAACCTGCATAAGCAGCTGGGCTATGAGATTCTTGCCAGAATCGTGCAGTCAGGCATTGACCGGATCCACAACGCGGGGCTGGATATTCCGGTGGCCCTTCATCTGGATCACGGAATGACCTTCGCCCAGTGCGTCGATGCGGTGGAATTCGGCTTTTCATCCATTATGATCGACGGCAGCGCTCTTCCTTTTGAAGAAAATGTGGCGCTGACGAAGAAAACCGTGGACTATGCTCATCGTCACGGCGTTACGGTGGAGGCGGAGCTGGGAGTTCTTTCCGGAGCGGAAGAGGCGGGAGAAGAAGGAAGCCGAACCAGCCTTTATACCGATCCGGCTAAGGTAGAGGAATTTGTGAAAAAGACGGGATGCGACAGTCTGGCTATCTCCATCGGCACCTGCCACGGTCTGGTGAAGATCAAGCCGAATCCGGACGGAAGTCTTCCGGAGCTGCGCTATGACATCCTTCAGGATGTGATGAACCGGGTTCCGGGATTTCCCATTGTGCTTCACGGGGCGTCCGCCATCGATCCGAAATTTGTGGATATGATCAATCAATACGGCGGACACATTGAAGCGGTGGCAGGAATTCCGGAGGAGCAGGTGACAAAAGCGGCCCATATGGGCGTCTGCAAGGTAAATATTGCTACGGATGGCTGGATCAGCGCGTTGGCGAACACCAGAAAGATTTTGGCGGAAAATCCGGCAGCCATAGACAGCAGGGTATTTACCCTGAAAAACAGAGTGATGATGAAGGAGATTTACCTTCATAAGATTGATGTGATGGGAAGCGCCGGAAAGGCATGACGGCAGGAAGGACACAGGTGGATAAACTGTTTTTGTCGGTGGAGATCGGAGGAACCAATCTCAGATACGGAGTGGTGGATCAGGACCTGAAGGTGCTGGAATTCGGAAAAGAGCCCAGCAGCCTTCTGTCGGAGGCGGAAGACAAGGGGGCTTATCTGGAGGAGCTGACAAGGCCCTATCTGGAAAAGTACGGCAAAGAAGCATTCTGCTGTATGACCCTATCGCTGGCGTCCCTGATGAATCGGGAAAGAACGATCAACTTTAATTCTCCTAATATCAAAGGCCTGAACAATATTTCTCTGGTGGATATTCTTTCGGAGAGACTGTCCCTTCCGGTTTTCATGGAACGGGATGTGAATACGGCTCTTTTGTATGAGATCTGGAAAGGAAATATTGACAGCAGAGGCATTGTGGCAGGGATTTTTATCGGCACAGGGCTGGGAAATGCCATGTGCATAGACGGAAAGGTGTACATCGGCCATTCCGGTTCGGCCTGCGAGCTGGGCCACATACCGGTTCTTGGCTTTGAAGGCGCCTGCGGCTGCGGAAAAAACGGCTGCATCGAGCTGAAAGCCAGCGGCAGAACCCTGGCTCTTCTGGCTCAGGAAAAATACGGCTGTCCGGTGGGGGAGATCTTCCTCCGGCACGGACAGGAGGAGGATGTGCTGGCGGTGGTCCGCGCCTGCGCCGTAGCTGCGGCAACGGAGATCACCATACTGGACCCGGGATGCGTGGTTCTGGGAGGCGGAGTGGTGGAGATGGAGAATTTTCCTATGGAATATTTCCAGCGCACGGTAAGAGAAAATCTGAGGATTCCCTATCCCAGAGAATCGGTGCGGTTCATCATGGCTCACTCCGACCCGGAGGCAGGAATCGTAGGTGCGGCGATCAATGCCCGCAATCGTATGAATCAGGAAGAATACTAAATGCTGCAGAAGGCATTTACGTATAGAAAAAAATTATAATAAAAGGAGGTTGTAACATGAAAAAAAGGATTTTTGCAGTATTGATGGCAGGTGCAATGGTTGTATCCGCCCTGGCAGGATGTTCCAGCCAGACAGCAGAAACCACAGCAGCAACAGAGGCGGCGACGGAGGCTGCGGCTGAAGAGGCTGAGGGCACAGAGGCTGCCGCTGCACTGGCAGGTTCTGACTATCATCTGGCGATCTGCATCCACTCCATGGACAATGAGTACTGGGCTCAGGAAGCAGAGGGCGCAAAGCTGGCAGCGGCAGCCTACGGAGTATCCGCAGATGTGCTGACCTGTGACAGCGATGACAACAAGCAGCTGCAGGGAATCAAGGACTACATTGCGCAGTACGGCGATAAGGCGATCTTTGTAGTTGATCCTTCCTCTACTGCCAATACGGCAAACATCGCAGAGCTCTGCGAAGAATCCGGAAACTATGTGACCATCCTGGCTCACAGAGCTGAGGGACTGTATCCGAAGGATTATCCCCATTTCGTAGCCAGCCTGATGCTGGATGACATTGCCATCGGTAAGGCAACAGCAACCGCTCTGTTCGAGTCCATCGGCGGAGAAGGACAGGTTGTGGAGCTGCAGGGTCTGTTAGGAGATGACTCCGCTACCAACAGACATAAAGCATTTGAAGAAGCTTTAAAGGACTATCCGAACATCGAAGTAGTAGACAGCCAGACCGCAAGCTGGAGCCAGTCTGAGGCTATGACCCTGACAGAGAACTGGCTGGTGAAATATCCGGATCTGAAGGGTATCTACTCCGCAAATGACACCATGGCACTGGGCGCCGTAGAGGCTCTGAAGAACAAGGGACTGAACGGCCAGGTTATGGTAAGCGGATGTGACGGTATTGAGGCCGCTCTGAACGCAGTAAACGATGGAGATATGGTTATTACCAATGCGAACAACGGATACATGATCGCCGGCTACGGTGCATCCTATGCAATCCAGGCAGCTCTTGGAATACTGGATCCCACCTCTATCCCGGACAACGAGCGCCTGATCTTCTGCAAGACGACTCTGGTTACCAAGGATAATGCAAACGAGATCATTGATAAGTTTATTAAGACTAAGGACCCTGGCTATGACTACAATGACCTGTCCTTCTGTATTGATAAATATCAGGAATAATAGTCTGGAGTAGGTAATAGTAAAGTGGGCTTGCCTTATGGCAAACCCACTTTCTTTCAAAAGGGAGCAGTGTTCCATGATAATTATTTGGTAAGGGGATAATAGAATGAAGAATAAATGGGAAGAATCTTTAGCTACATTATCCGTGGGACAGCAGTTTGCGCAGAAGGTTAAGGATGATGCGAGAAAAGATAAAATAAGAAGATATGCTCCACTGATTTTGCTGATCATCATGACTATGATAGGAGCAGTTTCCCAGAAGGACTTTTTTACCTGGGGAAACGTGGTCAACATTATGTACCAGATGTCCATCCCTCTCGTAATTTCCGTGGGACTGACCTATGTGCTGCTGCTGGGAAGCATTGACCTTTCCATAGAGGGAGTAATGGGCTTTGCCGGGTCATTTGTGGCTTTTCTGGTAGTCAACAATTCCAACAGCAATGATTTTGGCCTTCTTGGAATCATTGCCGTTGTGCTGATCAGCACCCTGATCGGGGCAGTGACCGGATTTATTCATGTAAAGGCAAGAATTGCCACTTTTATCGTTACTTATGCCGTAGGCAGCATTATGACCGGCGTGGCCGTTCTGGTTTATCAGGGTACGCCCATACAGGTAAAGGACGAACTGTTTATCGTACTGTCTCAGGGAAAACTTCTGGGGATTCCTTATATCACCATCATTGCATTTCTGATCTTCATTGCAGGCGCGCTGATTCTGAATTATACGGCATTCGGCCGGGCCGTATATGCGATCGGCGACAATGAGACGGCAGCGGCGTCTACAGGTATTAATATTGGCCTTACGAAAATCAAGGTTTTTGCTTTATGCGGATGCACGGCGGGGATGGCAGGAATTCTTCAGTGCATACGTCTTAAATTAGGACAATCCAGCATCGGTCTGAATCAGATGTTTCCCGTAGTAACAGCAATTGTGATCGGCGGCGGTTCATTGGCCGGAGGCAAGGGCGGGGCACTGTCTGCTTTTGTCGGAGTTTTGATATACACAGAGCTCGCCAACTGGCTGACTCTTATGGGCGTTGACCCATATGTGAAAAAAGTAATTCAGGGAGTCATCATCATTGTTGCCGTAGCGCTTACCATCAACCGTACTCGCAAGACGATATCCAAATAAGGAGGGTGACAAATGGGCGAGTTGTTATTTGAAGCAAAAGGCGTTGGGAAAACGTACGGAGCCAATACCGTTCTCCATGATATCGATATGCATATTTATGGCGGCGAGGTAATCGGACTGATCGGCGAAAACGGAGCGGGAAAGTCCACTCTCATGAAACTGATCAGCGGCGTGGAGAAGCCTTCCATGGGAGAGATGTTCCTGCAGGGGAAGCCCTATTCGGCCAGCTCCATTCTGGACGCAAACCATCAGGGCATCGGAATGGTATTCCAGGAGCAGTCTCTGGTAGGAAATCTTACCATTGCCCAGAATATTTATCTGGGAAGAGAGAAGGAGTATGCTACCTGCGGGTTTGTCAACTGGAAAAAGATGAACCAGGATGCGAAGAAGGCTTTGAGCCGGATCGATATGGATCTGGATCCGGCAAAAAGGGTAAGAGATATCGACTTTGCCGCAAGACAAATGGTGGAGATCGCAAAGGTGCTGGATGTGGTGACGGAGTCCGCAAACGGTCACGCCATTATTCTTCTGGACGAGCCGACTACGGTCCTTTCCGACGAGGAAATCCAAAAGCTGTTTGTTCAGGTGAGAAATATGAAGGAGCAGGGAAATGCGGTGATCTTTATTTCCCATCGTCTGGACGAGGTCCTGGAGATTACGGACAGAATCTACGTATTTAAGGACGGAGAGGAGACGGCGGTAATGCCTACGAAGGGGGCGGACGTGAATCTGCTCTATGAGAAGATGGTAGGAAGAGCTACCACGGGAGAATTCTACGTGGAAAGCAAGCAGACCGTTCCCACGGAGGAAGTGATTCTTGAGGTTGAGGACCTGAGCCTGTTCGGCGCGTTCAATCATGTGAGCTTTCAGCTGAGAAAGGGAGAAATCCTGGGACTGTGCGGAGTGGAAGGTTCCGGAAAAGAGGATATCTGCGCCGTGCTGGTGGGCGATGCCGCTCCCACGGCAGGAAAAATCAAGATTAAGGGAAAGGAATGCACATTCCCCAATCCCTGCGCTGCAAGAAAGAAGGGCATTCTTTCCGTACCCAAGGAACGCCGCGACGAGGGCATGATCGGAATGATGTCCATAGAGGACAATATTGTTATTTCCCATATGGACGCTCTGTCCAAGCACAGCTTCCTTTCCGCCAAAAAGACCCGCAGGGTTGCGGAGGACTGGGTGAAAAAAGCGGGAGTTAAGTGCTTTTCCATCAATGAACGAATTAACCAGCTGTCGGGAGGAAATGCTCAGAAGGTAATTTTTGCCAGAGCCCTGGAAAGCGGCTGCGGCATTCTGATTCTGAACCACCCCACCAGAGGCGTGGACGTAGGCTCAAAGGAGGAAATCTACAGCCTGATCAGAGAGATGACGGCGGCCGGCAATTCCATTATTCTGCTGGGCGATACTCTGGATGAGTGCATCGGACTCTCCAGCAGGATCATCGTGCTGAGAGACGGCCTGATCAGAGGAAGCTTCGACTGTCCTGTGGGAGATAAGCCTCTTCAGCTGGATATTGTTCAGAAAATGATGTAGGAGGGTACATAACATGGCTGATAAAAAGAAGAAAATTAGTATATCTGATTATTCAAAGTACATGTGCCTGATAAGCATTGTGCTGGTTTTTGGCGTATTCAGCGTTGTGATACCAAACTTCATCGGGGCTTACAGCCTGCAGAATATGATGATCGAGGCGGCGCCGCTGCTTCTGATGGCCGGAGGCCTTTCTTTTGTAATTTATACGGGAGGCATTGATCTGGGAGCGGGCGCCATGGTATCCTGTACCTGCGTGCTGACAGGCATTTATGTGGCTGATTTTGGAAATCTGATTATTCCCATCATGCTGGCGGTAGGACTGGCAATGGGACTGATCAACGGACTTCTTGTGACGAAGCTTAAGCTTCCGTCCTTTATTGTTACCCTGTGTACCACCAACTTCTGGTCCTATGTGGCTTTGACTCTCTGTCCCAACGGATCGGAGATCATTCCCATGGATAAGAGATTTATGGTAAGGTGGGCGACCGAGAAGGTAGCCGGCATCCCCATCATGTTCATTATCGCCCTGATGGGTGTGGCTCTGCTCTATGTATTCCAGCAGTATACCGTATACGGAAAATCAATTTTCGCAGTGGGAGCCAATGTGAGCGCAGCCAGACTGGCCGGCGTGGACACAGATATGGCCCAGATATCGGCGTTTGTAGTCAGCGGAGGCTGCAGTGCTCTGGCCGGCGCATTTTATGCGTATAAGCTGAAATCCGCAGTGCCTACCGTGGGAGATGCTCTTACCCTTACTGCGATTGCCTCCGTGGCCTTGGGAGGAACCTCCATGGCAGGCGGGCGCGGAAGCGTGCTCAGAACCATGATCGGCGTGGTGACCATCACCGGCGTAACTTCCGGTCTGAATATGATGGGAGTGGATCCTCTGTGGAAGGACATCGTAATCGGCATTATCCTGATCGGAGCCGTATGTCTGAACTCTGACACAAAGGGCAGGGATCTTATTATCAAATAAGATGGAAAACAGGAAGAACGATATGGATCGTAGAACATCTGCAGCGGGGTACGGAGGGGAAGCTGAGCTTCCCGGTCCGCACCCCGCCTTCCTTTGTAAATCTGCGGCCCCCGCGTCTGAGAAGGCTCGGACCGTCCGGCAGCGGGAAACGGAGAGCGGCTGAAAAACGGCAAAATCCCCCGGGAAAGATTCTCAGAGGGGTTTTTTTGTGATAATATATAAAAAAAGGCCGGGGGGAAGGGGTATGAAACGAGAAAAAAAGCAGCTTGCCCGAAATAAAAAAATTTCTTCTGCTTCGGGAGCAGCTTTGGTAGTACTGCTTATTGTATTTCTTATATGCATGATTATCAGCGTCAGGAGCCTGACGTCCAAGCTGGATGCCATTCAGGAGCATCCGTTCCGCGTGATGGACGCCGGAGGGAAGCTTCAGAATGACGTGGACAATGTAAGGATTATTTTTGAACAGCTGCGCCATATCAACACGCCGGAGGTGGTTGCGGATATCCGGGAAAGAATCGGCAATTTTTACGAAGACGGGGAAACGCAGCTGAATGTGATTGAGGATAGATTTCTGGGAAATCAGGAGGATGTAAAACGGCTTCGAAGGCTGCTGGAAGAGATGCAGAGAGAGCAGGACAGCTTCCTGGACTACGCTGCGGCCGCAGACCGGAGCGCGGATGAGATAGTGGCTTACAGCACGGAGCATCTGAATGAAATTAATGAAGCGTTTGACGACCAGCTGAGCGAGATTATTTCCTATGCAAGGGACAAATTCCAGTATTTCTACGAGCAGGCGAAGAACACGGGATTTTATTCCGTGATCACCTCCTGCATGATCTTTGCGGTGGTTCTCATTGTTCTCCTGATCTATCAGTATCTGCTGAAGTGGCAGACGGACCGGCTTCAGAACCAGAATCAGCTGTTTGATCTGCTTTCAAAGACCATCGATCATATTTTCATGATCAATGAGCTGGATCACCCGGAAAGAAATTTTATTTCGGAAAATGCAGGCCGGATTCTGGGATTTGAGCCGGACCCGAAGGAGGTTTCTCCGGCGCTCCTGTTTGAATATATGGATGAAGGCGACAGAAAGATGATCCGGGAGCTGTTCAACACACAGGATGAAACCTACTGGAACGCGATTTTTCACTACCGCCACCCGGCTTTGGAGGAAGAAAAGATTTTTGCCCTTCAGACTTACCGTATTTTCTCTGAAGGAAGAGAGCGGTTTATTACGGTGCTTACGGACGAAACGGAGATGATCAGAACCCAGAAGGAGCTGGAAGAGGCCATGGTTCAGGCCAATCAGGCCAATAAAGCCAAGAGCGAGTTTCTGTCCCGGATGTCTCATGAGATCAGAACGCCCATGAACGGCATTATCGGAATGGTAATGCTGGCTCAGCAGAACCAGGACAACAGGGAGCGGGTGGCGGAATGCCTGCGGAAGATCAGCCTGGCTTCCAAGCATCTGCTGAGCCTGATCAATGACGTGCTGGATATGTCGAAAATCGAGAGCGGAAAGCTGGAGATCAACAGGACTAATTTTGATTTCCGTGCTCTGATGGAGTCCTTGAATGAGGTGATCTACGGTCAGGCCAATGATAAAGGGATCGAGTTTGAGGTCATGTTTGTGGGAGATGTGGAGGAGAATCTGTGGGGCGATTCTCTTCGCGTCAATCAGATTCTGATGAACCTGCTGTCCAATGCTCTGAAATTCACTCCCAGGGGAGGAAAGATCACTCTGAGGGTAACCAGGCTTCAGGATGAAGGAGAAGGGGAAAGAATCTGGCTGAAATTTGAAGTGGCGGATACGGGCTGCGGCATTGCTCCGGAGAATTTCCACAAGATATTCCAGGCCTTTGAGCAGGAGAATTCCAATGTAAGCCAGGTGTACGGAGGAACCGGCCTGGGACTTTCCATTTCCAAACGCTTTACGGAAATGATGGACGGAAAGATATCTGTTTCCAGCAGCTTGGGAAAGGGAACTACGTTTTCAGTGATTCTTCCCTTTGGCCGTGTGGAGCAGGACAATAAGGACAGAAAGGACTTCAGCGGCATTCGCGTTCTGGTGGCTGACGACGATCCTGACGCCGTGGCGCACGCCAGGCTGATGCTGGAGAAACTGGGAGCTCAGGTGGAAACCACAGATAACGGATACGAAGCGGCTGCGCGGGCGGAGCAGGCTCAGATGAGCGGGATCCCCTATGACCTGTGTCTGATTGACTGGAAGATGCCGTTTATAGACGGGTTGGAAACGATCCGCAGAATAAGGGCTTCGTCGGTGTCCCGCAAGCCGGCGTCCGTACTGATGACGGCTTACGATACTACGGAGATTCAGGAGAAGAGCAGGAAAGCGGGAGCCTTTTCCATTATTACAAAACCGTTGTTTGAATCTGCCCTGGCGGCCCTTCTGACGGAGATATCGGAGGGCAGTTCCGGTGAGAAAAAGGAGAGCGGGACTCCGGAAGGAGATTTCCGAGGACGGCGTTTTCTGGTGGTGGAGGACAATGAACTGAACATGGAGATTGCCGTAGGGCTGCTGGAGGCGACCGGAGCTGTGATTGAAACCGCAGCCGACGGACAGGAGGCGGTGGAACACTTCTCGCGGTCCGTGCCGGGGTATTTTGATCTGATCCTGATGGATGTACAGATGCCGGTGATGAACGGGTACGAAGCAACTATGGCCATCCGGCGGCTGGACCGTAAGGATGCAAAGACCGTTCCCATTCTGGCAATGACGGCCAATGCGTTTTCAGAGGATGTGGAGAAGAGTCTGGCCAGCGGAATGAACGGCCATATCAGCAAACCCATTGATCTGAACGAGGTATTCGGAAAGATATCTGCCGCCCTGCAGACGGGGGCATAAGCCCGGAAGCAGCGCGGGAAAAGAGGCCCTGAAATGTTGACAGGGCCTTTTTCTGATGGTATATTCTACCTGGACAGAACTGGTGCGATGCAGAGCTGGCGGCCGCCGGCCGGCAGCGCGTATGCTAAGATAGAAATAGGATGGGAAAGGTGAGATCATGCAGAATACGAGAAATGTAACAGACAGTGTGATATGGATCGGGTCCAATGACAGGCGGATCGCCTTGTTTGAGAACCTGTTTCCGGTGGAAAAAGGAGTTTCCTACAACTCTTACGTAATCCTGGACGAAAAGACAGCGGTGATGGATACTGCCGATGCTGCGGTGACCCTGCAGTTTCTGGACAACCTGAAAGGGGCCTTAAACGGCAGAGAGCTGGACTATATTGTGGTAAATCATATGGAGCCGGATCACTGCGCCAATATTGAAATGCTGATGAAGCTGTATCCGGCAGCCAAGGTGGTGGGCAATACGAAGACCTTCCAGCTGATCCGTCAGTTCTACGAACTGGATTTGGAAGGCCGCACGGTTGAGGTGAAGGAAGGTGACGAGCTGGATCTGGGCTTCCACAAGCTTCATTTCGTGTCTGCTCCCATGGTGCATTGGCCGGAGGTAATGATGGCCTACGAGTCTGCGGAAAAGATTCTGTTCTCGGCCGATGCCTTCGGCAGCTTCGGCGCAGTAGACGCGCTTTTCAATGATGAGCAGGACAGCCCCTTTGCGGACCTGGCGGAAATGCGCCGGTATTTCTCCAATATTGTGGGGAAATACGGACCGCAGGTGCAGGCAGTGCTGAAAAAGGCTGCCGGTCTGGACATTTCCATGATCTGCCCCCTTCACGGACAGGTCTGGAAAACAGGAATCGGCGAGCTGCTCAAGAAGCACGATCAGTGGAGCCGCTATGAGGCGGAAGAAAAAGCGGTGGCAATCTTCTACGGATCCATGTACGGAAATACGGCAGAGGCTGCGGAGATTCTTGCCTCCATGCTGGCAGAGGCCGGTGTGAAGAACACGGCAGTCTATGACGTTTCCAGAACACATGTGTCCTTCCTGATTTCCGAGATTTTCCGGTGCAGCAATATTGTGCTGGCAGCCCCCACCTACAATAACGGTCTGTATCCGGCCATGCTGAATCTGCTGGAGGATGTGAAGGCGCTGAATCTGCAGAACAGAAAGATATCCATTATTGAGAACGGATCCTGGGCGCCCCAGTCCGGCAAGATCATGAGAGAATTGGTGTCTTCCTTAAAGGGAATGGAAATACTGGAGAAGAGCGTTACGGTGAAGTCTTCCCTGAAGGAAGAGCAGCGGGCGGCTCTCCGGGAGATGTGCGCCGAGATTGCGGCTTCCGTGAAATAGGCTTCTGGTGCCGCAGATGACCATATGCGCAGGTGAGATTCAATACTGCGCCACAGATTTCTGGGTATAATATTAAAAATGGGAAGTGCTGCAGACATTGCGTAATATGGCTGTACAGCACTTCCCATTTAATATGTCAGATTAAAAATTACTCAGCCTTCGGACCTGCCTCGGCAATCTCCTTAGGCATATTCGGATACTTCTTGGCGAAGTTGTCGGCGAACATCTTGGCCAGCTTCTTGGCGGAAACGTCATAAGCGTCCTTGTCAGCCCAGGTATCTCTGGGGTTCATGATCTCAGAGGGTACTCCCGGACAGCTCTGGGGAACGTCTACGTTGAAGATCTCGTCGTGTTTGTATTCCACGCTGTCGAAGCTGCCGTTTAATGCGGCGGTGATCATGGCTCTGGTATAGGAAAGCTTCATACGGCTTCCCACTCCGTAAGGACCGCCGGACCATCCGGTATTTACAAGGTATACCTTGGTGCCGTATTTCTCGATCTTTTCGCCCAGCATGGTGGCATAAACGGACGGATCAAGCGGCATGAAGGGCTCGCCGAACAGGGTGGAGAAGGTGGGCTGAGGCTCCTGAATGCCGCGCTCTGTTCCGGCCAGCTTGGAGGTGAAGCCTGTTACAAAGTGATACATGGCCGCATTCTCATCCAGTCTGGAGATGGGCGGCAGTACGCCGAAAGCGTCAGCGGTAAGGAAAATTACCACTTTGGGAATGCCTCCCTTTCCGGGGATCTGAGCGTTGTTGATGTAGTCGATGGGGTAGCCTACGCGAGTGTTCTCGGTAAGGGAGCCGTCATCATAGTCGGGAACTCTGGTTTCCGGATCAACCACTACGTTTTCTACCTGGCTTCCGAAACGGATGGCATTGTAGATATCGGGCTCATTCTCCGGGTTCAGGTTGATGCATTTCGCATAGCAGCCGCCCTCAAAGTTGAACACGCCGTCCTCGGACCAGCCGTGCTCGTCATCGCCGATGAGCTTGCGGGAGGGATCTGCAGACAGAGTGGTCTTTCCGGTGCCGGACAGGCCGAAGAAAACGGCAGTTTCCTGGGTTTCCGGATCCATGTTGGCGGAGCAGTGCATGGGAAGCACGTTCTCTTCCACAGGCATTAAGTAGTTCATAACAGAGAATACGGATTTCTTGATCTCGCCGGAATATCTGGAACCGGCGATCAGAACCAGCTTCTCAGAGAAGTTTACGATAATTGCAGCCTCGGAATTAGTGCCGTCAGCCTCGGGTACACAGTGGAAGCCGGGAGCTACTACTAATGTGAAATCAGCGTCTCCGTAGGTCTCCAGCTGTTCTGCGGTGGGACGGATCAGAAGCTGGTGGATGAACAGGTTCTGGCATGCCAGTTCGTTGATGATACGGAATTTTCTGGTGTATTTCTCATCTGCTCCGGCGAAGCCATCAAAAATAAACAGGTCCTTCTGCTGCAGGTATGCAAACATTTTGTTCTTGATGTTCTGATATTTTTCCTCAGAAATTGCAACGTTTACGCTGCCCCAGGCAATCTTGTCATGAATATCTGCAGTATCTACGATGAACTTGTCCTTAGGAGAGCGTCCTGTATATTTACCGGTCGTTACAGCGAGAGCTCCCGTATCCATAAGGATGCCTTCACCGCGCTTTAATGATTCTTCTACCAGACGGGCAACGTTTAAATTGCGGTAAACAGTGCCGGTATTGGTAATTCCAAGTTTCTCTAATCCATAGGTTTCCATGTTCTTGTCCTCCTGTTAATTTTGTGGCAAGGAAAATTGCCTTTCCCGTCATTTTATATTATACTTCTTTTAACACAAGAAGTAAAATGTAAATTTGAGATTTTTACCATATCAATTAGATATGCCAAAAGGGGAGAATATGGCCATAACTTATGACTATTATCGCATTTTTTATTACGTGGCAAAGTACCAGAGTTTCACCCACGCGGCCCGGGTCCTGATGAACAGCCAGCCGAATATTACCAGATCCATGAACAATCTGGAAAATGAACTGGGCTGCCGGCTTTTTGTGCGGTCCAATAAGGGAGTTCATCTGACGCCGGAAGGGGAAAAGCTTTACGCTCATGTGGCGGTAGCCCATGAGCAGCTCCAGGCCGGAGAGACGGAGCTGGCGGGAGATAAGAGCCTGCAACGGGGAGTTGTGTCTGTGGGAGCCAGCGAGACGGCTCTTCACTGCTATCTGCTGCCTAAGCTGTGCCGCTTCCACCGGTCCTATCCCGGAATCCGAATCCGGATCTGCAGCTACTCCACTCCGCAGGCAGTGTCTTCTCTGAAACGGGGGCAGGTGGATTTCGCCGTGGTTACCACGCCTACGGGAATTGTCCGTCCGCTGGAAGAGATTCCTCTGAAGACCTTCCGGGAGATCCTGGTGGGAGGGCCCCAGTTTCAGGAACTGTCCTGCGGAACCGTAAGCCTTAAGGAACTGAGCTCCTACCCTCTGGTTAGTCTGGGAAGAGATACGAAGACTTATGAATTCTACAGCCAGTTTTTCGCGGAAAACGGAATTCTGTGGGAGCCTGATATGGAGGCGGCTACTACGGATCAGATTCTGCCCCTGGTGAAAAATGACCTGGGCCTGGGCTTTCTGCCGGAGGATTTCTCCGCGGAGGCGGTACGGCGGGGAGAACTGTTTCCCATTGCGCTTAAGGAGAAGATACCGGAACGGTCCATCTGTCTGGTGAAGGACGGAGGAAGGCCTTTGAGCATTGCGGCCAGAGAGCTGGAGAGAGAGCTTCTGAACCCGGAGGAGGACGTATAAAGGACGGGGAGACGGAGATACTATCTTAATAAATTTTTAAGAAGTGCCGTTGTTTTCATTTGCGTCCCTTCATGGTATGATAAAAAGAAACAGACTCATTCATGCAGGAGGAAAGAGCTTATGAAGATCCGGACAGGGCTGGCGGCAGGCGTGCTGCTGTCGGTATTGGCTGCGTTTCCCTCCTATGCGGGACACTGGGTCCATGACGGAAGCGGCAGATGGTGGTGGCAGGAGGAAGACGGCTCGTATCCTCGGGATACGTGGAAATGGCTGGACGGAGACGGCGACTGCCTGGCAGAATGCTATTACTTCGATGAAAACGGATACATGGTTACCAATGCCCTGGTGGGAAAAGGGTATGAGGTTAATGAGGATGGAGCCTGGGTGGAGGACGGTGTGGTTCAGCAGAGGATAGTGGCTTATGACGGAACCGTAATCGGCAACGACGACTATCTGATCACACTGCCGGACAGCTGGGCAGGCAATTTTTATATCACCCAGACAGACGAATGTCTGCGGGTATATTTTTTTCCGCCGAAGGAACGGCCAAGGGAGATCTTCGAGGTGCACCGAGTGGGAAGCCTGGAGGAAAAACGGCTGATCACGTCCAAGATCAGCGGGAAGCAGGAGCTGGGCTGGTGCCGCGGCTATTACTACATCTGCGGGACGCCCCAGGGTTCTACCATGTCCGGATATGAGCCGGGAGAGAGGGAGATGATCCGGAGGATGACGGAAGATTTCGACAAGAATATCATGAAGTATTTTGAATTTCAGTGAGGAGAAGGCTATGGACGCGGAGATTCTGCTCTGGATACAGGAGCATTTGAGAAGCGATATGCTTATGCCGGTTATGCAGTTTCTGACTCATCTGGGAGATACGGCATTCATCTGGATCGGGATGGCTGCCGTTTTCTTCTTGTTTAAGAAGGCCAGGACCACAGGACTGCAGATGCTCGCCGCTCTGCTCGGCTCGCTGGTGATCAACAATATGATTTTGAAAAATCTGGCGGCGAGAGTGCGGCCCTATGAGACGGTGGAGGGACTGAGGCTGCTGATTGAAAAGCAGCCGGACTGGTCATTTCCGTCGGGCCATGCCGCCTCTTCTTTTGCGGCGGCAGCAGTGATCTGGCTGAATTACGGGAAAAACGGCCGGGCGGCGTTGGTTCTGGCCGGTCTGATCGCATTTTCCCGGCTGTATGTGGGCGTTCATTATCCTACTGACGTGCTTTTCGGAGCGGCGGACGGGATGCTCATAGGCTGGGCGGCGGTTCAGGGAACGGAATGGCTGAGAAGACGGTATTTTGTGAAGCGGAAGGAATTATGAGAAGGGGGACAGAACGGATATGTACGATGAACTGACGGAAAATGACATAAAGAAAATACAGGAGGAGATCGACTACAGAAAGCTGGTAGTGAGAAAGCAGGCGATCGAGGCTGTGAAGGAGGCTAGGGCTCACGGGGACCTGAGCGAGAACTTTGAGTATCATGCGGCAAAAAAGGATAAGAATCAGAATGAAAGCCGGATCCGCTATTTGGAGAGAATGATCCGCACGGCAAAGATCATTTCGGACAAGTCGGAAGAAAATGAAGTGGGACTCAACAACCGTGTGGAGCTGTATTTCGAAGACGATGACGAGACGGAAGTGTACAAAATTGTTACTACCGTCAGGGGCAATTCCCTGGATCATAAGATCAGCAATGAGTCTCCCCTGGGAAGGGCTGTGCTGGGCCATAAGATCGGCGATCGGGTGTATGTCCGTGTGGATGACAGGACAGGGTATTATGTGACTGTGCGGTCCATTGACAAGACGGCCGGAGATGAAACGGACCAGATCCGGAAGTTTTAAAAAAACGGCGGGGCAGCCTTCGGGCTGCGCCGCCGTTTCGGGCAATTACGCGTCTGCCTCTCCTGCCAGACGGCGGCGCTTCTTTTCCTCGCATTCAATGGGAGTAAAAGTGCCGTCCTCATTGGGAGTGAATACATAATGCTCCTTCAGGAAGATAATATCGTCCCGGTATACGGAGTCCAGCTCCGCCAGCAGGGCGGCTCTGGCCACTACCGTCGCTCCTGCCAGCTCCGCCAGCTTTTCCAGAGCGGCAAGGGAATCTCCGGTAGCGATGACGTCATCAATGATGGCGACCCGTTTTCCGCGGAGCTTTTCCACATCGCAGCCGTCCAGGTAAAGGGTCTGCTTGGCTTGCGTGGTGATGGAGAAAACATTTGCTTCCAGTACGTTCTGCATATAAGGCTTTTTGTGCTTTCTGGCCAGCACGAAGTCCTTCATGTTCATAAGACGGCTCATTTCGTAGGTGAGAATGATGCCCTTTGCTTCCGCAGTCAGGAGAACGTCTACCTCCGGGAGACGCTTTGCCAGTTCGGGAGCGGCGGCCCGTACCAGTTCCGTATCGGAAACGATGCAGAAGCTGGCGAGAGCCATATCATCTTTGATCTTTACAAAAGGAAGCTTCCGTTTTACGCCGCAGAGTTCAAAATCAAAATAGGGGGGATTGTATCGCATGGCGGTATCCTTTCTTTCCGGAAAATAATGGGAATATTTATGTTTTCAAGGATACTATAGCACGTTTCAGAAGGGTTGGGAAGAGGGCTCGGCTCAATTTTCCCGCCGGGAACGGAGCGGCGGAAGAGAGAGGCAAAACTGAAAATACGGCAGAAGGAGGAATAAAATGGAAGGATATTATTACAGCTGTATGGACAAGAGCAGACAGGCTGCCTATCAGGCTGTGCAGAAGGGAATTCAGAATCTGGAGGAGGAATTTCAGGTCCCTTATCTGGAAGCGGCAGAGCTGTATGACGTGTTTTTTCAGCTGAGGCTGGACCATCCGGAAATCTTCTGGGCGCCGGCGTACCGCTACCGCCGCTATCGGGATTCCCCGAACATGATCATGGAGCCGGAATATCTGTTTGACAAAGGGAAAATACGGGAGCATCAGAGGATGATGGCATCTCGGATCGAGAAGCTGGCGCGGCCGGCGGAAAAACTGACGGAATGGGAAAAGGAGCTGTATATTCATGATTTTATCTGCAGGAATGTGAGGTACGACAAGCTGAAAAAGCCTTATTCCCATGAGATTATCGGACCGCTGGGTCACGGAGTGGGGGTCTGTGAGGGGATTGCGAAGACGGTGAAAATTCTCTGCGACCGGCTGGGAGTCTGGTGCATGATTCCGGTCTGCGGAAACAATCCGGAAAAAGGCATCAAGTACCGCCACACATGGAATATTCTGCGTATTAACGGAACTTATGTCCATCTGGACGCAACATTTGACAATACTCTGGGAAATGGAGAGGCGGATGGGCTGAGATATGACTATTTTAACCTGGATGACCGGGCTGTGTTTCGGGATCATGAGCCTCTGATCGCCCCGGCTCCGGCATGCGCAAGCAGCGAGCTGTTTTATTACCGGGCGGCCCGCCTGTCCTTCACCAGGATGGAGGAGGTGGGAAGAAGGACGGAGCAGGCAGCGCGGAAAGGAAAGCCGTTCACGTTCCACTGGAGGGGCGGAGGACTTAACAGAGAGCTGCTGGAGGAGATCCTGGATACGGCCAGGAAGTCGGGAGAAAAGAAGGGAAAGCGTCTGAGAGCCAGCGTGAATCCGGCTCAGGCCGTATTCCATCTGGAATACGGAGAGGCTGTGGAGGAACAGGTGCTGCTGGAGGAAGCCAATGAAGGGGAACGGGAATAGAGCGGACGGAAGAGAAAGGGGAAGAGATCACATATGAGAAACATTACGGAGATTACGGATTTTTCGGCTCCCGAGCTGGATGTGTATGGAAGACTGTCGGAAAATCAGCTGCTGCACTATTATGAGCCGGCGCCGGGGATTTTTATTGCGGAGAGCGCGATGGTTGCAGAGAGGGCTCTGGATGCGGGATACGAACCTCTGTCGCTTTTGGTGGAAACCAGGCATATGGAAGGGGATGCGCGGAAGCTGCTGGCCCGCTGCGGGGAGATTCCCGTCTATACGGCGGACCTGCCGGTTCTTACGAAGCTGACCGGATTTCCCCTTACAAGAGGGGTTCTGTGCGCCATGCGCCGGAAGCCGCTTCCGGATGTGAGGACTGTCTGTGAAGGAGCCTGTCGGATCGCAGTGCTTGAAAAGGCAATGAATCCGGCCAATATCGGCTCTGTTTTTCGCTCTGCGGCGGCGCTGGGGGTGGACGGAGTGATTTTAACGGCCGGCAGCAGCGATCCGCTCTACCGGAGAGCCTGCCGGGTGAGCATGGGAAATGTTTTTCAGATTCCATGGACATTCTTTGATGAGAAGGACGGAGGATGGCCGGAAGGAGGCATGAGTATTCTGAAGGAATACGGCTTTAAAACGGCAGCCATGGCCCTTCGGAAAGATTCGGTGAGGGTTGACGATCCGGTGCTGAAGAACATTGAAAAATTGGCTGTTGTACTCGGCACAGAGGGGAACGGGCTGGAGAAAGAGACCATAGAGGCCTGTGATTATGTTGTGAAAATCCCGATCCGGGAACAGACGGATTCTCTTAATCTTGCCGCCGCCTCCAGCATTGCCTTCTGGGAGCTGAGAAGAAAATACTGAAGGGGGAAGAACGGTATCGGTTGCATACTGACAGGTTGCATAATATAATAAAACTAACGGCGGACCTGAAGGGCAGGACCGGCGGCTAAGGAGACAAACGGAAGGGGGAACCATATGAAAAACGTCAGAAAAGGCTTGGGACTGCTTTTTGCCATCCTGTGTACGGCAGGAATGATGAGCATTTCCTCGGCAGCGGAGCCGAAGGCTTCGGAAGGCAGCGCGGGGATACTGAAATATCAGGCGGAAAATATGAGCTGGGACGGAGAGACCATTACAGTAAAGGGGTATTTTTCCAATACCAGCGCGGAAAAAGATATTACCGGCATTGACAGCGTTTCATTTACGGTGAAGGACGGGAGCGGAAAAGAGATCACAAAGACGTCTCTGAACACCGGCTCTTTGGGAGAAGTGAAGCTGGCTCCCGGAGAAAAGTGGAGTTATACGGTAGTCCGCAAGGTTTCCGGATTCAAAGCCTCGAATTACAATCTGAAAACCAGTTTTCGGGTTAGCTGTACCAGTGATATTTCCGTCTCTTCTCACGGGAATCCCTGCTCATTCTGCAGTTCCAGAGGCACTCCTTCTTTCAGCACGGAGGATACCATGTCTCAGGAGGAGTGGGAAGCTCTGCTGGCAAAGCTGAAGAAGGCGGTGGGAAAAGATGGTTCCTCTGCCGGGACAGGCTCCGGCACAGGGTTTTATATTCCTCCGGCCGCCTCTTATTCCGGCAGTTCTTCCGCCAAGGGCAAGAAGATCTGCCCCAAATGTTCCGGGACCGGCTATTATATCTGCGAGTCCTGCAACGGAATGGGCTACAAGGAACGGCAGGAAAGGACGACCTGTCTTGTTCTCCATCATACCGACTGTACCTACTCGGCCATTCACAGATGCAACGGCTGCCATGAGCGCCATGATATCCGTACGGTAAAAGATAAGTGCCTGTGGTGCGGCGGCGATGGAAAAATGGACTGCAGCCGGTGTTTCGGGGCGGGGATGTGCTACTGACCGGAGAAGCCGGAAGGAGAAAATGAGGCTGTGAAAATAAGGCTTGCGCCGGAGGAAAAACTCCGGCGCTTTTTTGTGAAGAAAAGAAAAATTCAGCTTGTGCCTTATGGGGTTCTTTCGTATAATGAATACGAATCTTTGAGGCGGTTTCTTCAGAACTGCGCAAGGCTGCTTCTCCTCGGACGTTCCGGGGCGGAGCGGGGGAAAAGAGTATGAGCGAGCGGGAGTTTTTATGCTGAATTTTCTTGTGACTTTTTTTGAAGGCATGGATGAAATGGTTTACATTTCAGATATGGAAAATAATGAAATTATCTATATGAACAGGGTTCTGCGGGAAGCCCTGGGATATTTTTCCGAGAAGGAATATAAATACAAGAAGTGCTATGAAGTGCTGCAGGGATTGGAGGATCCCTGCTGCTTCTGCAATAATGATTCTCTGGAACCGGGAAAGTTCTGCTCCTGGATTCACAAAAATCCTGTTTTGGACAAACGGTTT
This sequence comes from uncultured Lachnospiraceae bacterium, assembly GCA_944377325.1. GTDB lineage: Bacteria > Bacillota > Clostridia > Lachnospirales > Lachnospiraceae > Lachnoclostridium_A. The sequence continues at coordinate 23,077 of CALWEP010000169.1, forward strand.
CTGATAAAGGATTCTGAGTTTGAGCACGGCGGAAGAAAATACCGGGTGGAGATCGCCATCAATATCGGATCAGAGATGGTGGAAAATAAGACCTATTATTATGCCAGAAGCGAGAGATTTCTGAACGAGTGTCTGCAGCAGGTGTTTTCCACCATGAATCCGGAGGAGTCTCTGCGTATGGTTCTGGATTATATCGGGAAAACGTTTCAGTGCGACCGGGTGTACATATTTGAATTTTCGGACTCTGCGGCGAATAATACCTATGAGTGGTGCAGAGACGGCGTCGTGCCTCAGAAGGATATTCTTCAGGATGTTCCGCTGTCGGATATTCAGGGGTGGATCGATCTTTTCCGGGAAAAGGATGCGGTGATCATTCCAGACCTGGAGGCGATCCGGACGGAGTCTCCCACGCTGTATGCGATTTTGAAGCCGCAGGATATCAGCAGCCTTATAGCAGGTCCTATCAGCATAAAGGACCATGTGGTGGGCTTTATCGGGGTGGACAACCCCAGCAGGGACATGATTGAGCTGATCAGCTCAATTTTCAAGGTCATCGGTTATTTCATCGTATCTCTGCTGAAGCGCCGTGATCTGCTGAAGCGTTTAAGCTCCATGAGCTTCCGGGATACGCTGACGGGAGCATACAACAGGAATGCGCTGTTTGAACGCTATGCGGCGCCTTGGAACGGAAAATCAATGGCAGTGATCTTCTGCGATGTGACGGGGCTGAAGCAGACCAATGACACTCTGGGCCATGCCGCAGGCGACCAGTTGATCCGCCATTCCTATGAACTGATCAGAGATGTTCTCCGGATACCCACGATCTTTCGGGCGGGAGGAGATGAGTTTGTAGCCGTATTTCTGGATTTGGACGAAGGGGCGTTCATGGAAAAGGTACGGCTGCTCCAGATGCAGGTGGGAGAGGATCAGCACCACATTGCGGTGGGATATGCCTGGTCGGACCAGCGGCCCATATACCTGGAGAGTATGATCACCCTGGCAGATAAGGTGATGTATGAGGACAAAAGGAGCTATTATGCGGCCAACTGCCGCGTGCCGGGAGTGGACCGCAGGAGTTCCTTCGGAAACGGGGCGAGAAAGAGGAGCGACAGCCAGTTTTATCAGTTTATCAATTCCACCTACTGTGATATGGAAATGTTTTTCAGCGCAGTTTCCCAGCAGAATACCACCAGCTACTTTTATTTTGGGGACATGCAGAAAAATATGTTCTATATTTCCGACAATATGAGGGATGAATTCGGCTTTGAGAGCAATATTGTGCCCGGGCTGCTGCAGGATTGGGCGGGAAGAATCACCACATCCAAGGCGAAAGAAATGTACAGGGCGGAGCTGGAATCCATGCTCAGGGAGAGGCGGAGCATACATGACATGAGATACCAGGTCCGCACGGCAGAGGGGAAAAATATCTGGATCCGCTGCTACGGAATTTTAAAGTGGGATGAGGACCAAAACGTTCCCCTGTTCTTTTCGGGACGGGTTACCCATCAGGACGAGGAATTTGTGGTGGATCCGACCACGAACTTCCCGCGGGAAGCGACCATGTTCCGCAATCTGGATGAGAAGGGGCGGGACGGAAAACCGGTTCTTGCCATCGGCTTCTGCCTGAACAATATGACGGAGATCAACAGCACAAGAGGGCGGACCTACAGCGACAAAATGATCCGGAGTATTTCCGATGAGCTGATGAGGGAGCTGTCCGACAAAATGGCTTTTTACAGGCTGGAGGGGATGCGCTGCATAGGCATCGTGGACAGAACCTGCGGGGACAGTAAGGAAGAGCTGGTGGAGAGAATCCGATCCGTTGTGACGAGATGGTACGGTCTGGTGGGCGTTTCCATCCGCCGCCCCTGTTCCTTTGCAATTATGGAATATTCTCCGGAAAAGATGGTGCCTGCAGATTTTCTGGAGCAGATGATCTCTCTGATAAAGATTGCCAAGCATGAAATGAATCTGAGCTATGTGGAGTATTCTGACAGCAGTATTGAAAAGAGCAGGCAGATGTCCAATATGGCCCTGACTCTGAGCCATGATGTGCTCCACGGAATGGAAAATTTCAGAATCGTGGTTCAGCCTATTGTATCCAGCAGCAGAAGGAGAATCAAAGGGGGAGAGACCCTTATGCGGTGGACTTTTGAAGGAAATGACGTTTCTCCCGCGGTGTTTATTTCTCTGCTGGAAAAGAGCAATATGATTCATATGGCGGGAAGGTGGGTGTTCGAGCAGGCCGTATGCACCTGCCTGAGGATGAATGCCTATAATCCGGATTTTTACCTGAGCTTCAACGTAAGCCTTCAGCAGATGTCCGATGAGGGATTTCCTGATTTCATGAGGAGTACGCTCAATAAGTATAATGTGGACGGTTCCCGTCTGGTGGCAGAGGTTACGGAGAGCTGCATGGATGAGAATCCGGAAAGGCTGGAGAGATTTGTGAATGTATGCCGGGAGATGGGAATAAGGATCGCGCTGGATGACTTCGGAAGCGGCTACTCCTCCTTCCGCATGCTGCTGCAGTACCCCACGGATATTATTAAGCTGGATCGGTCTCTGCTGGGAGAAATGACGGAATCTGATGAGAAGAACAATTTCATTTCCAGTATTGTGTACGCCTGCCACAGATTCGGCAAAGAAGTCTGTATGGAAGGCGTGGAAACGCCGGAACAGTACAGACTGATCGCAGCAGCGGGCTGCGATACTCTGCAGGGCTATTACTGCTACCGTCCTATGGAGCTGGATGAGGTTTATCGGGTACTGTCGCTTCTGCCTCGGGTAGACTGAATGAGAGAAAAATAATACTGACTATTAAGCAGAGCCGGAGAAGGTCATGCTTAATAGTCAGTATTTTATTTCTGCAGAGAAAATGCCTCTAAGAGCTTGAAAATAATTTCTTCCGCAATGACATATTCTTCCGGGGAAAGGCGCTCCAGACGGGCAGCCAGTTCGGAGACGTCATTCTGATTATGACTGTTTTTCCCAAACAGTATGGCATCACTGGAAACGGAAAGTACCTGACAGATCTTTTTCAAAGTGACAAAAGAAATGCCCACGGCTCCTCTTTCGAAAGCGGAGACACTTTTTGTGCCCAATCCGATCAATTCAGAAAAGCGTTCCTGGGTCAGACCGGCTTTTTCCCGCTCTGCTTTGATTCTCGCGCCGATTTCTACGTTGATTTCTTTTTTCTCCTGCAATTTAACTCCACCTCCTGCGATTAGTTTAAGTAATGGTAAGTGTCACTTGAACCCATTAATAAAAGTATTATTACTGCAATTAATAATGCGACAAAGGCTGTGCCGCGAGTTTTCTCGACGGACAGGGCATAAATGCATTGTAGCAAAAGAAATGAGCTGTGGGTATGAAAGAAAAATAAAATTTTTTAGATAATTCCTGCCTCCTGAGCCGACGGGATTGACGAAGTCATATTAATAAGAGTATAATTATTGCGATTGTTAATGGCATATACGGCGAAAAGAGTTATGGGACGCAGACAGCATAGGAAGATAGGATAAGTATCAGGCAGCCGTAAACGGCTGCTCTGTTTTTTGGAGCCGGAAGGAGCGGTAAGGAGAGAATCGGAATGAAAACATATGCGCAGGTTTTGGAAATTTTTCGGGAGTATCTGAAAAAAGAGTCTTGTATTGAGGTGGCGCAGACAAAATGGGGATATGTAAGGATGTTTTATGAGGAACCCTATGACAGCAGCTTTGAAGCGGTTCTGTGCAGAACGCCGGAAGAACTGTTTGAGGAGCTGCTGGACGACTGTCTGGCCAGCAGGGAACAGACTCTGGGTCAGCATGGAAAATCACAGGAAGAGATTTCAGAGGAAATAAGAAAAACAAGAGAGCTTTATCTGGAACAGATTCCGGAGGAATCCTGAAAAAAGGCTTCAGATGAAGGGGCGGAGAGACTCCGTGCGTAAAAGCACAGATTGACTGTGGATATTGATGATAGTATAATTTATCGTATTAATAAAATGATGAGGCGGCGATTTTTCGAAGAGGTCTGCCTGAGGGGAAAGAGAAAACAGAAAGAGCTGCTTCTGCTGAAAAACAGAAAAGGGGAAAATATGAAAAAAAGAAGTGCGGTACTGTTGGCGGGAATGCTGTCCGTGTCTGTTCTGATCGGCGGATGTTCTCCGGCGGGAACAGAGGAGAAGTCTGCTGCAGGGGCGTCTGCAGCTGTGGAGAAACAGGGGAAAGAGGAAGAAAAGGATCATTCAGAGGACAAAGAAAACGGCTATATGGAAGAGGGAATCAGGCAGGCAATGGAAGCGGCGGATACGCTTACTGCCGGCGGATACTTTCTGATGTCAGACGGGTCTGTAGTGACCAGAGGAAAGAGCTTTGAAAACTTTGCAGGAGATTATGCCGCTTTGCCGGGAGTCAGGAAGATTGCGGATTCCTCCAGCGAGATGCAGCTGTTTGCCCTGACGGAGGAGGGAGATCTGTATTTCCATCAGACAAAAATCCTCAGCGGAGTGACCGATGTGGCATTCAGCACAACAAACGTGAATCAGGTAGCTGTCTGCATCTGCGGAGAGAAGATCTATGTGGTGACGGTTCACGATGCCTCGGATGTGGATCCTGCCGACCGCTCCTCTGCGCCGGACCGGTATTTTGATGTGGGAGATAAAACCGTATTCTATTATGAAAACAATATGCGGTATGCCAATCTGGGATCGGAGAAGCAGGAGAGGGCAGAAGGAGAATTTGTGACTCTTGGCGCCGAGAAAAACGATATGATTGTGGTCAACAGCGAAGGGGAAATCTTCATGGACAACAACTGGGGTTCCTCTCCGGAGTATGTGGGAATGGAATTTTTCGGCTGGAAGGACATTGTGCGCATTGATGCGGCGAAGGTAAAAGGAGACGAGACGGAGCTGACGGTGGCCGGACTGCAGAAGGACGGAACCGTACTGGCCTGCGGCACCTACGCGGACGAGGTCTTAAGCTGGGGAAAGCTGAATGATATTTCCATGGACAGCGGGCTGATCGTGGGACTGACGCCTGAAGGAACGCTGAAGGTCACCGGATCTGCGGCGGAATTTGTGAAAAATGATATTGCGGACTGGACAGAGATTGTGGGAGTAAAGGCAGGAAACCTGCAGGGAACGGCAGTGATCAATGCGGTTGACAAAAGCGGGAACTTCTACCATCTGGAGTATGACGACCACTGGACGGAGAATAATGTGACAAAAGGCTCCCTGGAAAACGGCTGTGTGGACGGAAACAGCTGGTGGTACCGCTACAGTCCGGAGGGAACGGTATACCGGACCGGTCAGGCAGAAGGCGGCTGGACGGAAGGGGAAGATTAGAGAGAAAAAAGAGACGGAATTGCCGGAATACGGGTGCGGAAAGAAGATCATTTCCGCACCTGTTTTTATCTGAAAAAGGCTCTTTTCTTCTGTCATATTGACTTTGTAACGTTGATAAATGTATAATTAATCATATTATTAATGCGATAACACGAAGAAATTAGGGGGATCGGAACAGGTGTATGAAATAAGACTTTATCAAAATGACCGGGTGAAAGTGATTCCGCTGAATCCGAAAAAAGAGATGTCCTTCGGCGAAGGGGAAAACTGCAGCTGCATACTTCCTGAGAACAGCTGTCCGGGCAGCTCGGTGACTTTCGCTTTTCAGAATGGGAGCTGGGAGGCAGAGTGCCGGGGAACGGTCCTGTACGAAGGAAAGCCGGCAGGGCATATAAAGGTCCGGAACGGGGATATGCTGGTGCTGAACCGGAATACTCATCTGGCCCTTCAGCTGGCGGAAAAAGGGGAAGAGCCGGAGGAGGTGATCTCCCTGACGGGAATGGGAGAGCTGCTCATCGGCCGGGCGCCGGGATGCGCTCTGCAGTTAAAGCATAAGAGAGTGTCCGGCAGCCATGCAAAGGTGTATCAGAGCAACGGTCAGTGGAGGCTCGGAGACGTCAACAGTACCAACGGAACCTTTGTGAAGGGAAGGAAGATCCGGGACTGCGTGCTGAAAGAAGGGGATTAGATCGTCATTGGTCCCTATGAGCTGATTCTTGCCGGAGAAGCGCTGCAGGTATACGGAAAAGAAGGGACGGTTCTGAGCGCGCTTCCCAAGGAAAAGCAGCCGGTACGGGAGGAGTATCCTTATTTTGAGCGGTCTCCGCGGCTGACCAGAGAGCAGGCTGCGGAGGAGCTGGAGATTGAAGGAGCCCCTTCCATCGGCAGCAAGCCGGAGGTAAACTGGCTTTCCGTTCTTCTTCCCAGTCTGGGGGGCGTGGGACTGATGCTGGTGCTTACGGTGCTGACGGGCCTGAGCCCTGTGGGGCTGATCGTCTCCGGTCCCATGGCGGTGCTGGGAGTCATTATGACCGTAATCAATTACAGGAAACAGACGAAAGACTTTTCTCAGATGGATATGCTCAGAAGAGAAAAATATGAAACCTATCTGTCCCAGTGCGAGGAGAAGCTGAGTTCCTTTGCCGCGGAGCAGAGAGAAATTGCCCTGGCATCCAATCCTAAGCCGGAGGACTGCATTCGCCTTGCGGACAATCTGGATGCAAAGCTCTGGGTCCGGACGCCCAGGGACGGAGATTTCCTCTCCCTTCGGGTCGGACTGGGGGAGGAGCCTCTGGGAATGACAGTCCGGACGCCCAAGCTGGGACTGATGCTGGAAGAGGACGAGTTCACCCGCCGGCCGGAGAAGCTGGCTGACCGGTACCGCACGGTTTCGGGAATTCCCGTAACCGTGGATCTTTTGAGATATTCCCGGGCGGGAATTGTGGGAAACCGCGGAAAAGCCTTGAATGCGGTGAGATGCCTTGCGGTTCAGCTGGCAGCTCAGCACAGCTATGAGGAAGTAAAGCTGGCGGTGATCTTCCCCAGGGAGGAATACGAACAGTGGAGCTGGATACGCTGGCTTCCTCATACCTTCAGCAGCAGCCGGACAGAACGGTATATGGCCTGCACTCCCTTTGATGCGGCCGGACTTCTGGAGCGGCTGGCCGAGGAGTGCCGGGGAAGAAAAAAAGACGCGTCCGATCTGTTTGCAAAGACCAAGCCGGCCATTCCCCATTATGTGATTATTGTGGGAGACGGGGAACTGATCAGAGGGCCGGGAATTTCGGAACTTCTGGACACGCCGGGTGTGAGCTGTATCTGGATGGCGCCGTCAGTGGCGTCTCTTCCCCAGGGAGTGGATCAGATTCTGGAATTCGGCCCGTCCGCTCAGCTTTATATGAGGGAGCAGGCTTCGGACAGGAAAACCTTCCGGCCGGATGAGATGAGTCCGGAGGACTGTGAGCGGTTTGCCAGGAGCATGGCTCCCGTGCGGCTGCGCCGGGGAAAACAGCAGGGAATTCCGGACAGCGTGACCTTCCTGGAGGGATATCATGTGTCCAGGACGGAGGAGCTGGAGATCGAGGATTTCTGGCAGAATTCCCGCTGTGAAAAGACCCTTTCCGTTCCCATCGGCGTGAGGGAGAACGGAGAGAATTACTATTTTGACATTCATGAGAAAAAGGACGGTCCTCACGGCCTGGTGGCCGGTACCTCAGGAAGCGGAAAATCGGAGATGGCTCAGAGCTGGATCGCTTCCATGGCCCTTCAGTTTTCCCCTGACGACGTGAATTTCATACTGGTGGACTTTAAGGGAACCAGCCTTCTTCAGCCGTTTCTCGGCCTTCCCCATCTGGCGGGGAGCATTTCCAACCTGGATCAGGATATCGGAAGATGCCTGATGGCTCTGGAAAGCGAGATGGAACGGAGGCAGAGGCTGTTCGATCAGGAAAAGGTTACGGATATCAGAGGATATCTGTCGGCACGGAGAAAAAATCCGTCCATGGAAAAGGTGCCCTTCCTGATTCTGGTAATCGATGAATTTG
>CALWEP010000170.1 GCA_944377325.1 uncultured Lachnospiraceae bacterium
TCAGATATAGCGACAGCTATGTCTATTTCAGCATGTCTATTTTTCACTTTTTAGATAATATTTACTTTTCAAAGTTCAACGCCTGCGCCTGCTGGCTGTGATCACTCAGGATTCCGAGAGATCATTATTTTTTATACCGGTATATGTTGTACCCTGATTATAACCTGTATCTGCTTCGAAATAAATTTAATAAAATTGAACCTGTATTTAGTATTTTTAACAGTTAATCTTCAAATTTCTCAATAAATATGTATATATTCAACAAGTTTTTCTGTGCTATAATGTGCTTATATCAACCGCCGTAAGGAGAGCAGGATGTATTTAAAAGAAGTGGAATATATGTTAAAAATCGCAGATGAAAAGAATATCACCCGAGCGGCTGAACAGCTGTTTATTACCCCCTCCGCTCTGACACAGCAGCTGACCAGGCTGGAAAAAGAGATCGGAGTGGAACTTTTCCACAGAGGCAGAAGCGGCTGTACCCCCACAGAAGCCGGAAGGATCTATCTTCAGGCTGCCCAAGAAATGATGAAACTGAAAAAAGACGCTTATCGCCGTCTCCAGGATCTCTCCTCCCGTCAGACCGCCCGGCTCATTGTTGGCTTTCCCCCGGAACGAGGAGCAGCCGCTTTTACCAGCATCTATCCCCAATTTCACAGAGAATATCCGGGAATCTCCATCAACATCACCGAGACCAGTGTCCGCCAGCAGCAAAAGCTGATCGCCTCTGATAAGATAGATTTTGGTTTCGTAACCCTTCGTGAAGACCAGAAAACAGATGATGAATACATCACCATTGCACGGGAAGAGCTGGTTTTAATTCTCTCCAGCGCACACCCTCTCTGCTGTCAGGCAAAAAAAGGAGACGGACCCTACCCGGAACTGGATCCGTCTCTTCTGAAGAAAGAAGCCTTCGCCATAATGCATCGCTCTTCTACAATTTATGAATGTGTGGAAGAAATTTTCCATTCGGCCGGCATAATTCCCAATATTCTGTTTGAAACGCCCCGTGCTGCCACAATTATGGAAATGGCTGCCTCTAATATGTGCTGCGGAATTATTCCCGACTCTCCGGCCACTCCCCATCCTTCAAATGTATCTTTTTTTTGTATGCCCGATCATCCTTCTTGGTCAATTTGCGCCTGTTACAGAAAAGGAACTCATCTGCCGAAAACTTCCCGCCGTTTCATACAGTTGGCTGCAGACTATTGGACCGCCGCACAACCTTCTCCCCCTTAATATGCCGCCCTCACCGCAAAGCTTCTGTCCATCGAGTCTGCATAATAATATTTGATTTCATCCAGGATTCCTTCTCTTTCCAGCCTCTCCGTATCCAGACGCATGGGCACTCCCTCCAGGTCAGGCAGATACAGCCTGCCGTTCCGTTCTTCCGGCTTTACGGACAGACAGTCTCCGATGGGTTCCGTCATGGGTTCATGATTTTCCAGCATTTCGTCCTCATCGTAGAGTGCGCCGAACGCCGCGTTCAGCCACACCGTTCCTCCTGAGGAAAAGCGCAGTCCCTTCTCCTTCGCCAGCTGCCGGATCGTCATCAGGTCGCTCATACGGCTCATACGGCCGACCAGGGGCATGAGATGGTCCACTCCCTTTTCCGCATAAGTTTCAAATGCATAGGCGTTTCTCATGGATTCTCCGTATCCGATAGGCATATTAATCCGCTCTTTCAATGCCTGAATTCCGTTCATATCGTGAGAGTGAATCGGTTCCTCAAACCAGGCCGGATGATAAGGCCTTACCATGTCCGCAAATTTCAGGGCATCTTCCACGCTCCACACTTGATTTCCGTCTATGGCAACTTCTATTTCCGGGCCTACGGCCGCCCTCACCTTTTCCATCCGGCGGGCATCCCGCTCCATATTCTTTCCCCAGTCGCTTCCCACCTTGAACTTTACGGTGTGATAGCCTTCTTCCGCGTACCGGACCATATCTGCCACCAGATCTTCATCGTCTGACAGCAGGGAGCCTCCCCCTTTGTAAGCTGCTGCCCAGTCCTTTTCTGCTCCCAGGAACCGATGGAGCGGCATTTTTCTCCTTCTCGCCATAATATCCAGCATGACCAGATCCAGCTGTCCCAAATCTACGATCTGTCCGCTCTGGAAGCCGAAGTTTCGCATTTTCCAGTAAATATATTCATACCACTCTTCGTAGGTTCTGCTCTCCCCCGTAAGGATCAGAGGCAGGATATTCGTTATGATCCCTTTTGAGCAGAAGGTCTCTCCGCAGACGCCGTCCCGGTCAAAAATCCGGATCCAGCCCTGAAGGGGGGCAAAATTTCCAAAGCCTCCTGTGGCGTCTCTCCATGGCTTTTTTACCGGAACCGGATTAAAATTGTAATACACTGCTTTTGCAAACGCAAATTTCTCCTGCGTATCAATTGGAAACATCATTATTCCTCCTTGTCTCATGATTGTTGGATTCGCTAGTCTGATTGTAAAGAAAATTGCCGGTTCCGTCAATTTTCTCTGTTGATTCTCCTGTTTTTGTTTTATAATTGTTCTGATATATCAAAATGTTTCAAAAGTGTTTTACCCTCTGCCCGGTTTTTGAAAGGAACAAATTATGTCAAATATTGTTATGATTGCATCCGGCTCTGCCATGGCTTCTTATGGCGAGCAGCTGAAAAATTCCATCTCCTGTCCTCATCGCCTGATCATCGCAAATGTCTGGATGGAGGACGCAGTAAATTATGCAAAGTACCATCTTCCGGAAGATACGGACGTTATTATGGCCAGAGGAAATACCGCAAAGCTGCTGAAAGAGGCCCGTCTTCCCGTACCCGTAGTTTCCATTCCCATATCTGATGAGGAATTGATTCAAACTCTTGAAACAGCCAGAGAGTTTTACCATGCGGAAGACTCTTCCATCGCCTATATCGGGATCGAAGACACCATTCGCTCCGTCCGTTCCTTCTTAACCCTTCTTCACCGGTCCATCCGTTTTTATGCCGTAAAAAGCAGTCAGGATATTCGTGACTCTATCCGGCAGGCAAAAAAAGATCGCGTAAGCGTGGTGATCGGCGGAGTCTATACCAAGCAGGCAGCGGAAGAAGCCGGTTTAAGCTGCGTTCTGCTGGAATCTTCCCTGTCTTCCGTGCGGGAAGCCTATGAACGCGCTCTGGAGGTCCAGAAAGGAGTTTCGCAGCAGAAACGGCGGTTTCAGGAACATTTGACCGTCATCCATTCCATCTCCGACGGAATCATAAGCATAAACGAAAAAGGAATGATCACTCTGGTAAATCGTTCTGCAGAATCTTTTTTTAAGCTTTCCGCAAAACGGCTCGCAGGCAAGACCTGCTCTTCCTTCCTGGCTGATCCGGAGCAGGCTCTTGTCAACCGAGTCTTGATTTCCGGTACCCCCGTCTCAGAGCATATATGCCGTGTGGCTGGAAAAGACTGTGCCCTAAGCGTTCATCCGATCCTGGTAGGGAAACATTCCAAAGGCGCGATTATCACCCTGCGTCCCTTTTCCGCTCTTCCGGAAGCCTCTGCTTCCGGTCAGGCTCCGGCAGAAGCTCCTGATTTTTTCCTGGACGCAGTCCTTCCCCAGCCTCTGACCCTTTCCCGGCTCAAGGGCAGTCACCCTGCCTTTGCCAATACCCTGGCCGCCGCCGGTTTGTGTACCTCTTACTCCATGCCGGTTCTCCTGATCGGTCAGTCCGGTACCGGCCGCCGCACTCTTGCCCGGTGCATTCATAATGGAAGTTCCAGGAAAAACCATCTGTTTCTGAATGCGGATGCGTCCCTCCTTCAGACCTCCGATTTTCTTTCCGCCCATACGGGCAGCCTTTTTATTCATGAAGTAGGAAATCTCTCCCCTGCCATGGCCATCCGATTGGAAGAATTCCTGAAAACCGGCCTGTTGACCACGGAAAACGGGGAGCGCATTGCTCCGAACGTTCGAATTTTTGCCAGTACCTCTTTCCCATTGGGGAAAAGCTTCCCATCAGCCTTTGCTGTATCCTGGAAGCTCTTTCCCTGTCTCTTCCCTGCCTCAGCTCCAGAGGCAATGATATCTGCCTTCTGGCTGACTATTTTCTTGAACAGTACGGCAAAGACGTTCATCGGACCTATATCCTCTCTCCGGACGGCCGGGAAGCTCTCCTATCCCTTCCCTGGCCGGGAAATCTGCCTCAGCTGCAGAGCATCTGCCGGAAGCTGTCTTTCCTGGCCCCGGAAGACGGAGTGATCACCTCCTCTTTCATCCGGAGAGTCCTGGATCAGGACTCTTTCTACGGAGTCTTAAAGGGTCAGCTTCCCAATCCGCCGGAAAAAACAGTACTTCTGAACGGACGTCCCGTCACTCTCCAGCAGCTGAAAGATCTGGAAGTTCTCTGCCATGGGCGCAGAAAACTCATGGCTCAGCAGCTGGGCGTGAGCCGTTCCACACTATGGCGGTATCTGAAGGAGCTGGAAGGATAGGTCGAAAAAAAGAAGCAGCCGGAAAGATTCTCTTTCTCAGCTGCTTCTTTTCCCTTTCCGCCTTGTTACCGGGCTGCCTCTCCCTGAATCACGTACCGGGCAATGCCTTTCTCCTGGGCGGAATCTTCTCTGCACATCCGATTGTAAAAATAGCGGATAATCTCTTTTCTGGTGATAATTCCGATAAAGTTCTTCTGGTCATCCACCACAGGCACAAAGTTCTGCTTCATAGCCCGGTCAACCAGATCCTCCATTCGGGAATCCACCTTCACCGGAAGGTAATCGGACCTTCTGGGAATGGACGTCACCGGCGTATGCTCCGCCTCTTTCAGGCTCAGGTTGAACTTATTTTTTATTCCCCAGAGCATATCCCCCTCCGTGATCGTTCCTATGTACCTTCCCGTGCGGCTGATCATGGGCACGGATGAATATTTATGATATTCCATCTTCTCCAATGCCTGCCTCAGACTTTCATCGTCATAGATAAACGCCACATCGCTTTTCGGTGTAAGGAAAAATAATATATTCATGTAAAACCCTCCTGCTATATATATCCCATACTGTATGTAGTATAGCACCTGTCTGTGAAATCACTATGAAGAAACTATTATTTTTTTATAACTTTTTCGCCAAAATCACAAAAAAGAAGCCGCGCTGCCGCAGCTTCCTTTCCTTCTGAGCTTATTCCAGATAATCCAGCGGGTCCACAGGGGAGCCGCCATGGGTCAGCTCAAGGTATACGTTTGGTCCCTCTACGGAATAATACTTCGTAGGCTCCGCCACATATCCCAGCAGAGTTCCCTTTTCCACGTAATCGTTCACCGCTACGGAGATCTCCTTCAGCTGGCCGCAGGTAACCGCATAGTCATCTCCCAGTTCCAGGACCACATAGCTTCCCAGTTCCTCATTGCTGCCGATTTCCGCCACTCTCGCCGCCGCCGGAGCATTCACCGGAGTGCTTACCTCACTCTGCACCACCATTCCCGGACTGCACTTATACTGCTCCAGGGTAGGAAAATAGGTGGTGGTATCCATGCTGTAGCCGATCAGTACCTCTCCCTGCACCGGCCAGCCAAGGGAAGCCGACTCACCGAAGCGGAGAGCCACAGCAGAAGCCGCGCTGTTTCCCGCGCCGGCCTGAGCGGCCGTATTTTCTCCCTCCTCCGTCTCAGAGACGGCCTCTGTTTCCGCCTCACCGGCAGCCAGGTTTGTCTTTCCTTCCTCTGCCGTTTCCGCTGCCGAGCTGTCCTGAACTTCTCTCTCCTGTTCGGAAGCGCCTGCCAGACGGTCCTCTCCGCCCGTTTCCTCCGCTGCGGGTCCGTTCCGGTCTTCCATGGACAAATAGGGATTTTCCTCTTCCAGACCGTTTCCTCTTTGAATGGTAACAACTCCTGCTGCGGCTACGATAGTCAGCAGGCCCAGTACCAGCATGACAAGAACTAACTTATCCTTGAACATCTGCCTCATTTTATTTTTCACGTTTATCACCTCGGTACTATTCTTGCCAAACCGGGGATAGTTATACAGAATCTGTTCAAGATTTTTCTCCGTCTTTTTCCACCTCTGCATTTTTATAAAAGAAACGCAGAATTTCCTCCGCCGTCCAGCCTTCCGCCGCCTTTCTCCCGGCGGAAAACTGGCTCAGTCCATAGCCGTGGCCGATTCCTTTCGTAACCGCCCGGATCTTTCCGTCCAGCTCTTCCAGTTCAAAGCAAGGGGATGCCAGGCCGAGAGCGGCCTGTATCTGCTCTCCCGTGTAGGTCCCCGTGCCGATCTGAATTTCCTCCACATAGCCTGCTTCATCGGTTCTGAGAACCTGTATGGACCCGGGCAGCTCCTGAACATCCACCCGGCCGCCGCCGGAGATCTCCTCAATCCGTTCGGCGAATTCCTCTTTTTCAAAGCTCACCGCCTGAAGATAGCCGTCCGCCTCCAGATCCTCTCCGCATTCCACCGGTTCCAGGTAAGGATAGCCGTCCCCTCCCTTTCTGGTTTTCCCCGCGCTGACTCTGTGAAACAGCGGTTCGATCAGCTCTCCTTCGCAGCAGATCACCTGTCCGGCCGTCTGAGCCGCCGCGTCCTTCAGCCTCCCGTAATTTTCCGCTGCCTTTTCCCCCCACAGGGAAGCCAGCTGCTTTCCTTCCAGATAATCCAGATCCAGGGCAGATTCAGGAATTTCCATATCCTCTCCCATTCTGCTGCAGATATAGGTCCGGGCGATGACTGCCTGTGCCTTCAGCGCCTCCTCCTCACAGTCTGCCGGTATCTGCGCCGCCAGCACGCCGGCCAGATATTCCTCCAGATCCATATAAGCGGAAACTCCGCCGCGGTCCAGAAGGACCTTTCTTCCTTCCCAGCCTTCCTCTCCCATATTTTTCCCTTCCACGGAGCCTGTCCAGGCCATGGTGACCGCATAGGGAAAAAGAAGAGCAAACAGAAGAGCTGCCGTCAGTTTTTTCACAAAAAAATCCCCCTTTCACAAGCCGCTGTTAACAGCATATGAAAGGGGGAACCGATTTTATTACTTCAGACTCTCCGGTTTATCCAGATTTACGGAGATCTTGTTCAGATGCCAGATATCTCTTACATATTCCTCAATGGTGCGGTCGGAGGTGAATTTTCCGGAATGAGCCGTATTCAGGATAGCGGCTTTCGCCCAGCCGGCCTCATCACGGTAAGCCTTGTCAACCTGCTCGTGGGCCTACGCATAGGAGCGGAAATCCTTCAGAATGAAATAGGTGTCCGCACGGTCGCTGCTTCTGGTGTTCAGAAGGGAATCATAGATATCCCGGAACAGCTCCGTATTCTGAGGCGCGTAGTAGCCGTTGATCAGCTGCATCAGTACCCGGCGGATATCCTGGTCATTGTTGAAGATGTCCATGGGATTGTAGCCGCCGTTCTTTTCATAGTTGATGACCTCGTCGGAGCCCATGCCGAAGATGAAGGCATTTTCCCTGCCCACTTCCTCTACGATCTCCACGTTGGCTCCGTCCATAGTACCCAGAGTCAGAGCTCCGTTCAGCATGAACTTCATGTTTCCGGTACCGGAAGCCTCCTTGCTGGCGGTGGAAATCTGTTCGCTCACGTCGGCAGCCGCGAAGATAATCTCCGCGTTGGATACCCGGTAATCCTCGATGAACACTACCTTGATCTTTCCGCCGATGCTCTTATCGTTATTGATCACATCTGCCACGGAATTGATCAGCTTGATGGTCAGCTTGGCTCTGGTATAGCCTGCCGCCGCCTTCGCGCCGAAGATAAAGGTTCTGGGAACCATATCCATATTGGGGTTATCCTTCAGCTTGTTGTACAGATACATGACATGAAGGATATTCATCAGCTGACGTTTATACTCGTGAAGTCTCTTTACCTGTACGTCGAAAATGGAACGGGGATCTACGTCCACGCCGTTGTGCTCCTTGATATACTTGGCCAGGCGCACCTTGTTCCGGTATTTGATATTCATGAATTCCTGCTGGCACTTCTTATCGTCCGCATAAACTGCCAGGCGCTCAATATGGGACAGATTGGTGATCCAGTCGTCGCCGATTTTCTCCGTCACCCAGTCGGCCAGCAGCGGGTTTCCGTGAAGCAGAAATCTTCTCTGCGTAATGCCGTTGGTCTTGTTGTTGAACTTCTGCGGCATCATCTCATAGAAATCCTTCAGCTCCTGCTTCTCCAGAATATCTGTATGCAGTCTTGCCACGCCGTTGACGGAAAAGCTTCCCACGATGGCCATGTAAGCCATGCGGACCTGACCGTCATGGATGATGGCCATGCGGTTTACCCGCTGCGGCTCGTTGGGGTATGCCTTCTGGATCTCAGCCACAAAGCGGCGGTTGATCTCTTCCACGATCTGATAGATTCTGGGAAGCAGGCGGGAGAACAGCTCAATGGGCCATTTCTCCAGGGCCTCCGCCATAATGGTGTGGTTGGTGTAAGCGCAGGTTCTGGTGGTGATGTCCCATGCCTCCTCCCAGCTTAAGCCCTCCTCATCCATCAGGATTCTCATCAGCTCCGGAACGGCCACGGTGGGATGAGTATCGTTCATCTGGAACACAACCTTATCCGGCAGTTCGAAAATGTTGTTGTGATTTTCTTTAAATTTGCGGACAGCAAGCTGAACGCTGGCGGAAATGAAGAAGTACTGCTGCTTTAATCTCAGCTCCTTGCCGGCGTAATGGTTGTCATTGGGGTAGAGCACCTCCACCAGGTTGTTGGCCAGATTCTCCTGTTCTACCGCCCGGTTGTAATGTCCCCGGTCGAACTCAGACAGGTTGAAGCTGTCCACCGGCTGAGCATCCCAGATCCGCAGGGTGTCCACCACGTTGTTGCCGTAGCCCACTACCGGCAGGTCATAGGGAATGGCCATAACGGACTGATAGCCCTTCTGCACGAAGGTATTTTTGTGGCCGTCCCACTGAATATCCACATAACCGCCGAACTTAACTTCCGTGGCATACTCGGACCTTCTCACCTCAAAGGGATAGCCGTCCTTCAGCCACTCGTCAGGCACCTCCACCTGGAAGCCGTCCTGGATTTTCTGTTTGAACATTCCGTAACGGTAGCGGATGCCGCAGCCGTATGCCGGATATCCCAGAGTAGCCAGAGAATCCAGGAAGCAGGCGGCCAGACGTCCCAGACCGCCGTTTCCAAGAGCCGGATCCCTCTCCTGATCCTCGATCATGTTCAGATCGAAGCCCAGCTCCTCCAGCACTTCCTTGATCTCTTTCTGCGCACAGATGCTGATAATATTGTTTCCCAGATATCTTCCTACGAGAAACTCCATTGACAGGTAGTACAGCTTTTTAGAATCCTGCTTTAAGATCTCCTTCTGTGTGGCGATCCACTCGTCAATAATCACGTCCTTTACCGCATAGGCTACCGCATGGTATGCCTGAGCAGGCGTAACCTCATCGATCGTCTTCCGGAACAGATTCCGGGCGTTCGCGATCACACTTTTCTTAAACGTTTCCTTATCAAATCCCTGATACATATCTGCCTCCTACTTTTTTAATCAGAAACTTTTTCCACTCCTAAAAGTACATTTTCCCCATTAATATTCCATTCCTTGGTATAGCCGGAGACCTGTCCGTAAACAGCTTTTTCCGCCATTACCTCTCCCAGAATCTCCGCCTCGTTCTTCTGAAGGATGGACTGAATCTTCTCGTTGTCCTTCATGGAAACAACAATATGATCCATCACCTCAAAGCCGGCTTCCTTTCTCATGGTCTGAATTTTGCTCACAATCTCCCGGACGAAGCCTTCTTCGACCAGCTCCGGAGTCAGGTTGGTGTCCAGAACTACGGTCATGACATTGTCTCCCTCGGAAACAAAGCCGTCCTTCTGAGCCATATCGATCAGCAGGTCGTCTCTGGTCAGTTCCACATGACCGCCGTCAAAATCAAAGGAAAGCACGCCCGTCTCATTGAGCGTATCCATTGCCTGGTTGCCGTCGATCTCGGAAAGAGCCGTCCTGATGCTGCCGAGCAGCTTGCCGTACTTCGGTCCCACAGTCTTTAACTGGGGCTTGAAAGTATAGGAGGTGAATGCTCTCACATCATCGGTGAATTCCACCTTCTTCACATTCAGCTCGTCCTCTATGATCTCCTGATAGAATTCAGGAAGAACTTTGCCCTTTACAAACATCCGGCCGATGGGCTGGCGATTCTTGATGGCCGCCGTATTTCTCGCTGCGCGGCCCATCACTACCACCTTCAGAACTTCGTCCATCTTTTCTTCCAGATCCTTGTCGATCATTTCCTCATGAACAGCCGGGAAATCGCAGAGATGAACGCTTTCCGGAGCGTCCGCGTCGATCTTTCTCACCAGATTCTGGTAAATGTCCTCCGTCATAAACGGAATCATGGGAGCTGCCGCCTTGCACACGGTCACCAGAGCCGTATAAAGGGTCATGTAGGCATTGATCTTATCCTGCTCCATGCCCTTCGCCCAGAAGCGGCTGCGGCTTCTTCTCACGTACCAGTTGCTCATGTCATCCACAAAGTCCTGCAGAGCATTGGCCGCCTCCGGAACCTTGTAGCTGCCCAGACAGCTGTCCACGGTCTTCACCGTGCTGTTTAACTTGGAAAGCAGCCATTTATCCATTACCGGCAGCTTATCGTATTCCAGCTCATATTTTGTGGCGTCAAATTCATCAATATTCCCGTAAAGCACGAAAAATGCGTAGGTATTCCACAGCGTGCCCATGAATTTTCTCTGACACTCCTGAACGGCCTTTCCGTGGAACCGCTTGGGAAGCCAGGGCGCGCTGTTAATGTAGAAATACCAGCGGATAGCATCCGCGCCGTAGGTGGCAAGGGCATCGAAGGGATCTACCGCATTGCCCTTGGATTTACTCATCTTCTGGCCGTTCTCATCCTGAACGTGGCCCATAACGATTACGTTCTTAAAAGGAGCCTTGTTGAAAATCAGGGTGGAGATTGCCAGCAGGGAATAGAACCATCCTCTCGTCTGGTCCACAGCCTCGGAGATAAAGTCCGCCGGGAACTGGGACTCAAACAGATCCTGGTTCTCAAAGGGATAGTGATGCTGCGCAAAAGGCATGGATCCGGAATCGAACCAGCAGTCGATCACCTCCGTAACACGGTGCATTTCTTTTCCGCACTCCGGACAGGTGATGGTCACCTTGTCAATAAACGGACGGTGCAGCTCGATATCCTCCGGGCAGTTCTTTGACATGCTCTTCAGTTCCTCAATGCTTCCCACCGCATGCTGGCAGCCGCACTCGCATTCCCAGATATTTAAGGGAGTTCCCCAGTAACGGTTCCGGCTTAAGCCCCAATCCTGAACGTTCTCCAGCCAGTCGCCGAAGCGGCCCTTTCCGATGCTTTCCGGAACCCAGTTGATCGTATTGTTGTTGCGGATCAGATCCTCTTTCACTGCGGTCATCTTGATGAACCAGGACTCTCTGGCGTAATAGATCAGAGGCGTATCGCATCTCCAGCAGTGAGGATAGCTGTGCTCGAATACGGGAGCTTCGAACAGCAGATCTCTCTCTTCCAGATCCTTTAAAACCATAGGATCGGCCTTTTTTACAAACACTCCCGGCCAGGGCGTCTCCGCAGTCATATCTCCTTTGCCGTCCACCAGCTGTACGAACGGAAGGTTGTAATTTCTGCCCACCTTGGAGTCGTCTTCACCGAAGGCAGGGGCAATGTGTACCACGCCGGTACCGTCCGTAAGGGTTACGTAAGTGTCGCAGGTCACGTAAAAGCCTTTCTTTCTCTGCTTTTCCGCCACCTGTGCGGCGCACTCGTACAAAGGCTCATATTCTTTGTGCTCCAGCTCTTTTCCCGTATACCGTTCCAGAATCTCGTACTCTCCCAGTTTGCCCAGAACCTTATCCGCCAGAGCCTCAGCCATATAATAGGTCTTTCCGTCTCCCGCCTTTACCTTTGCATAGGTCTCGTCAGGATGTACGCAGAGTGCTACGTTGGACGGAAGGGTCCAGGGAGTGGTCGTCCATGCCAGAATGTAGGCATCCTCATCCTTTACCCGGAAGCGGACAACGGCGGAACGTTCCTTTACATCCTTGTATCCCTGAGCCACCTCATGGGAAGAAAGGGGGGTTCCGCAGCGGGGGCAGTAAGGCACGATCTTGAAGCCTTTATATAAGAGACCTTTGTCCCAGATCTTTTTCAGCGCCCACCACTCAGATTCAATAAAGCTGTTGTGATAAGTTACATAGGGATTGTCCATATCAGCCCAGAAGCCGACGGTATTGGAGAAATCCTCCCACATTCCCTTATATTTCCATACGCTTTCCTTACAATGTTCAATAAACGGCTCCAGACCGTATTCCTCGATCTGCTCCTTGCCGTCCAAGCCAAGCATTTTTTCCACTTCCAGCTCCACCGGCAGACCGTGGGTATCCCAGCCGGCTTTTCTCGGCACCATGCATCCCTTCATGGCTCGGTATCTGGGGATCATATCCTTTATGACACGGGTGAGCACATGGCCGATATGGGGCTTTCCGTTAGCCGTAGGCGGACCGTCATAGAACACATAGGGAGTTCCCTGCGCTCTGCTCTCAATGCTTTTCTCAAAAATGTGGCTGTCCTTCCAGAATTTCTCAACCTTTTTTTCTCTGTCCACAAAATTGAGATCCGTGGATACTTTGTCGTACATGATTTTCCTCCTTACTCTTTCCGCAGCATAAAAGGCCCCGCCGTGCGATTCCGCGTGCGGGTTCTGCTCCGTCCGAGCTCTCTGTTTTCAGCTCTTTGCCGATAACAAAAAAGCTCCGTCCTGTACACTCAGGACGAAGCCTTCCAAACCTCTTCGTTTTACCACCTATGCTGCATACTGTCATATGAGTTCTCTGTAACGTGAGAATTACGTCCTGGCCTACTTTCTTCAGCCGGCAACTCCGGAGTGATCTTCACCTCTGCCCTACTCATACCGGGCTCCCACCTCCCCCGGCTCGCTGGCATTTTCCGGCACTGCTACTCTCTCCTTCACAGTCTTTCCAGTATTTAACTATTTCAGTATAAAGTTCCCCCCGTAAAATGTCAAGGTATTTCTGCTCCCTCCCCAATTTATTGTTAATTTATTATCAATTCTCTTGCTATTTCCCCTCATTGTGCTATACTACCTAAAAAATATGCGCGCAAAAATCCCATCCGGAACCTTGAGGAGGACCATTATGAACGAAAGAAACCTGACGCTGCTTACGGACTTTTATGAGCTCACTATGATGCAGGGCTATTTTATGGAAAAAAACGCCAATGAAACCGTAATATTTGACGCCTTTTACCGCAACAATCCGGACGGAAACGGCTACGCCGTCTGCGCCGGACTGGAGCAGGTCATCGAATACATTGAAAACCTCCGTTTTAATCAGGCAGATGTGGACTATCTCCGCTCCACGGGAATGTTTCAGGAGGATTTTCTGGACTATCTGCTCCATTTCCGTTTTTCAGGAGATATTTACGCCATCCCGGAAGGCACCGGGGTATTTCCCAGGGAGCCTCTCGTAAAAGTGATCGCTCCCATTATGGAGGCTCAGCTGATCGAGACCGCGCTCCTGAATATCATCAACCACCAGAGCCTGATCGCCACCAAGGCCGCCCGGGTGGTGTACGCCGCCGAGGGAGACGGAGTGATGGAATTCGGTCTTCGGCGCGCCCAGGGTCCCGATGCGGGAATCTACGGAGCCCGGGCCGCCATGATCGCCGGCTGCATAGGCACCTCCAACGTTCTGGCCGGCCGGATGTTTGACGTACCGGTGAAGGGAACTCACGCTCACAGCTGGATCATGAGCTTCCCCGATGAGCTCACCGCCTTCCGCACCTATGCCCGCCTATATCCCGACGCCTGCATTCTCCTTGTGGATACCTACGACACGCTGAAGTCCGGCGTTCCCCATGCCATCCAGGTATTCACGGAAATGAGGGAAGCCGGCATTCCTCTTACCTTTTACGGCATCCGCCTGGACAGCGGAGACCTGGCCTATCTTTCCAAAAAGGCAAAAAAAATGCTGGATGCCGCCGGTTTTTCCGATGCGGTAATATCGGCCTCCAACGATCTGGACGAGCACCTGATCGCCAGCCTGAAGCTTCAGGGCGCAGCCATCAACTCCTGGGGCGTGGGAACCAACCTGATTACCTCCAAGGATTCTCCTTCCTTCGGAGGCGTATACAAACTGGCCGCTATCCGGGACCGGGCTACGGGAAAATTCATTCCCAAAATCAAACTGTCGGAAAACGCGGAAAAAATTACCAACCCAGGAGACAAAACCATTCAGCGAATCTACGAAAAAGCCACGGGAAAAATCATTGCGGATCTGATCTGCCTCACCAGCGAGACCTTTGACTCCCACAATTCCCTGCTGCTTTTTGACCCCATTGAAACCTGGAAAAAGACTCTGCTGGCTCCCGACACCTATACCATCCGGGAGCTGCCGGTTCCTGTTTTCCAGAACGGCAAATGCGTTTATCACTCTCCCAAGGTCATGGAAATCCGTGATTACTGCCGCAGGGAGCTGGATACTCTCTGGGAGGAATCCCGCCGTCTGGTGAACCCCCACGAGGTTCATGTAGACCTGTCCAACGAGCTGTGGCATATGAAAAACCAGCTTCTGGATTCCTACCATTACGGAGCCAGATAAGCTCCGGTTCTTCTTTGCGGCAGGGTCCTGATTATTCACGATTTATTCATAATCTTTTCATAACTTTGC
Source organism: uncultured Lachnospiraceae bacterium (assembly GCA_944377325.1). GTDB lineage: Bacteria > Bacillota > Clostridia > Lachnospirales > Lachnospiraceae > Lachnoclostridium_A. The sequence goes on from CALWEP010000170.1 coordinate 14,641, forward strand.
TATACTCTCTTCATAATTCACCGGTATAGTAAAGACAGTAGCATCAGTGGTAATGACTACAAAAAACTTTTTCATAATTGCCGGCGCCCTTAAAGGGCAGCCGGCTCCTCCCTTTTTTAGGGATAATTTTTTCACACCCCCATGCCGGCCTCCATATAATAGGTTAGAATCTATCATGGAGGTATTTTTATGGCTTCATTCTTTCCCATCACCGGGACCATCTCCCAGATTGAGCCCATGCAGTCCTCTGCGGACAACTGGTGCGGCTGTTCCCTGATGGTCTCTGTATCCACTCCCTACCAGGGAATGGTCAATCTGGTGATCACCCCCTACACTTACATCTACAACCAGGAACAGCTCCAGGAAGGCGACTCCATAACGGCTTTCTACGATTCCTCCGCCCCTGCCCCCCTGATCTTTCCTCCCCAGTACCGGGTCACTGCCGTAGTAAAGGACGGCGACGGGCGGATGTCGGACTTCAGCTATTATGACGAAAACCTGGTCAATGCCTCCGGCACCCTTCAGCTGGCTCCCACCGCTTCCACGGTGGTATCCTACCCCAACGGTCAGACCTTCTTCGGCAGTCCGGCGGGACATTATCTGCTGGTAATTTATTCCTCCAGTTCCAAAAGCATCCCTGCCCTGGCAGAGCCGGACTCCGTAATCGTATTCTGTCTGGCATAAGTCTGCCTTCCGCTCGGGAGCCTCCGGCGGACCGTTTTCCCGGCCTCCCGGGCGAAAAAAAGGACAGTCCCGCACAATTCAGATCTTTTCAGATTCTGAATCTTTCCGGGACTGTCCCCTTTTTGTCTGTACCGGCCTTTGCATTTTCTGCGGAACCGGACTATACTGTAACTATCCTTTACTGACCGGAGGAACAAACCATGGAAAAAATCCTGCGGCTGACCGCCTGGCCCATGACGCCGCCTAAGCCCTACTCCTCTTTTCACATTCTGCTGAGCATATGCGGCATTCTTTCCGCCCTGTGCCTGGCGCGCATCCTTTCCCGGAAACCGGAACGGGCGGTGAAGCGCCTGTTCGTATGCGGGCTTATTCTGGCCGGAGGAGAGCTGTACAAGCAGCTGTTTCTCACCCTGGCTGTCCATCCGGGAGTCTATGACTGGTGGTACTTTCCTTTTCAGCTCTGCAGCATTCCCATGTATCTCTGCCTTCTGCTGCCCGGGCTGCCGAAAAGGCTCCGGCCTGCCGTTTTCACCTTTCTTCAGGATTTCGGCCTTCTGGGAGGCCTGATGGCCCTGGCCGAGCCCAGCGGACTTATGCATCCGTACGTGACCTTGACCCTGCACGGCTTTCTTTGGCATTTTATCCTGATTTTCATAGGACTTTTCTGCCATTTTTCCTTTGCAGAATGCCGTCCTGCGAAGCAGTACGTTCATGCCCTTCCCATATTTTTCGGCTGCTGCCTCATTGCCCTGGCCATTAACTGGGCCGCGGGGCCGGAAACCAACATCGCCATGTTCTACATTTCCCCGTACCATCCTTCCCAACAGGCAGTTTTCCGCCAGCTTTCCCTGCTGCTGGGGATTTTTCCGGGAAATCTTCTCTATGTGGCCTCAGCCGCCCTGGGAGCATTTCTCGTCCATCTGGGGCTGAACCGTTTGAATCCGTAAAAATCCGAGGTTATTCGCCCTTCTCGCTTTTTTCCTGAAGGATATCCACAATAGTTTTCTCCGTGCCGGTCATACCGGGAGAAGCGATCTCTCCCATATGGCGCATGGTCTCCTCAGCCGTCTTTCCGTTGATTCCGTGTACGGAGGCAATGCTGATTCCGTGCATGGCAAAATCCACGGACTGGAACGCCGCGTCCACCGCCACGATTCCCTTCATAGTGCAGCCCTGGTTTCCGCCGTCGCAGATCATTCCCGTAATACTGCTGGCCATATTGTCAATGGTCCTCTTCATCTGTTCCGGACCGCCGCCGTACAGATATACCAGTCCGCAGGCCATTCCCGTGCCTGCCGCAATGCCGCAGCCGCAGAAGGCGGAAAGTTTTCCCGAGTATTCCTTAATATACATACAGATCAGGTAACTGACGGCCGTCGCGCGGTAAAGCTCCTCCTTTGTCAGCCCCCGATGCTTGTACACGCCGTAAAGGGGCATGGTGGCTATGATTCCGTGAGCTCCTGAGCCGGTAATGCTCATAGCCGGATAATCCAGCCCGATCACCCGTGCTTCGATGGCGGCATTGCACAGCAGGGAAGCGGTTCTCTGTTCATCCTCGGAAATAATCTTCCCCCCGTTTTTCTCCAGCAGATAGCGGGCATAAGAAGTCCGGTCGCTCTTCAGGCCTTCTTCGAACAGACGGTAGTTCATCTTATAAGCCTCTTCTATAAAGGCGATCTCCTCCGCCGGGACTGTCCGGGCATATTCAAATATCTGCTCCAAAGTAAAGGAATGGATGGCGGGAAGCGCCTCCTTTCCCCCTTCTTCTGTCTCTTCCTTTGAAAATATGGTTTTCCCGTCCACCCGAATCTTTACCACATTGGTGTGGGAATCCCGGATGGTCACCACTGCCTCGCCCTTTTCCGCCTTGACTCTCGCTTCTATGAAAATGCGGCTGGTGATCCCGCTCATGGACACTGCAATCCGCCCTTCTTCCACCATCTGAGCCGCCTTCTCATTGTCTGCTTCCGTCACGTCCGCCAGACACTCCAGCCCCTTTTCCGACCGGCCGGCCACAGCTCCCAGAGCTGCCGCATAGGCGTTGCCCATAAAACGGCTGTTGGGAATTCCGCAGGTGTAGGCATTTTTATACATACCGCTGTTCAGGGTCAGCTCAACATGAGAGACAGCGCCCTCCGTCAGCTCTCTGGCCTTGGACACCGCAAAGGCAATGGCTCCCGGCTCTGTCACTCCCAGAGCCGGCTTCATATCCTCTCTGATCAGTTCCGTCAGCTGATTCATTTTTCTTCCTCCCCAACAAGTTCATTTACCGCCTGCTCCAGCTGCTTCATGGCCTGCTCCAGAACCGACCTCGGGCAGGCGGCATTCAGCCTCATAAAGCCGGTCAGACTTCTGGTAAATCCAGAACCGGGATTTAATCCCAGCTTCGCTTTTCGGATCATGAATTCCTTCAGAGCCGCATCATCCAGGCCCAATGCCCGGCAGTCCAGCCATACCAGATAGGTGGCATCGGGAATCGTCGGCTTGACGGCGGGAATGCGGGTTCTGCAGTAATCCGCAATGAAATCAAAATTCCCGGAAATATATTCCAGCACCTGCTCCAGCCACTCTTCCCCCTCATTGAAGGCCGCTTCCATAGCCACGGAGCTGAAGGCGTTGTTTCTGTGAATGTCCATGGAACTCCAATACGCGTCAAAAATCTTTTTCATTTCCTCATTGGGAAATACGGTGGTGGAAGCCTGAAGACCGGCCAGGTTGAAGGTTTTGGTGGCGGAAATGCAGGTGATCACCCTTTTGTCCGCCCCCGGCAGAGCAATCGCTGCCGGAATATGTTTTTTTCCATGGAAAATCAGGTCGGAATGGATCTCGTCGGATACCACCAGCACTCCGTTGGCAAAACAGATTTCCAGCATCCGTCTCAGCTCCTCCTCCGTCCATACCTTTCCCAGAGGATTGTGAGGATTGCAGAGAATAAACATTTTAACCAGCGGGTCCTTGGCCTTCGCCTCAAAATCCTCAAAATCCACCTCCCATTTTCCGTCTTTTTCCAGGAAATTGTTTTCCGCCACCCGGCGGCCGCTCAGCTCATTGACGTCATAGAATTCCGGATACACCGGCGGCTGAATCATAACCTTGTCATTTTCTCCCGTAAAAAGACGCACAATAGCCGTAAGCGCAGGCACCACTCCCAGGCTCCAGCTGCACAGGGAGGTATCCGGACGCCAGCCGTTTCTTCTCTCCTGCCAGTCCGCGTAGGCCCGGAAGTAAGTCTCCGGCCGGGAAGTATAGCCCCAGATTCCTTCCTGAGCCTTTTTCACGCAGGCGTCAATAATGGGCTGTGCCGTTTTAAAATCCATATCCGCGATCCACAGCGGAATCACATCGTCCGTTCCGAAGTTTTTCACCCGTTCGTCATATTTTGCCGCCCGGTTTCTGCTTCTGTCTATGACCTCGTCAAAATTATATTTCATCGTTCATCCTCCTGCTGTCTTTCCTTCGGCTCCTGCCTGTCAGATCAAATGGCAGGCCACGAAATGGCCGTTGCCCGCATCCTTGAACACAGGCCGCTCCTCCATGCACCGCTCTGAAGCATAGGGACACCGGGACGCAAATTTGCAGCCCTTGGGCGTGTCGATGGGGCTGGGAACGTCTCCCTGAAGCATCTGGGCCTTCTTCGTCTTGCTGATCGCCGGATCCAGCTCGGGAACGGCGGAAATCAGAGCCTTCGTATAGGGATGGAGCGTGTGCTCATAAAGCTCCTCCGTTTCTGCCAGCTCTACCAGAGAACCAAGATACATGACGCCTACCTTTCTGGAAATATGGCGCACCATGGACAGATCATGGGCAATAAACAGATAGGTCAGACCCAGACTGGCCTGCAGATCCTCCAGCATATTCACAACCTGCGCCTGGATACTCACATCCAGAGCGGAAATAGGTTCGTCACATACCACAAACTCCGGATTGACCGCCAGGGCTCTGGCGATTCCCACTCTCTGTCTCTGTCCTCCGGAAAATTCGTGGGGATAGCGGCTGGCGTGCTCCTTTCCCAGCCCTACCGTATTCAAAAGCTCATAGATCCGCTCCTGCCTCTCTTTTCCCTCGCAGAGATGATAGATATCCAGCGGCTCTCCGATAATGTCAGACACGGTCATTCTGGGATTCAGGGAAGCGTATGGGTCCTGGAAGATCATCTGCATTTTCTTCCGGTAAGGCCACACTTCTTTTGCAGACATCCCCGCAATATCCACTCCGTCGTAGATAATGCTGCCGGATGTGGGGCGGTAAAGCCTCATAATGGAATAGCCCGTGGTGGATTTGCCGCATCCGGACTCTCCCACCAGACCGACGGTTTCTCCCTGCCGGATGGTGAAGGAGACTCCGTCCACTGCCTTCACGTATTCCACCTTTTTGCCCAAAAGGCCCTTTCTGTTTTCAAAATACATTTTTAAATCCTTGATTTCCAGCAGCGTCTTCTCAGACATGGCGGATGCCTCCTTTCTGCTTCTCGTATTCTTCATTTGCCGGGGCGTCGGGATGGCACATAAAGCAGCTGACCCGATGGGTTTCGCTCAGCCGGAATTCCGGCACCTCCATGGAAGCGCAGGCCTTCACCGCAAATTTACATCTGGGATAGAAGGGACAGCCCGTAGGCGGATGGAGCATGTCAGGCGGCGTTCCCAGAATGGGCACCAGCCTCTTTTTGGACTGTTCTCCGTTTACCTTCGGCACGGAGTTCAGCAGGCCCATGGTGTAGGGATGACGAGGCTCATAGAAAATCTCCTCCGTGGTTCCCTCCTCCATGATCTTTCCTCCGTACATAACCAGAATCCGGTCGCAGATACTGGATGCGCAGCCCAGATTGTGGGTAATCAGGATCGTGGCCGTTCCCAGCCTCTCATTCAGCTCCTTCATCAGAGCCAGCACCTGGGCCTGAATGGTCACATCCAGAGCCGTAGTAGGCTCGTCGGCGATCAGAAGGTCCGGCTCACTGGAAAGAGCCATGGCGATCATCGCTCTCTGCCGCATTCCGCCGGAAAACTCATGGGGATAGGAGCGGACTCTCTTCTCCGGGGACGGAATTCCCACCATACGGAGCATTTCCACCGCTCTTTCATTGGCCTCCGCCTTTCCCATTTTTCTGTGGGTGTGGAGTACCTCCGTAATCTGATTGCCGATGGTAAACAGCGGGTTCAGAGACGTCATGGGATCCTGGAAGATCATGGAGATCTGATTGCCCTGGATCTTTCTCATCTCTCTCTTTTTCTTTTTCAGCAGATCCTCTCCTTTAAACAGGATCTCTCCTTCCGTCACTCTTCCGGGATAGGCCAGAAGCCCCATAACCGACAGGGAAGTCACGCTCTTTCCGCTTCCCGACTCTCCCACGATTCCTATGATCTCGCTTTTATCCACATGAAAGCTCACATCTCTGATCGCCTTTACTTCTCCCAGATGAGTAAAGAAAGAAGTATGCAGATGTCTTACATCCAATAATCTCTCAGCCATTCTCT
>CALWEP010000171.1 GCA_944377325.1 uncultured Lachnospiraceae bacterium
GTAAAATCCTCCCTCGCAGTAAGCCAGAGGATTGGTGGAAGCCCTCATCTCTCCCCGATAAGCCTAGGTGCGGCTATGAAGCCTGCGGATCAGGTTCAGGTAATAGTCCAGCACCTCAAAGAAATCACGGCTCTCCTGTCTGGCCTTCGCCAGAATCATGGGCAGATGCAGGCTGACCACACCCACATTGAAGCGGCCCACAAACACAGGGGAGTCCTTCTCGTCCGCCGGATACATCCCGCCTCTCTCATACCAGGGAGAGAGGAACGCGCGGCAGCCCGTGGGAGAGATGATCTTTCCGTACTGCTTGTACATGCTGGCGATATAGCCCTTGCCCGTCAGAGACAGCCAATCGGGATACATGGTCTTTCTGGAACACTCAATTCCCGCCTCAAATACATCCTCCAGCTCTCCGCCCGGCCCGTGGAGCTTCTCATCGTAGAGGAACACGATCTTCGGGAAAAGCACCGGTTTTTTATGGCCTTTCCGCCCCTGTCCCTTCCGCCGAACATTCAGCATGGTTATGGTAGCCATTTTCGCAAACCGGCTGGTTCCCGTTCCCGCAGTCATGGTGATAAAGGGATAGTCGCCCCGGCTGGAAGACACGGAATTAAACTTATACTCCCACCCCTGGAAGCCCTGCTCCATGTCTCTCTGCACGTCGGCCCAGGCAATTTCCTCCGCCTTTTCCCGGTCAAGGCCCAGGCTCTCATACTTTTCCGTATACTTTTCATAGGATTTCTCCGCATAGGGCGCCAGAATATCCTCCACGCTGGGCACCGTAAATCCGCCGTACTGCTGGCTGGCGGCGCTCAGCACAATATCTCCGATCACGTCGAAAGCCACATCCAGGGTCTTTGGCTCGTTGTACCAAAGATTTCCCATCTCAAATCCCCCTGTGAGAACCTCCTTGACGTTGAACAGGCAGCAGTTCATGGTATCCCTTCTGGCGGACATATCATGAACATAAATATATCCGTCCCGGCAGGCCTGCAGCTCCTCCACAGTCATGAAAAACTTCTGATAGAGGGATTTGTTCAGCTCATTAAAAATCAGGCTCCTCTTGGTGGATACCAGCGCGCTGTCCGTATTGGAATTTTCCTTATCTCCGATATACATGATAGACTGGCTCTTTTTATAGACCTCGTCCAGCATCTGAACAAAGTCCTGCTTATAATTCCGGTAATCCCGGTAGCTTTTTGCCACCGCCGGATTTACCTTCTCCAGAGCCCCCTCCACCAGGTTGTGCATCTGGGCAATGGGAATCTCTCCGCTTCCCAGGGCTTCCGCCTTTTCCTCCACAAACTGGCAGATAAAGTTCAGCTCCGCCTGGGAAAAGGTGATCATGGCGCGCTCCGCCGATTTATTGACCGCCACCACTACCTTCTGTACATTGAATTCTTCCTTTGTTCCGTCCTTTTTTATTACTTTGATTTCACTGCACTTCAACGTTTTCTCCTCCAAATTCTTCCGCTGCTTCCTGTTCGTCCGCAGGCGCCTGCACCGCCTCCTCACCGTCCTCTTCCGGCCGATAGTTCAGTTCCGCTTCCGCCTCCTGCTTAAATTCCTCCAGCTGCTCCGGCGCCGGTTCCGGCAAATCTTCTGTGGAGCCGATGCCGAATCTTCTTAAAAATTCCTCCGTAGTGGCAAACAGCGCCGGTCTTCCCGGCGCGTCCAGCCTTCCTGCTTCATAAACCAGGTTATATTCCACAAGCTTATTTACGGCGTGGTCTGATTTCACTCCCCTGATCTTTTCGATCTCCATTTTCGTCACCGGCTGCTTATAGGCGATGATGGACAGGGTCTCCAGCACCACATCCGTGAGCACCTGCTTCTTCGGAGCGGAGGCCACCCGGATCAGGTTTTCATAAAACCGGGCTCTGGTGCACATCTGCACCTTGTCCTCCAGCTCTATGATCTGCATTCCCCGGTTTTCCTTCTCATACCGCTCCTTCAGCTTCCGGACCGCCGTCCAGGCGGTTTTCTCATCCTGGCCGATGGCTGCGGCCAGCTGCTTCAGCTCCACGGAGGAACCCATGGTAAACAGCACCGCCTCAATGATCGCCTCCCAGTCATCCATGGGATAAGCGCCGTCGCCGCCCCCTCCCTCGCCGGGAACGCCATCCAAGGAAAGCTGTTCGTATTCCTCTCTCCACAGCTCCCGCTCCATGGCTTCATGGCGGGCCATCACCTCATCCAGGCTTTCTTCTTCCCTTCCATTCTGTCTCTCATCCATATACTGCTCCCAATCTTCCATGAAAAACGGCGAAGCTCCGCTTTCTATCCCAGATCCTCAATTCCTTCCAGATCCAGCGCCTCTTCTTCGCCCTCTTTTTCCAGCGTCTCAATCTCCATATCGTCAAACAGTCTCTCCTGACTCAGGCGGATTTTTCCGATCTTCATCAGCTCCAGCACGGCCAGAAAGGTGACCACCACCTCCAGCTTGTCGCCCTGCCGTTCCAGCATGGCCCGGAAACGGAATCTCCTGTGCTTTCTGGCGTAATCCATCACTGAGGAAATCTTCTGCTCCAGGCTCACCGGTTCCCGCTTAATAGTGCCGAAGCGGCTCCGGATGGGATCCACCTTGTCCTCCCGCCTTTTCATCACCGCTTCAAAAATGCTCTGAAGCTTTGCCAGGGTCAGGCCGTCCAGAAGCCGGTCCAGGTCCACAGGCGGCTCATATCTGGCCACCTCCCTGGGAACGGTGGGCGCTTTATAAAGAACCTTTTCCGCATCCAGCTCCCGGTCCTTCAGCTCCACGGCCATGGATTTGTACAGCTTGTATTCCAGAAGCCTGGCCACCAGCTCGGCCCTGGGATCCTCCTCCTCCCCTTCCTCATTCACCTCCGCAGGCAGAAGCATGCGGGATTTGATATCCAGAAGGGTCGCCGCCATAACCAGAAATTCGCTCATTACGTTAAGGTCTTCTCTGTCCATCCGGCTTACATAATCCAGATACTGTTCCGTGATCTCCGCGATGGGAATATCGTAGATGCTCACCTTGTTTTTTTCAATAAGATGGAGCAGAAGGTCCAGGGGACCTTCAAACTGTTCCAGTTTATATGAAATACTCATTTCTTATCCTTTCCCGCGGCAGGACGCCGCGGAACGTGATACAGTATAGCAGACTTTTTCCGTTCTGTAAATAATCCGCAAATCAAAATATGGGTTTTCTTTTCAGTCTGACCACAATTACTTGTGGTTTGTTGTTGAAACGGATGCGTATGGAATGGGTTCCCAGCCCTCTGCTCACAATCATCCTCCTGCCGTCCTCCTCAAAAGCCCCTCCGCAGCAGGGAAGGAAAAACTGGAGCTGGGGAGTCATCACCCCGCCCACCAGAGGGAGACGGATGGTTCCGCCGTGAAAATGTCCGGACAAGGTCAGATCCGCTCCCCATTCCCTGTAGGCAGAAAAAAACAGAGGAGAATGGGCCAGGAGAATCTGAAACCTCTGCCGGTCCGCATCCCCCACCTGTGCGGTCACCTGCTCCGCCTTCAGTACCGCAGGGCGCAGCTTTCTGTAGTATGGCTCCTCCAGGTCCAGGCCGGTAATGGCCAGCTCCTCCCACACCGCCGTCTCATCGGACAGCCAGCAAACCCCCGCTCTTTCCAGGGATTCTCTGTAGCGGTCATATAAATCTCCGTACCTCTCCGGATACTTTTTCATTCTGGTTTCATGATTTCCGTTCCCGTAGAAAACAGGCCGGCGGGCCGCCAGGGCTCGGGTCAGCTCCAGGGCCGGCCCGATGCGGCACTGCTCCTTGGTCACCATCATGTCGCCTCCCACCAGGATCATATCCGGCTTCACCCGCTCAATGGCTGCCAAAAGATCCCTGTTGCCCTTCCCGAATTCCTGATTGTGCAGGTCCGAGAGAAATACCAGGGTCCGATCCTTTCTGATTTTTTCCGATTCTATTTCGTATTCTTCCACCGAAAAATGGCGTTTCTCATATTCTGAGCGGAGCAGTCCTCCTGCTGCCGCCAGGCAAAGAGCCCATATCCATTCCATCTTCATGACTGTTCTCCTTATTGCCGGGACCTTGGCTCTGCCCGGGATTTTTTCATTATATCACAGGCTCTCTGCCGGTAAAATACCCTGCTCTCCCTTTCCTCTGTTTTATTTTTTATAAAACAGGGGCTGATGCCTCAGAACAGCTTCAGCTGACGGTCTGCCCAGCTTCTCTGCTCCGCATCGTGCACCCGGTCCTCTTTCCTGCCGTGCCCCAGCAGGAAGGGGGAATAGGGGTCATGCTCCCTTCTGTTTCTCCTCACGGTCTCCCCGTCCGTATTGGCATAGCAGTACCGGCACAAATGGCCGCAGCTGTCATAGGCCCCGATGTCATTTCCCATAAAACAGGCGCATTCTTTTCTGGCAGGCTTCTGCCTGGGAACGTCCAGATCGAAGCCCAGCGCCTTCTCATAAGTCTCCACAGTCATACAGCCGCTGCAGTCAATTCCGTATTTTTCCAGGTCCTTTCCTTCCCCGCAGGCCTTTACGGTCATTCCGTACCGTCTGCCTGTCTCTCCGAAGGCGGCCGCCAGCCGGCGTCTCTCTTCCGGCTGTACCCTTCTTCCCTCCGGAAAATTCTTTTTCACCTTCCTGTAGAGATCCAGAAAGCTGAATACGCAGACGGAAGTATAGCCGGCAAGGGCGGCCGCCATTTTCTCAAACTCCAGCATATGGCGCTCCACGGAATAGATATCCGTCACAAATACCGGATCATACCTCCAGGCAATCCGTTCCCTTCCCACCATGGCAGACAGGCGGCGGAAGTCCTCCGTCACCTTTTCCGCAGGCGGCACTGCCGGTTCCACATCTCTTCCGTAGGGGGTGATGGTGACAAACCAGTACTGGCCGTAGGGCTTTAAAAGCTCCATATAGGGGAACATGGGAGCAGGATTTTTCGTGCAGAAGAGGATCAGGTCCACCACCTCCGGGTGAAGACGGTATCTGGTCACGGAAAACGGATCATAAGGATTCCGCACGCAGACAGTCCCCTCCCTCAGCCGGTTGGCAAACCACGGCGCATAAAAAGCAGGAATATCCGTACGCATGCCTGTCTGAATGATCATTTCATTTCCTCCTTTGCCAAAAGAGGGAAGCAGACAGCCCGCCGGCCGTACTGCTTCCCGTTTATTACCGTATACTGTCCTCTCCGTCGGGACATTTCTCTTCCTGTTCCTGTTTTGCCTCTGCAGAAGCCTCGGGAACCTTTTCCTCTCCGGCAGTCTCCGCCGCCGGCCGGTTCTCCTCTTCCCCGGTCTTCTCCCGGCCGGATTCCTCCGTTTTCCCGTTCTCCTCCGGTTCCGGAATTCCCTTGACCTCCCGGAAAATTTTCATGAATTCTTTTCCCGTAATGGTCTCCCGCTCAATCAGGAATTCTGCGATCCGGTCCATGGCCTCTCTGTTCTCCGAAAGCAGACGCTTTGCCTCCTCATAGGCGTTTTTCAGGATCAGCATGACCTCCTGATCCACCTCTGCCTCCGTCTGATCGCTGCAGTTGAGCACCATCCGGCCGCTGAGATACTGATTTTCCTGTGTAGCCAAAGCCATCAGGCCGAATTTATCCGACATTCCGTACTGGGTTACCATGGCTCGGGCCACTCTGGTAGCCTGCTCGATATCGTTGGACGCGCCGGTGGTCACCGTATCAAATACCAGCTCCTCTGCCGCCCGGCCTCCCAGAAAGCCTACCAGCATGGCGTCGATTTCTTTCTTCGTATTCAGATATTTCTCTTCTTCCGGAACGTGCATCACATATCCCAGGGCCCCCATGGTCCTTGGAACAATGGTAATCTTCTGCACCGGCTCCGCATCCTTCTGCAGGGCGGATACCAGAGCGTGTCCCACCTCATGGTAAGAAACGATTCTGCGCTCCTCCTTGCTTAAGATCCGGTCCTTTTTCTCCTTGCCTACCAGGACCACTTCCACAGCCTCAAACAGATCCTTCTGAGACACGGCCTTTCTGCCGTTTTTCACGGCCATAATGGCCGCTTCATTCATCATATTGGCCAGGTCCGCTCCCACTGCTCCGGAAGTAGCCAGCGCAATTTCCTCAAAGTCCACCGTATCATCCAGCAGCACATCCTTGGAATGTACCTTCAGAATGTTTACCCTTCCCTTCAGGTCGGGCTTGTCCACAATCACTCTCCGGTCAAAGCGCCCCGGTCTTAAAAGGGCCGGGTCCAGAATCTCCGGCCGGTTGGTGGCGCCCAGAACCAGCAGTCCCTTGGAGGAATCAAAACCGTCCATTTCGGAGAGCAGCTGATTGAGGGTCTGCTCCCTCTCGTCATTTCCGCCGCTGAACCGGGAATCCCTGCTCTTTCCGATGGCGTCAATTTCGTCAATAAAGATAATGCAGGGGGCCGACTCCTGAGCCTGCTTGAACAGATCGCGGACTCTGGAAGCTCCCACTCCTACGAACATCTCCACAAAATCCGAACCGGTGAGCGAGTAGAAAGGCACATGAGCCTCTCCGGCCACCGCCTTGGCCAGAAGGGTTTTTCCCGTTCCGGGAGGTCCCACCAGAAGAGCCCCCTTCGGCAGCTTGGCTCCGATTTTCGTATACTTTGCCGGATTATGAAGGAAATCCACGATCTCCTTCAGAGATTCCTTTGCCTCGTCTTCTCCGGCCACATCTTTAAAGGTAACTCCCGTCTCCTTCTGAACATAGACCTTGGCGTTGGATTTTCCCACTCCCATGATTCCGCCTCCGCCCATACGGCGCATCATCATGGTCATAAGAAATACCAGGAACCCGAACCACAGCACATATTCCAGAATACTGATCATCAGACTGCTGGTCTGCTGCAGCTTTCGGATTTCAATGCCGTGGTCCTCCAAACGCATGGTCAGCTGATCGTCGCTTTCCATCCTTACGGTATAATACCGTTTCAGGGGAGTGTATCCGTCCACGCCTGTCTTAGGGTGAATCTCAATCTCCGAACTGCTTACGGCTACGGATTCCACCTGGTCTTTTTCTACCATATCAATAAACTGATTGTAGGTCAGCTCCTCCTGAGAGCTGGACATAATGGTATTCTTCATGAAATAAACTGTGGCAAACGTGATCAAAGCCGCAATCAGCAGGATCGTAATGGTTTGGTTGCTTTTCGGCGTCTTGCCATTATTGTTTTGCTGGTTGTTGTTCATATATGCTTTTCTCCATTCCGGGCAGGATCCTCTCCTACCCCACCTTATTATAATGTCACCACATCCATAAATCAATAATCAAAAGATAAAATTTTCCCGGAGCTTTTTCTCCATATTCTGACAAACTGTCTTGTTCTCTTTCCATCTGCGTATTATAATAAGTAGTTAGGTTTTAAACCGGAAATCCATTTACAGAGGAGAGGATCTTGTTTATGAAAACAGCAGCCGTTGACCGAAGCTCTTATCTGTTCTCCAATCGGGCTCTCACCGCTCTGATCATCCCGCTGATCATAGAGCAGCTTCTGAACGTACTGGTAGGCATGGCCGACACCATTATGATCGCCCGAGTGGGAGAAGCCGCCGTATCCGGCGTTTCCCTGGTGGACAGCGTTATGCTCCTGCTCATCAACGCCTTCCAGGCACTGGCCACAGGAGGCGCCGTGGTAGCCGGGCAGTACCTGGGGCAGAAAAACCAGAAAAGAGCCTGCGAAGCCGCCAATCAGCTGGTATGGTTCGTAACCATCCTGGCAGCGGTTATCATGGGAATCATGTATCTGGGCAAAAATTTCATTCTGCATGTAGTCTTTGGACAGATCGATGCGGACGTTATGCACCATGCCAACATCTATCTGCTCATCGTTACCGCATCGATTCCCTTTATCGCTCTTTACAATGCCGGAGCAGCCATTTTCCGCTCTATGGGAAATTCCAAAGTATCCATGAAGGTATCCATTCTGATGAATCTGATCAATGTATGCGGAAACGCTGTCCTGATCTACGGCTTTCACCGGGGAGCGGAGGGTGTGGCCATTCCCACCCTCGTATCCAGAATGACAGCAGGAATTCTGATTACGGTTCTCCTCCTGAACCAGGAGCAGCTGCTCCATATCCGCCCTGCCTTCCGTTACCGCTTCCAAGGAGGAATGGTAAAGAAAATTCTCCAGATCGGCATTCCCAACGGATTGGAAAACAGTATGTTCCAGCTGGGCAAGATCATCGTACTCAGCCTGGTTTCCACCTTCGGCACCTACGCCATCGCCGCCAATGCCGTCAGCAACGTGGTGGCCAGCTTCCAGGTCCTGCCCGGCATGGCCATGAATCTTGCCGTAACCACTGTGATTTCTCAGTGTGTCGGCGCTCATGACTATGAGCAGGCCTCCTATTACACGAAAAAGCTGCTGAAAATGATCTATCTCTTTGTGCTGGTGACCGTAGCGATCATGCTGGCCGCCTCCAATGTGATCACCTGGGCGTACAACCTGTCCGATATTACCGCAGCGGAAGCCGTGAAGATTTTCTTCATGCACGGCCTTTCCGCCGTCATCATCTGGCCCATTGCCTTTTCCCTGCCCTCCACTCTGCGCGCCGCAGGGGACGTGCGGTTCTGCATGATCACCTCCATTGCCTCCATGTGGATCTGCCGAATTGTATTCAGCTACATTTTCGGTCGCTTCATGGGCTTCGGCGTGTTCGGAGTATGGATGGCCATGATTCTGGACTGGTGGGTTCGGTCCGCCTTCTTTGCTTACCGCTACCGCAGCGGCAAATGGAAAACCAAAGCGCTCGTATAAAAAGGCTTTTTCTTCAAAAAAAGCGTCGGGAAATCTCTTTCCCGGCGCTTTTAAAATACCAGCTGTATGAGCACCATATAAACGGCCGTCCCCAGCCCGATACTCAGCAGAGCATTCTTTCTCCATCTGTGAAGAAGCACCACTGCCGCTACGGCGGCTATTTCCGGAATCCCCCAAGCCGCCGGGCTGCCTTTTCCCCCTTCCCAAAGAAGGGTCTTCACGGAAGAAATCGGACTCTTCAGACAGTAGACCACCAGCAGGCCGATGGTGGCATAGGGCAGAGTTTTTCCCAAAAACTCCACAAAAGGGGGCGTGCTTCTCCCTCCCTTGAACACCCAGAAGGGCAGAAAACGGCTGAGCACCGTGGCTGCCGTCATCGCCGCCACCACTGCAATTTCTGTTTTCATATTCTCTCCCCCTTATCCCTTCTTTTTCCCGTAAACCACAGCCAGAGCCGCCAGAATGACCGCCATCGCCGGAATGATAAAATTGTCAGGTCCGAAGATCAGAAGGCAGATTCCGGCAGCGCTCAGCCCCAGCAGCGCCGACGGGTGCCCCTCCCGCTCTTCCCACTGACCCGTAAAGATGACCACAAACAAGGCGGTAAGAACAAAGTCCATCCCTGCAGTATCGAAGGAAATCAGACTGCCCAGCAGCGCTCCCAGCGCCGTCCCCAGCACCCAGTAGCAGTGATCCAGGAACGCGATCCAGAAATATACCTTGTCCCGATCCATGCCGGCCGGCGGATTTTCCCCGCAGAGCACGGAAAAGGTTTCATCCGTCAGAGCAAATATGAGATAGGGCTTAAACCGTTTTATGTCCCTGTATTTGTCCAGCATGGAAATCCCATAAAATAAATGCCTGGCATTGAGCATAAAGGACATGAGAAAGCCATAGACAGGATTTACGGCTGATGCCATCAGGGAAACCCCCAGATACTGCAGGCTCCCTGCATATACTATAACGCTGATGACCACCGGCCACAGCGGAGAAAAGCCGCTGTCCGTCATCAGAATACCGTAGGCCGCTCCCAAAACCAGATAACCGGCCATCACCGGCACGGTTTTGGGAAAGGCGTATCTCAGTTCTCTCTTATTTCCGCTCATACCGTCCCCCTTTTCGCCGCCTCCTTCTCTTGACAAAGTTCGGAGACTTCCATAAAATTGTATTTTATTGTAGCTATTCTTTCAGAATTTGTCAATGAAGGGAGATTTGTATATGGATTACGCCTCCTGCACTCTGTGTCCCAGGATGTGCGGAGCAAACCGCTATGAAACTTTGGGCTTCTGCCGCTGCTCTGCCGTTCCCAAAGCCGCCAGGGCCGCCCTGCATCCGTGGGAAGAACCCTGCATCAGCGGCATCCGGGGAAGCGGCACGGTTTTTTTCAGCGGCTGTACTTTAAAGTGCTGTTTCTGCCAGAATCACGCCATCAGCGCCGAAGGATTCGGCGCCGAACTGACTGTAAACCGTCTGGCCGATATCTTTCTGGAGCTGGAACAGCAGGGAGCCCACAACATCAACCTGGTTACTCCCACTCAGTTCTTTCCCTCCATCCTTCAGGCCTTGGATCTGGTCCGGCACCGGCTTTCCATCCCTGTTGTCTGCAACTGCGGAGGCTATGAGCGCCCGGAAACCATCCGGCAGCTGGACGGCTATGTGGACATCTATCTCCCGGACCTGAAATATTTCAGCTCGGAACTGTCCGCAAAATATTCCCAGGCCCCCGACTATTTTTCCTGCGCCTCCCGCGCCATTCCTCTGATGCTCCGGCAAACGGGAGCCCCCCGCTTCCGCGAGGAAGACGGCTGCACGCTTATGGAAAAGGGAGTGATCATCCGTCACATGGTGCTTCCCGGGCAGAAGGAAGATTCCAAGGCCCTCCTTCGCTGGATGAAAAACGAGCTTCCTGAAAAGCAGTTTCTCATCAGCCTTCTCAGTCAGTATACTCCTTTTTATCAAAGCAGCCGTTTCCCGGAAATCAATCGGAGAATCACCTCCTATGAGTACGATCAGGTGGTGAATTATGCCCTTTCTCTCGGACTGACGGACGGTTTTATGCAGAAAAAAAGCAGCGCCAAAGAGGAATATACTCCTTCCTTCCGTCTGGAAGGAATCCTTTCCTGTGCTGGCTCTGCCGACAGCGGTTCTTCCGGTCGCCGGCAGACTGAGACACCGCCTGCCGAATGATGGGATAAATGAAAAGCGGATATCGAATTCTCTGCGATTTTCGATATCCGCCTTTAAACTATCTCATCCATTGGACCAATTTCCTTTCTTTATTCTGTTTTTCATCCATATTCACTTTTCTCTTCTTCCGGGCTTTTAAGTTTTTTTGACATTTCTTTCATTCATTTGCCTATCGGTTATAAATTACGAATCTACTATACTTTCTCGTCATATAATAAATGGTATATTTATAATCCTCATAGGATCCTGTCAGTAATTTTTCTTTTTTGTTTCCGGTTTCCGAGTTTTCCTATGTTCCAACTTCTGCTATGGAAGTGAAACTTCATTTAATTCTCCGGTGGTCTGTACCTCCTTGTTTTATTTTTTGTCGATTCTTTTTTTCATCTCTTTCTCTCTTTCTTTTGATGGTTTAAGTATAGTCCAAAACCGAAATTTTGTCAATACTTTTTGGATATATTTTGTATTTTATTTGTCTTTATGACAGATTTGTGAATTATTTTTTATATTTTTAGAATTTTATCCATTTTGTTTTCCATTATTCCCTTTTTATTTCTGAATATTCTGACTTTTATTCAATTCTATTTTGAAAACAGCCTGACTCCCGCTCCGGCGAAAGCAGCTTTACCTGGAAAATATTTCCATTTTTTTCTTCAGGCAGCAGGCTGCATGCAAAGTCCGATCCCCCGGGCAGCGGCGTTTTTTCCTTATATTCTGCCGGTTTGCTCCCCGCAGCCATCTCCTTTTTGCTTCCCGGGCTTCCCGTTCCCGCGTCTCCTTTCCGCGATGTTCCAATTTTGGATAATGTACATATACGGTGAACAACGGTTTAATAGAGTCAAAGGAGTGATGCAAATGGTCAGTTACGACAGACTGTGGGAAACGATGAAAAGGTCTAATATAAGCCAATACCGGCTGATTAAATACTACGGTGTCAGCGCCGGTCAGATTGGAAGACTGAAAAAGAATATGTATGTCTCTACCCATACCATTGATATGCTGTGCAATATCCTTCGGTGCAATGTGGAAGATGTCATGGAAGTGAAGCTGGATCCGGACAGTTATTATCATATCTGAACGTCCTGTTTTTTTCAAAGAGGTATATGGGAAATTCCCATACACCTCTGTTTTTTTGCCCTGTGCCTCAAGATCCGGCATTTACTTTCCTTTGAAAACCGGATGGACGTACCGCCCGTTTTTCCTTGACCGCTTTCCGTACTGAATCGCCTGAGCCGGACAGCGGTTCAGACAGCCCATGCACAGAACGCACTGCGCCTTCTTCCACACCGGTTTTCCGTCCTCAAGCCGGATGGCCCCTGCAGGGCAGATCTGCCCGCACAGGCCGCAGCCCACACAGGTTTCATCCACCGTGAATTTGTCCGTCTTTCTGCCGTTTCTGTACAAAGCCTGCATGGAAGCGCTGAGCATCAGCTCCTTCATCCCCGACTCTTCTCCCTTTTCTCTTTTCTGAAGAGCTGCCAAAATTTCTTCCATTCTCTTATCTGCTTTTTTCAGAATCTCTTTCACCTGCTCCTCTTTCGGAGCCCGAAACATGGGGACAAAATTATCCGGCATAACAAGAGAAAACACTGCGTTTACG
>CALWEP010000172.1 GCA_944377325.1 uncultured Lachnospiraceae bacterium
AAAAGCGTCAGAGGAGCCCAGGGCGGCTATTATCTGTCCCGCCGGCCGTCGGAATACACGGTGGGAATGATTCTCCGGCTCACAGAGGGAAATCTCTGCCCTGTGGACTGTGTGGAAAGCGGCATGAACAGCTGCGGACGGTCCGGCTACTGCGCCACCATCCGCGTATGGGAACAGCTGAGCGATGCCATCAGCAGCGTGGTGGACCGCATCACCCTCCAGGATCTGGTAGATGATTTTAAAAGGGGACAGGCAGAACGGGAACAAGCCCGGAAGGAGGATGGACAATGAGACAGGAATTTTCCAGAACAGGGCTTCTCATCGGAGAGGAAGGTCTGAACCGTCTGGAGCGCTGCTCCGTTCTGGTATTCGG
This sequence comes from uncultured Lachnospiraceae bacterium, assembly GCA_944377325.1. Taxonomy (GTDB): domain Bacteria; phylum Bacillota; class Clostridia; order Lachnospirales; family Lachnospiraceae; genus Lachnoclostridium_A. Next base: position 374 of record CALWEP010000172.1, read on the forward strand.
CGTGGGCGGAGTAGGCTCTCACTCCGCCGAAGCTCTGGCCCGGTGCGGCGTGGGAAAGCTGATTCTCGTGGACAGCGACACCGTAGCCCTGAGCAACATCAACCGCCAGGCCGTAGCCTATCAGGATACGGTGGGACTTCCGAAAACTGAGGTGATGGCAGACATCATCCATCGGATCAATCCGTCCGCTCAGGTTCACACCGTCCGTGAATTCGTCCTTCCGGAAAACCTTTCCCGGCTTATGGACGATATTCCCGACCGCTTCCTTCCTGTGGACTATGTGATCGACGCCGTGGATACCGTTGCCGCCAAGCTGGCCATCGCTCAGTACTGCCATCTCCGCTCCATCCCTCTCATCTCCTCCATGGGAACGGGCAACAAGCTCCATCCGGAGCTGTTTGAAATAGCCGATATTTATTCCACCTCCGTCTGCCCCCTGTGCCGCGTTATGCGGAAAGAATGCAAGACCAGAGGGCTTCCGGGTCTGAAGGTGCTCTATTCCAGAGAGATTCCCCGAAAGCCTGCGGCTCATACCGACGAAACGAAGGGCGGAAGGCCGGTTCCCGGAAGCATCTCCTTCGTTCCCCCTGCAGCCGGTCTGATGATCGCAGGGGAGGTGATCCGCTCTCTCTCGGGAGCGGAATAGGAAATCTTTCATAATCCGAGGAAAACTGCGCATACTGACTTCAAAGATATGATTCAAATCACAAAAAGGAGTCTGTGCCATGGAGTTTTCTCAATGTCTCACTGAAAATACGGCCTGCCTTCAGGCCATTCTGAAGGCAGATCGGAATTTCGACGTCGTCTGTCGGCCCATATCCGTGGGAGGGCGCTGCGCCAGCCTTTATTTTGTGGACGGCCTGACTAAGGATGAGGTGCTTTTAAAGCTCCTTCAGATATTTTCTTCCATAAAACCGGAGGATATGCCGGAAAATGCCTCCGTATTTTCCGAAAAATATCTCCCCTACGGCGAGGTGGAAGTCACCTCTCAGGTAAACAGCATGGTGGTCCGCCTGCTGTCCGGCATGTCCTGTCTCCTGATCGACGGCTATGGGGACTGCCTGGCGGTGGACTGCCGCACCTACCCTGCCAGAAGCGTCAGCGAGCCTGACAAAGACAAGGTGCTGCGCGGGTCCAGGGACGGCTTTGTGGAAACCCTGATTTTTAACACCGCCCTGATCCGCCGCAGGATCCGTGACCCGAAGCTTTCCATGGAGATCCTGACTGCCGGAGAAAGCTCCCATACGGATATTGCAGTCTGCTACATGGAAGGGCGGGTGGACGAGCAGCTTCTGGACACCATCAAAGGGCGGATCAAAAAGCTCCAGGTAGACGCTCTGACCATGAATCAGGAAAGCCTGGCAGAATGCATATACCCTCACAAGTGGTACAATCCGTTCCCGAAATTCCGTTTCTCCGAGCGCCCCGACACGGCAGCCGCCTCCGTATTGGAGGGAAACATCGTAATTCTGGTGGACAATTCCCCTTCTGCCATGATCCTGCCTTCCTCCGTCTTTGACATTATTGAGGAAGCGGATGACTATTATTTCCCGCCTATCACAGGAACCTACCTAAGGCTGTCCCGCATGGTGATTTCTCTTCTCACCCTGCTCCTGACTCCCATATGGCTCCTGCTGATGCAGAATCCGGAAATCATCCCGCCGTGGCTGGAGTTTGTCCGTCTGTCAGACCCATACTACGTTCCTCTGATCTGGCAGCTGCTGATTTTGGAATTCGCCATCGACGGACTGCGCCTGGCTGCAGTAAACACCCCCAGCATGCTTACCACGCCTCTGAGCGTCATTGCCGGCATCGTGCTGGGAGAGTATTCCGTTAAATCCGGCTGGTTCAACAGCGAAACCATGCTCTACATGGCTTTCGTAACCATTGCCAATTACTCTCAGGCCAGCTACGAGCTGGGCTACGCTCTGAAATTCATGAGAGTCATCACTCTGATTCTCACTGCCCTCTTTAATTTCTGGGGCTTCGGAGCCGGGCTGCTGCTGGCCGTATGTTCCATCATATTCAACCGTACGATTGCGGGAAAAAGCTACATTTATCCTCTGATTCCCTTCCATTGGAACGAGGTGAAAAAGCGCTTTCTCCGCACCAGACTTCCTCATCGCGAAAAAAAACTATGATTATAAAAAATTACTCTTGCTTTGACCTGGAGCAGATTGCCGCGTCCGGCCAGTGCTTCCGCATGACCCGGCTCTCTCCGGACAGTTATTCCGTCATCAGCCGAGGAAAACATCTGACTCTCCGCCAGGACGGAAACTGCTTTTTCTTTGACTGCCCCCAGGAAGACCTTATTTACTGGGAGGAATATTTTGACTGCGGAACGGATTACGAACATATACAGGCATCCGTTCCCCCCAGGGATTCTTATCTGACTGCCGCTGCGGCGGCAGGAAGGGGAATCCGCATTCTCCGCCAGGAGCCCTGGGAAATGATCATCACCTTTGTGATATCCCAGCAGAAGACCATCCCGAAAATACGGGAGGCCGTAGAGCTTTTGAGCAGCCGGTTCGGCTCTCCCATCCCGGGCACTTCCGGCCTTTGCTCCTTCCCCTCTCCGGCCCAGCTGGACCGCGCCTCCGCGGAGGATCTGCTGGAGATGAAGCTGGGATACCGGGCCAAGTACATAAAGCAGCTCTGCTCGGACGCCGTCTCCGGCCGTCTGGACCTGGAGCTTCTTCCGACGCTTTCCTATGAGGAAGCCATGGAATACCTCACCGGCTTTTTCGGAATCGGAAAGAAGGTGGCCAACTGCATATGCCTGTTCGGCCTTCACCACATTGACGCCTTTCCCGTAGACACCTGGATCGAAAAGATCCTGATGAGGGAATATTATCCCAAACACCCCGGAAAGTACGAGACCCTTGCCAAAAGCCGTCTCTGCTCTGTGATCATACAGGACTTTTTCGGACAGTACGCCGGCTGCGCCGGCGTCATGCAGCAGTATATTTTTTATTATGAGCGGCTGCTGGCCGGAGCGGTGCCCCGGTCTTCTCCGTCTTCCGGCCCGGAAAGAAAAAGCCCGGACAAACGTCCGTAACAACGCCAAAAAGCGGTGCCCCGCCACTTCTTATCCGTGGCCGGACACCGCTCTTTTTTATTTTTCCGCAGTCAGCTGCGGATATGTGATTACTGATCCACGCTGTAGTTGGGAGCTTCCTTCGTAATATGAATATCGTGAGGATGGCTCTCCTTCAGAGATGCGGCGGAAATCTTCATAAATCTGCCCGTTTCCTGAAGAGTGAGAATATCCTTGGCTCCGCAGTAGCCCATACCGGCTCTCAGACCGCCCAGCAGCTGGAATACCGTATCCTCTACCAGGCCCTTGTAGGCAACGCGGCCTTCTACGCCCTCCGGAACCAGCTTCTTGGCATCGTTCTGGAAATAGCGGTCCTTGCTGCCGTTCTCCATGGCGGCAATGGAACCCATTCCCCGGTATACCTTGTACTTTCTTCCCTGATACAGCTCGAAGGTTCCCGGGCTCTCGTCGCAGCCTGCAAACATGCTTCCCATCATGCAGACGCTGCCTCCGGCTGCAATGGCCTTCGTCACGTCTCCGGAGTACTTGATTCCTCCATCTGCGATAATCGGAATTCCGTATTCCTTCGCAACCTCATAGCAGTCCATCACTGCGGTGATCTGAGGAACACCGATGCCTGCCACTACACGGGTGGTACAGATGGAACCCGGACCGATTCCTACCTTCACCGCATCTGCTCCGGCCTCGATCAGAGCTCTGGTTGCATCTGCCGTAGCCACATTTCCCGCAATAACCTGCAGCTCCGGATACTTCTCCTTGATCATCTTTACGCAGCGAATTACGTTTGCGGAATGGCCGTGAGCGGAATCCAGAACCACCACGTCCACATGCGCCTTCATCAGGGCCTCCACGCGGTCCAGCACATTGGCCGTAATGCCGATGGCCGCGCCGCAGAGCAGTCTTCCCTGCTCATCCTTTGCCGACAGCGGATATTTGATCTGCTTTTCAATATCCTTGATGGTGATCAGGCCCTTCAAGTTGAAATCGTCATCCACAATGGGGAGCTTTTCCACTCTGGCCTTTGCCAGAATCTTCTTTGCCTCGGTCAGGGTGATCCCCTCTTTTGCCGTCACCAGATTTTCGGAGGTCATGCACTCCTTGATCTTCTTGCTGAAATCCTCTTCAAATTTCAGGTCACGGTTGGTGATGATTCCCACCAGCTTTCTTCCCTCTGTAATCGGAACTCCGGAAATGCGGAATTTGCCCATCAGCTCGTCCGCATCCTTCAGCGTATGTTCCGGAGATAAATAAAATGGGTCCGTGATGACGCCGTTCTCAGAACGCTTTACCTTGTCAACCTCCTCTGCCTGAGCCTCGATCGACATATTCTTATGAATAATACCGATACCGCCCTGTCTGGCCATCGCGATAGCCATTCTGTGCTCCGTAACGGTATCCATTCCTGCACTCATCAGCGGAATATTCAGCCGGATCTTCTTCGTCAGATGGGTGCTCACATCCACCTGATTCGGAATCACCTCAGAGTAAGCAGGAACCAGCAGCACATCGTCAAATGTAATGCCATCACCGATAATTTTACCCATTAGATTTTTCCTCTCTTTCCTGATATGTTACAGCTGCGGCCCCTTACAGGACCGCAGCCGTACGTTGAAATGTTGTTAGTACTCTATGCTATCAGACTTTTTCTTTATTGTCAAACCCCTTTCTGCAAAAAATAAAGAATTAAAGAATTTTTAATTTCTCCGGTTTCTACAGAAAAAAGAACAGAGCATTCAGTACCGTCATCAGGAGTTTTACCACCGGTACAAAAAACATAATGACCAGATACACAGCCAGCACAATCCATACGGCCCGATAGCCTTTTCCTCCCTGCTTTTTCCCGCTGACAGCAGCCTTCCGCGCCGGCTCTTTTTTCATTCCCTGGTTCTTCTTCGGCTGCCGTTCCGGTTTCTTCGGGGGATTTATGATCTCCTTCAGTTCATTGTGGTACAGGCAGTCCGTTTCCCCTTTGGGATGGCGTTCATTCAAATAATAAGTTACATTTACCATCTTCGGCTCCCGGATCCACTGACGGCAGACGGGACAGAAATGGCCTGTTTTCATCTCTCCGTCACAGACGGGGCAAAGTCTCTTAAGCATACTCCCACCTCCTCTGCCGTTCCTTCACAGTCCGGCAGATTCTCTCATTTTGTCCATATTTAAACTATAGCGGAAGTAAAACTCTTTGTAAATAAAAAATATGATAAAATCCGTTCCGGCGGCTGACGCCGTTCCTCTCTTTCTTACTTCAGGAATGCGCCGAATAAAACAGATGCAATGATCAGCACAATTCCGCCTCCCAGACGAGAGGAAAGCTGAGCATATGCCATAAGCGGCATTCTCTTGGACGCTCCCAGAACAGCCAAATCTCCCGATCCTCCGCGGTTTGCCATGCAGAGGCCTGCCGTAATCGCGGAATCGATGGGATAGAAGCCTACCGCGTATCCAACCAGTGCGGAGCCAATGATCGCGCCCACCACAATAGCGAGAGCAATCACCACGTTGCCCACGGTCAGGGCGTTGGCCAGCTCAATAATATTGGTGTCCACACCAACTCCGACCATAATTACCAGAATCAGATTATTGGTAAAGAAGGACTGAAGTTTTTTGCTCGCTGCCCGGATGTTATCAGGAATAATGCCGAATCCGGCCGCCAATGCAACGAAAATGATCATGTAAGCAAACTGATGAATGGGCGTTCCGAAAATTGTGGGCAGAATTGTCTTCGCAAACAGACGGCCCAACGCATAAAATCCGATGGCCAGGAAGAACGCCGCTCCCAGATCCTTCATGGAAACGCTGACTTTCTTATCTTCCGTAGCAAAGTCTCCTCCCTTTCTGATCAGGGTAGATCCGTCTCCCGTCCAGGAGGTTTTCGCATTGCCGATTTTGTTCAGAATCGCCGCGGTCAAAATGGCAAAAATATTGGCAATGGTCAGAATGGTAATTGCAAAAGAATAATAGGAAGCTGCCGGTTCTCCCGTAACTGTTTCAAAAATCTGGCTCAAAGGCACAGCTCCTGCTCCGTTTCCTCCTCCCATAATCGGAAGAACATAGCGAAGAACCACATCCACAGGATTTTTTCCGAACAGAAATCCGGCCGCAACACCCAGGACCGCAGCGCCGAACAGTCCTCCGAAAATTGCCGGAATATAGCCTGCAAAAGATCGAAGAAGCAGCTTTCTGTCAAGAGAGAGAATGGAACCGGTGATCAGGAAAATAATGAAGAATGACAGGAAATCCGCATCATCCATGATCATGGTCATACCTTCCGCATACTTCTCCGGAATAATGCTGTACGTAAACAGGAACGCAGATACAAGGAAAGTAAGCACCAGTCCTCCTCCGATGTAACTGTTCCAGAACGGAATCCTTTCACCGATCTCATTGCAGATCAGTCCGATCGACAGCATCAGTACAAAGCTTCCTGCCAGGTCGGCTGACAGCGCTCCTGTCATCGCTCCGAAAATCGCAATCAGCGCAACGGCACATGCCAGATACCACGGCATGCCAAATGTTCTCAGTTCAAATCCTTGTCTATCCATACTCGTTTACCTCCTGCTGTTTTATTCTTCTGTTCCGCCTATATCAATGCCTGCGGCCTTTGCCATGGCCAGGGTCCTCTTTGCTCCGTCATAGAATGCGATATCGATCATCTTTCCGTCCACAGTGAACACGCCGATGCCCTTCGCCTTCTTGTCATCGATCTCGCGGACTACCTTCTCTGCGAAGATAATCTCCTTC
>CALWEP010000173.1 GCA_944377325.1 uncultured Lachnospiraceae bacterium
ACAGTACTTCATAGTCCTCTTTGGGTTTATAATAGAGCCCGTCCACAAAGTCGTTGAACACAATCTTCGTAAGATTATTGTATCCCACGTCATTCTCTGCCAAAATAACCAGATGATAATATTTATCTCTTCCGTCTCCCGCTTCCCGGTCAAACCGGGATACGGGAGCCACATAAACCTCGCTTCCCAGGATCGGCTTGATCCCTGCTGCTTTTGCTGCCTTGTAAAAAGCAACGGCGCCGCACATTACGCCGTGATCGGTGATCGCCAGGCTGTCCATGCCCAGTTCCTGTGCCCGGGCAACCAGCTCCGCGATCCGGCTGGAGCCGTCCAGCAGGCTGTATTCCGTGTGGACGTGCAGGTGTGTAAATGCCATCGTCCCTCTCCTTCCTCGTCAGTCAAATTTCCCTTTATGTCCCAATCTTATCACACTTGCCCGCTCAGCAAAAGCTCTTTCTTTTATTCTCCCTGAGAATCCTCTCCTCCCATAACCTCCTCCAGCAGCAGACGGTATTCCTCATTGGTTTCATCCAGGAACTGTTCAAACTCCTCATGCCCCATATAGTCCATGGTCCATCCGTACTGACTGCAGTATTCCTCCCAGCACTCCGTCCGCGCCATATTTTCCAGAGTCTCCTCCCAGTAGTTCAAGGCATAATCCGGCATATCTTCCGGCCCGAAAATTCCTCTCCAGTTGAAAAACACCTCGTCGATTCCCGATTCCATACAGGTAGGCACCGACCGCATGGTCTCATTGTCCAGCCGTTCTCCGGAAGTAACCGCCAGCACCCGCAGATCCCCGCTCTCCATCAGTCCCACCACGTCGCTGATTCCGGCGGAGAGCACGTCGATCCGCCCTCCCATCAGCTGAGATACGGCTCCTCCGTTCTCAAAGCCGGAGTAAGGGATCTGATCCAGTCCCTCCACGCCGGCAGCCCTTGCCATAACCAGAAACTGCAGATGGTCCATGGACCAGATGGAAGAGGTTCCTCCTATGGTCAGAGAAGAGGGATCCTCCTTCAGCGCCTCCATCACCTCTCCCAGATCTTCATAGGGAGAATCGCTTCTCACTGCAAAGCATCCGTAATCCACCAGCAGCTTCGCCACCGGAGTGGTATTTTCCTTATAGCTGTAGGAGGTGGTGCCGTTCAGATTGATCAGGCAGATCGGCGGAGAAAACACCGAAAGCACCGTGTCCGATCCCTTATTTTCCGCCAGATACTCCAGCGCCACGCTTCCCCCGTCTCCCGGCTTGTTGGTCACAGGGAGCGGAACGGGGACCTGTCCGGAACTGGTCAGGCACTGAGCTACCGTCCGCATGGTCAGGTCGTAGCCTCCTCCCCGCCCAGCGGGAGCAATCATTTCCACTGCTTCTCTGGGATATTCGTCTCCGGAAGCCGGCTCCGTTCCTTCCGCCTCTCTTCCGCAGCCGGAAGCGGCGGCGGCCAGAACCAGCAGAAGCGCTGTCTGCTTCAGCTTCCTCATTCCCGTACCCATCTTTACCTTCATTGCTTTTCTCCCTTCTTTTCCGCTGCCATCCGTTCAATCAGGTTGAGCAATTCCTTAAATCGGATCGGCTTCACCATGATTTCATCAATAATTCCCTCTTCCTTCATCAGAAGAGTATCCTGCCCTACCAGACCGGTAATGAGAATAATTCCCATCCCCTCTCTCTGTCTGGCTTTTCTGGCCAGGGCAATTCCCCTGTACTGAGGCATGGTATCATCCACAATCATCACCTGCCAGCTGCCGTTTCTCCGGCCCAGGAGCTCCATAACCGTCTTGGCGTCCGTATAAGCCTCCACCCGGTAGCCCTTCAGCGTCAGCCTCTTTCTCAAATAGCGCACCACCTGGCTGTCATCATCCACCAGAAGCACCGAACCCTTTCCCGGCCGCCTTCTCTTCTCCTGCTCTCCCTCGGCTCCCGGTACGGCCAGCTCCGTCGCCGGGAAATAGAGCTGGAACCGGCTTCCTTTCCCCGGCTCGCTGTCCGCCAGCACAAAGCCTCCGTGATTAACCATGATATTTTTCACCACAGACAGACCCAGCCCCGTTCCTTTTCCCTTCGTGGTGAAGAACGGCTCAAAAATCTGCCTCAGCGTTTCCCGGCTCATTCCGCAGCCTGTATCGGAAATAATGATTTCCACATAATCCGTGTCCGCCACTTCCCGGTAAGCGCCCGGTATTTCATCCCGCACAATCCGCTTTGTCTCCACGGTCAGCACCCCGCCCGTCTCCTCCATGGCCTGGCAGCTGTTGGACAGCAGGTTCAGCAGAACCTGGTGGATCTGAGTGGCGCTTCCGTATACGTTGACCCCCGCCGCCCCCAGCTGTTCCCTGATCTCCACATCGGAGGGCTTCAAAAGAGCGATGGCCTTCAGGGCGTCCTCCGCCACCGCGTCGATATTCACAGGAGCAAAGACAGAGGTCTCCATCTCCTTCCGGCTGAAGGGAAGGATCTGCTTTACGATCTCTTTTCCCCTCTCTCCCGCCTTGTAAATTTCCTCAATATCTCCATAGTACTCGTTTTCCTTTCCCAGCCGCTCCATGAGAAATTCCGAATAGCCCATGATGGGCGTGAGCAGATTGTTGAATTCATGCACAATGCCGCCGGCCAGCATGCCGATGGTGGTCAGCTTCTGATAATGGCGGATCTGCTCCTGACTCTGGTGAAGTTCCTCCAAGGTCCGGTTCATATCCCGCAGATAGCGGGTCTCCATTTTCAGCTTCTGCCTCTCCCTCTGCTGCCCGTAGATCACCAGCCCTCCGGCCAGAAACAGCACAACAATCGCGATGTTGAGCATGGCAAAATGGCGCAGACTGTCTGTTTCTGTGTGAAGGGCCTCCTGATAAGGCATGTTGGCGGAAACATACCAGGAAACCCCGTTCACATTCATTCTGGTAAATGAGGTCACCAGCTGCTCCGGAGGCACGATCCCTTTGGTGTAGTCCATATAGATAGCGCTTCCCTCCTCCTGACCGTACTGGAGATCCAGCATATTCCGCAGGTCCTCATACTGAGGCAGAGACCGAAGCCCTCCCAGATCCCGTTCATAGTTGAAGCGGAGCATACGGTCCACCGGATGCATAATCACCGTGCCGTTCTCATCCTTCACCATAATATAGCCGTCTCCGTCCGGGCTGAGGGGCTGAACATACTGGCGGTAGATTTCATTCATATCCATAATGCTTACCACTGTGCCCAGATATCCCTGTCCCCCGTAAACATTGTTCACCAGCGTTACCCCGTACTTTCCCCCTGAAATTCCCAGCAATTCTCCGATCCCGCTCTTTCTTGCATCTCTGTACTGGCTCAGATTCAGGTTGGCCCCGTCATAGAGCCCTATGAAGGGATACTGGTCATAGTGGAAGATGGGATTTCCCTCCCGGTCCAGCACATATATACTGGCCAGCCCCTGCTGATGAGAAAGCATATAAGAAAAAATGTACTCTTTCATCACCGTAGCGTCCCCGTTTTCGTAATACCCGGAAAACTGATCCTGAAATCCCGGCGTCTGGGTCAGAATATCCATTTTCTGGATCTGCTCGGTGAAAAAAGACTGCAGGTTTCTGGAAACGGCGCGGGATACCACCAGCAGATTTTCCTGACGCTCCTGCAGCACCAGTTTTGTATATGCGGAATAGGTGACCGTCATCAGATAGGTCACCAGTAGGATCAGTCCTCCGATCAGGACCATAATCAGTCCTCTCCGTCTCTTTACCAGCCAGTTCATCTCCTCACCCTTTCCTTATGCCTTCTTTTTCTTCCTCAGCGTTTTTTCGGCCGCAGCTCCCGGCCGCAGAACGGACAGCGGGAGCCGGGAAACAGCGGATACTTCATGTCCAGCTTTTTCCCGCAGCCGGGACAGCGGTACATGGATTTTTCCAGCAGATACGCTCCCAGCAGCATACAGAGAGCCGCCGCCCTCTTCCCTGCTGCAAAAAAGAATATTCCCAGAAGTACGGCAAGGATACATATGGGCTTTACCGCCCTCAGCGACATTTTAATTTTGAATCTGCGATTATCCATAAAACATTCCCTCCACTCCAAAAGAGGGTGCCGCGGCAGGCTTAAACCGCCTGACCCTGCAGCATCCTCTTTCCGTTTTATCCGCTTTTTCGGATTATCTGTTTATTTGTTCTCTTTCTTTTTCGCGATCATCGGCTTAACAACCGGCCATACAAGAACCACTACGCAGACGATCAGCACGATTCCGGTTACCGGACGCATTGCCAGGTTTGCAAATGCGGCAAACAGTGTGTCGCCCTCCGCAATGGTAACGGCGCGGCGCAGGTTGGATTCGCAGATCACGCCCAGCACCAGGCCCAGAATCATGGCAGAGCTGTTGAACTTGCATTTCGCAAACAGGAATCCGATCAGGCCGGACACTGCCATAAGGATTACGTCCACAGCCGTGTTCTTGGTAGCGTAAGCACCGATGGTAGCCATCATAATGATGGTCGGTCCCAGAATGCTGTAGGGAATCTTCAGAATCTGTACAAATACCTTTGCAATGACAATCGCAGCAAACACCATGATGATGTTGGATACAAACATGGAAGCAAAGGTAGCGGACAGGAACTGAGGCTGATCCACCAGCAGCAGCGGTCCCATGGTAACGCCCTTCAGCACCAGGGCGGACATCATGATCGCTGCGGCGTTTCCTCCGGGGATACCCAGGGAAAGCAGGGGAACCATGGCGCCGCCGGTAGCGGCGTTGTTTCCGGTCTCGGGAGCGGCAATTCCGTCAAAGCAGCCCGTACCGAATTTCTCCGGATGTTTGGACATCTTCTGCTCCGCAGAGTAGCAGAGGAAGGAAGCGATGGTTGCTCCGGCGCCGGGCAGAATTCCGATCACGGTACCCAGTATGGAGCACCTTACCACGATCCACTTCACGGACAGGAACTCCTTCAGAGTCGGCAGCTTGGCGGACATATTTCCGCTTCCTCCTACGGCCTGAAGCTTGGAAGGTTTCGCCGTCTGCTTCAGAACCTCTGTTACGGCGAAGAATCCGATCATAACCGGAATCATTTCGATACCGGAAGTCAGGAATCTGGTGCCGAAGGTCAGGCGGGGTACGCCCAGCAGCGGATCCAGACCGATACAGGCCAGAAGCAGCCCCAGAAGGCCGGAAATAATGGTACGGCAGATATTGTCCGTTTCCAGACTGGTCAGGATGGACAGACCCATAAAGGAAATGGCAAACAGCTCGGAAGGTCCGAAGCTGAGAGCCGCCTGAGTCAGCTGCGGGCTGAGCACCAGCATACATACGGCCGCGAACATACCGCCGATGGCGGAGCACACCAGCTGCATGCCCAGCGCCTTTCCGGCCTCGCCTCGCTGAGCCATGGGATAGCCGTCATAGGTTGTGGGCGCACTGGACGGAACGCCCGGAATCTTAAACAGGATAGCCGTCATGCCGCCGCCGGTAATGGAGGCACAGTAGATTGCCACCAGGAAGGCGATCGCGCTTACCGCATCCATTTTGTAGGTGAACGGAATACCCAGAGTAACGGCCATGGTGGCGGATACGCCGGGAAGAGCGCCGAACAGAGTTCCCAGAAATACTGCAAAAATAATCAGAATAAACATGGTGGGCTGAAATACCACCGCTAATCCGCTGGTCAATAATTCCATACCTGCACCCCCTTAAAAAGTCGGAACCAGGGATTCCACGAACAGAGCAAAGTTTCTCAGGAAGGAAACCTGACCGCGCGGAAGCATAACTCCCAGGAATACGGAGAATCCAATGTAAAGGATCACCGTGATCAGCAGTGACGTTACAACCAGCAGTCCGATGTTTCTCTGTCCCAGCAGGAAGCCGTACAGCATCAGGAATACAAAGCAGGTCAGCATAAACCCAACCGGTTCATAGCAGAGAGCCATGATCACTACCATTGCCATACCGATAAACAGCTTGCTCTTAAAGAACCCTGCCACATCGGCCGGAAATGCATGGAATGCACCGGCAATGTCTTCTTTCTTATTCTTCTTGAAAAATTTGAAAATATTGTAAAGGATCGCAATGATCATCAGGATCAGAATTCCCTGAGGCCACTGCTCTGCTCCCAGCTCGTTCACTGCGGAAGCCGGCATCGTAGCGCCCACATACCAGAAGCAGTAAAAGCTGAATCCAAGCAGCAATATGTTTACGATTAATTCAATTACCATACTCCTATCCCCTTACTGAATCAGTCCTGCACCTTTCAGATACTCTTCAAATGTTACATACTCTTCGTCAATCAGTTTCTGGAAATCCGCGCCGGTCTCATAGCCCGTACGATCCAGATAGGAAGCGTTCTTTAAGAATTCCTGATATTCCGGAGTCTCCCACGCTGCCTTTAAAGCCTTGTCCATAGCTGCCACTGCGTCCGCAGGCGTTCCCTTGCGGCAGAAGATGCCTCTCCAGGTTCCGATATAGGAATCAATGCCCTTCTCTCCGGTGCACTCGATATCCGGATAGGAAGACATTCTCTCCTCAGACAGAGCGATCAGTGGAACGATATCTCCGGAGTCGATCAGACCTTTGATCTCGTCTGCGCCGGTGATGTTGATGTGGATGTGGCCGCCTGCCATGGCGGAGCTCAGCTCAGAACCGCTGGAGTAGCTGACGATCTTTACATAATTTTCTACTTCCGTAATGTCGCAGCCCAGCGCTCCGGCCAGAGTCTGCTTCATTGCCACGGAGTCCGCTCCCGTAGCGGTCAGCATGCCGCAGCTTAACTCCTGGGGATGAGCCTTCGCGTATTCTACGAATTCGTCAAAGTTTGTATATTTTCCTTCCATAGCCTTTGCGGAAGAACCGATGATCAGAATGGAATGCACCAGCTTGGATACCGGTTCAAACTCCTCGGCGAAATCCATGGGAAGAATCTTCTGAAGGTCCAGCATAATGATGGACTGTGTTCCCAGCACATAGGTATAGCCGTCTGCCGGCTGCTTGTAAGCATAGTTAATGCCGTTGGCTCCGCCGGCTCCCTCTACGTTCACGATCTCTACCGGCTGGCCCAGCTGATCCTCAAGAACGGTCTGCAGAGGTCTTAAGGTTCCGTCTGCGCCGCCGCCTACGCCCCAGGGACATACCAGGGTAACCTTTCTCTCCCACTTCCAGTTGTCCGGATTGGCTGCCACAGTCTCGCCGTCTGCCGCTGCGGTCTCCTCCGCCGCAGACCCGCCTCCGCAGGCTGCCAGGGACAATGCCATAACCGCTGATAATGCCAAGGCTGCCAGCTTTTTCATTTTCTTTTTCATAGTATACCCTCTCTTTCTTTTGTGCATAAAGCACAATTTTTATTCTGCTTTTGATTATACTTTATTCACCTTAACCTACGCCTCATCTTATCTTAAATTTTTGTAAGGTTTGGATAAGTTACTGCTTTTCCAACTTTTCCATGTTATACTGGGGTACAGATTGGCAAAAATTGAATTGCACAGAAAGGAAGTTCTTGAAATGGCAGAACATCAAACGATTCTGGTTGTGGATGATGATCCCGCCATCCGCCGCATTATCTGTCGGGTTCTCAGCAGTGAGGGCTTTTCCACGGAAGCGGCGGCAGGAGGACTGGAAGCGGTCCACATGGCGGAAAACCAGTCCTATTCCCTGATCATTCTGGATCTGATCATGGAAGACATGGACGGCTTTCAGGTTATCAGCTACCTGCGGGCCCACGGCATTCTTACGCCGGTATTCGTTCTCAGCGGGCGGCAGGCGGAAACGGATAAGGTGCTGGCTCTCGGTATCGGTGCAGACGATTATATCACAAAACCCTTCAGCACCATGGTGCTGTGCGCAAAGGTGAAAGCATGCTTAAGGCGGATCTCCCTGTCCGCTCCCTCCGGCCGGACAGAGCTTTCCGCAGGTCCGTTCCGGTATATATGCGATGAGATGAAGCTTTACAAAAACGGAGAAGAAATCCCTCTCTCCAGCAAGGAAGCGCTGCTGATGAAATACTTCCTTAATAATGTAAATCGGATTCTCACAAAAGAGCAGATCTATTCCAGCGTGTGGAATGACAGCATCATTGACGATAATACGATCATGGTTCACATCCGCCGTCTTCGCATGAAGATCGAGGATGACCCCAACCATCCCGTATACCTGAAAACCATCCGAGGCATCGGCTATCAGATGACTGTGAAGGACTCCTCTCCGTCCCCGTAAGCCGGCAGAATAAAAAATAGGCTGCGCCTATTCAACTCCCCTGCCCCTCAATCATGAGGGGTTAGGGGTTTCTTTTTGTTACTTTTTCCTGCAT
>CALWEP010000174.1 GCA_944377325.1 uncultured Lachnospiraceae bacterium
GAGACGGAAGATTCATCGAGGAGGTAGGATACTATGATCCCACCGTTGATCCGAGCGTGATCAAGTTCAACGAGGAGGCAGCAAAGAAATGGCTGGCAACCGGCGCACAGCCGACAGAGACTGTAGGTAAGCTCTTAAAGATCGCTGGTATCCAGTAATCAGAGCAGCCTGAGTGCAGTGCGAGGTGAACCATATGAAAGAACTTGTGGAAGTAATTGCAAAGGCTCTGGTGGATCATCCGGACCAGGTCGTGGTCACGGAGACCGAAACGGAAAATGCTACCGTCCTTGAACTGAAGGTGGCCGAGACCGATATGGGCAAAGTGATCGGCAAGCAGGGCAGGATCGCCAAGGCCATTCGTTCTGTTGTAAAAGCAGCCGCTTCAAAAGAAGAGAAGAAAGTTATTGTGGATATTCAGTAGCTTTATGACCGCCTGACATTGGAAGGCGGTTTTTCTTCATTATAGAGAAAAAAGTTAGGAGAACAGACAGATGGAAGATATGCTTCGTGTAGGCGTGATCAGCTCCACCCACGGGGTCAGGGGCGAAGTGAAGGTGTTTCCCACCACCGATGACCCGTCCCGTTTTCGGGACTTAGAATCCGTATTGCTGGATACGGGGAAAGAGCTCCGGAAGCTGGAGATCACCGGCGTGAAATTTTTCAAGAATATGGTGATCCTGAAATTCAAGGGCTATGACAGCATAAATGACATTGAAAAATATAAGGGAAAGGATCTGTGGATCACCAGGGATCAGGCGGTGCCGCTGGGAGAAGATGAAAACTTTGTGGCAGATCTGATCGGCCTCCGGGTGGTCACAGACGAGGGAGAGCCTCTGGGCGTGATGAAGGACGTAATGTTTACCGGGGCCAATGACGTATACGTGGTGGAGCGGGAGAACGGAAAAGAGCTTCTGCTGCCGGCAATCAAGGACTGCATTCTGGAGGTGAATCCGGAGGCAGGAACCATGAAGGTCCATGTTTTGGACGGGCTTTTGGACCTGTAAGACTTCCCTATTCAATAATACGGAGGAGAGAGAGGATGAACTACCACATTCTGACGCTGTTTCCGGAGATGGTGCTGGAAGGACTGAATACCAGCATCATCGGCCGGGCGTCCGCTGCAGGGAAGATTTCCATTGAGGCGGTGAACATCAGAGATTATACGAAGGAAAAGCACGGTCATGTGGATGACGCTCCCTACGGGGGAGGCGCGGGAATGGTGATGCAGGCGGCTCCCGTATGCGATGCTTATGAGGATCTGTGCCGGAAGCTGGGGAAAAAGCCCAGAGTGCTTTATATGACTCCCCAGGGCCGGGTATTCAATCAGAAGATTGCGGAAGAGCTGGCAAAAGAAGAGGATCTGGTATTTCTCTGCGGCCACTATGAGGGCATTGACGAGAGGGCGCTGGAGCTGATCGTAACGGATTTTCTGTCGGTAGGAGATTACGTGCTCACCGGCGGGGAGCTTCCGGCCATGGTGATGATCGACTGCATTTCCCGTCTGGTGCCGGGGGTGCTGAACAACGATGCCTCCGCGGAGGAGGAATCTTTCCATGACAATTTGCTGGAATATCCCCAGTATACCAGACCGGAGGAATACCGAGGCATGAAGGTTCCGGAGGTCCTTTTGTCGGGACACCACAAAAAAATCCATGAATGGAGGCGTCAGCAGTCCATCCGCCGAACTCTGGAGAGGAGGCCGGATCTGCTGGAGGATGCCAACCTGGACAAGAAGGAAAGAAAATTCCTGGAGGAGCTGATCCGGGAGCAGGAAGAAGAAAAAACGGGAGAAGATTTGCCAAAGCTGCCGTAAATAAGGGAGAATGGCGGAAAAAAACGCATTTTTCCCTTGCATTTTCTTTTCCGTTATGGTAAACTAGCCCGGTATGAAAAATAAGAGATGTTCCTCTGTTACGGATTATGGAAGAGTATTAAGAACATCGAATAGATTCAGGAGGTTCAGAATGAACGATATTATCAAGAACATTGAAGCGACACAGTTAAAGGACAGCATCCCGGAGTTCCACGTTGGCGATACCGTTAAGGTATACAACAAGATCAAAGAGGGAAACCGCGAGAGAATCCAGGTATTTGAGGGTACTGTGATCAAGAGACAGAACGGCGGCTCCAGAGAGACCTTCACCGTTCGCAAGAATTCCAACGGCATCGGCGTAGAGAAGACCTGGCCGGTACACTCCCCCTTCGTGGACAACATCGAGGTTGTAAGAAGAGGTAAAGTAAGAAGAGCAAAACTTTACTACTTAAGAGACAGAGTTGGTAAGGCAGCAAAGGTAAAAGAATTAGTAAAATAATGGAGCGGTAAGTGAAAAGGGACAATGAAAATTGTCCCTTTCTTATCATATTTTTTCAAGAAAAAAATGAGGTAGTGCGGGTGGATTTTTATCAGGAAGAAGAAAAAAATCTGTTCCGGCGCTTAATGAATTGGGCGGTGGATATCATCCTTGTCATTTCCGTTGCCTGGTTTACGGTGTATATGTTCGGCACCGAAGTGAAGATTGCGGGCAATTCCATGACGCCTGCTCTGGAGAGCGGAGATACGGTGCTTATGAACCGGCTTCCCTGTGCGCTGTTCGGACCCGGTCGGTTTGACCTGGTGGCGTTTGAACGGGAGGACCGGAAAACAAATGTAAAGAGGGTTATCGGTCTGCCCGGGGAGACGGTGCAGATCAAAGGCGGTCTGGTGTATATCAACGGGCAGCCGCTGGAGGCTGAAAACGGTCTGGAGCAGGTGGCGCTGGCCGGATTGGCGGAAAATCCCATTACTTTGGGCAAGGACGAATATTTTCTGCTGGGAGACAACCGGGAGAGCAGCGAGGACAGCAGATTTATTAATATCGGCAATGTAAAGCGCGAGCAGATAAAAGGAAGCGTTTGGATTCGAATATTACCGGTCATCCGGTTCGGACTGATCGATTGACAGATAGAGAGAGGCCGCACGGAGGCGGCCGAAGCAGGAAGCAGACGGGAGGAAGCATGAATATTCAGTGGTATCCGGGACATATGACGAAGGCGAAAAGAGCCATGCAGGAGGACATCAAGCTCATTGATCTGATCATTGAACTGGTGGATGCCCGCGTGCCGTTAAGCAGCCGGAATCCTGATATAGACCGGCTGGGACAGGGTAAGGCGAGGCTCATTCTGCTGAACAAATCAGACATGGCGGACGAGGGCTGCAGCAGCCTTTGGACGGCTTATTTCAAAAGCCTGGGCTGCCATGTGGTAAAAGTAAATTCCCGCACCGGGGCGGGACTGAAGCAGATCAATGGGGCGGTCCAGGAGGCCTGCAGGGAAAAGATAGAGCGGGACAGAAGACGGGGAATCCTGAACCGGCCGGTGAGAGCTATGGTGGTGGGAATTCCCAACGTGGGAAAGTCAACCTTCATCAATGCCTTTGCGGGCAAAGCCTGCGCCAAAACCGGCAATAAGCCGGGAGTTACAAAAGGAAATCAGTGGATCCGCCTGAGCAAAACGCTGGAGCTTTTGGA
Organism: uncultured Lachnospiraceae bacterium; assembly: GCA_944377325.1. Lineage (GTDB taxonomy): Bacteria > Bacillota > Clostridia > Lachnospirales > Lachnospiraceae > Lachnoclostridium_A. Next base: position 3,507 of record CALWEP010000174.1, read on the forward strand.
CACGCCGGGAATCCTCTGGCCTCGGTTTGAGGATCAGCAGGTGGGACTGCGTCTGGCGTTTATCGGCTCCATCAATGACGAGATCCTCCAGAAGGAAGAGCTGGCGGCGGAGCTGATCCTTTTTCTGGAGCATTCCTATCCGGGAGCGCTCACAGGTCGTTACGGCGATGAGATCCTCGCCGGGGAAGACGGCGAAGGGCTGAAGGGCGCTTACTCCGTGCTGGAGAGGATCGCCAGGGTGAGGGGCTGTCTGCTGAAGGGCAGCGGTCCGGACATAGCTAAGGCGGCGGCTCTTGTACTGGATGATTTCCGCAGCGGCCGGCTGGGCAGGATTACGCTGGAGCTGCCGCCGGAGACGGAAAATGACGGAAAGTAGGACCGGGGAAGGAGACGGGCAATGGCGCGGAAGATGACGGAAGAGAAGCTGGCTGCGGAGAGGGCGCGTCTGGCAGCCATGAGAGAGTACGAGGATACCTATGCGGCCGCAGAGGTGATCTGCGGCGTGGACGAGGCGGGAAGAGGGCCGCTGGCAGGCCCGGTGGTGGCCGGAGCGGTAGTGCTTCCCCGGGACTGTGAAATCCTGTTCCTGAATGATTCCAAAAAACTTTCGGAAAAGAAGAGGGAAGAGCTGTATCTGGAAATTCGGGAGAAGGCAGTCGCCTGGAGCGTGGGAGTGGTGGGGCCGGATGTGATTGATGAGATCAATATCCTTCAGGCTACCTATGAGGCCATGAGAAAGGCTCTGGCAGGCATTTCCCCCGCGCCTCAGCTCCTCCTCAATGATGCGGTGACGATCCCGGGCGTGGAGACGGCGCAGATTCCCATTGTGAAAGGAGATGCAAAGAGCGTGTCCATTGCCGCCGCCAGCATTATGGCTAAAGTGACCAGGGACCATATGATGACCGAATATGACCGGCTGTATCCGGAATACGGGTTTGCAAAGCACAAAGGGTACGGAACGGCGGCCCACATCGCCGCTCTGAGGGAATACGGCCCCTGCCCCATTCACAGAAGAAGCTTTATCACCAAATTTGTGTAAAGGTTCATAGGATTTATGAATAAACGAACAGAAGGCAGCATCCGGGAACACCTGGCGGCTGCCTATTTAGCAGAACAGGGGCTGACGATTCTGGAGCATAATTTTCGCGCTCCCGGAGGGGAGATCGATCTGATAGCCCTGGATGGGAATACCCTGGTGTTTGTGGAAGTGAAATACAGAAAGGACGGACGCATGGGGCTGCCGGAGGAGGCAGTGACTGTCCGGAAGCAGAGGACAATCCGACGCACGGCAGCGGCTTATCTGTCCGAACACGGCGGCAGCGGCGGGCGCCCCTGCCGGTTTGACGTTGTGGCGGTGCTGGGAGAGAAGATCTCCTGGATTCCCAATGCGTTTTAAAGATTCAGAAAGGACGGCGGAGATGGAAACGATCAGGTGGAAGAAAAAAGAAGAGACGGATGAGCTTTGCACGGTTGCGGTCAATGGGGTCACCTATCTGAAATTTCCGGCTCTGGAGGAAACGGGACAGGCGGTAAACGGCTTCTCCACCAGATTGGGCGGAGTGAGCGAAGGCTGCTGGGGTTCCATGTATCTTTCCTTTACCAGGGGAGATGAGCCGGAACGGGTGCGGGAAAATTACCGGCGGATGGCGGCAGCTCTGGGAGTGGAGCCGGAGAGCATGACTTTGACCTATCAGACGCATACCACCAACGTACGGCGGGTGACCTGGGAGGACCGGGGAAAGGGGACGGCGCGGGAGAGGGATTACCGGGATGTGGACGGCCTTGTGACCGATGAGCCGGGAATCACCCTGGTGACATTCTTTGCCGACTGTGTGCCCTTGTATTTCCTGGATCCGGTACGCCGGGCGATTGGACTGTCCCATTCCGGCTGGAGAGGAACGGCGGGCCGTATGGGCCGGGTGACTGCGGAGCGGATGGAGAAGGAATTCGGTTCCCGGCCGGAGGACATGATTGCATGCATCGGTCCCAGCATCTGCAGGGACTGCTATGAGGTGGGAGAAGAGGTGGCGGAGCAGTTTCTGGAGGCCTTTGATGCAAAATGGCATGACCGGATTCTGACGGCAGGAAAAAAGACAGGCAAATATCAGCTGGATCTGTGGGAAGCAAATCGGATCATTCTTCTGGAGGCGGGGCTTCGGCCGGACCGCATCCATGTGACCAATATATGCACCTGCTGCAACCCGGACTACCTGTTTTCCCACAGAAGGATGGGGGACCGGAGAGGAAATCTCTGCGCGTTTCTGGCTCTGAGAGCCGAATGACAGCTGCCTGCGGCGAAGAAAAAACCCTGACGGGACTTCAGTTTCCGCCAGGGTCATTTTTTTTATTGAATGGTTTGAAAATACTCGTAGCCGTCAGAATTGTATCGGGTTACCAGCTTCTGCAGCTTTTTCGTAGGCGACAGGGACGCGCTCAGAGATACGTCATGGTTGAAGGAATTGATAATCGCAGCCAGAAACTTGCTCATATCCGCTTCCAGGTACCAGGAACGCTCAAGAAGCTGAGGCGGCCGGTAGTTCAGGTTTGTGGTGATAACGTAGTCGAAATATTCTCTGCGGTAGTACTCGTCGAATTTTTCCAGGCCGTTGGTAAACAGGCCGAAGGTACAGCAGAGAATCACCTGCTTCGCATTCCGCATCTTTAAGGCCTTAGCCGTGTCCAGAATGCTTTCCCCTGAGGAAATCATGTCGTCTACGATGATCACAGTCTTTCCGGCCACGGAGGAACCTAAAAATTCGTGGGCTACGATGGGGTTGCGTCCGTCCACCACCTGGGAATAATCCCGTCTCTTATAGAACATTCCCATATCCACGCCCAGATTGTTGGCCAGGTAAACGGCCCGGGCCATGGCGCCCTCGTCAGGACTGATCACCATCAGGGAGTCCTTGTTCAGGCTGAGAGGAATATTATGGGAGAGCAGGGTCTTCATGAACTGGTAAGTGGCCATGAAGTTGTCAAATCCGCAGAGAGGAATGGCGTTCTGCACTCTGGGATCGTGGGCGTCAAAGGTGACGATATTGCTCACTCCCATATGGGCCAGCTCCTGCAGGGCAAGGGCGCAGTCCAGAGATTCTCTTTTGGTGCGCTTGTGCTGGCGGCCTTCGTAGAGGAACGGCATGATTACGTTCACCCGATGGGAGGTGGCTACGGTAGCTGCAATAATTCTCTTCAGATCCTGGAAATGATCGTCGGGAGACATATGATTGGTGATTCCGCTGAGGGTGTAGGTGAGACTGTAATTGGTAATGTCCACCATTGCGAACACATCCGTTCCGCGAACGGATTCATTGATGACTGCCTTGGCTTCTCCGGAACCGAACCGGGGACAGGCGCAGTCCAGAAGGTAGGAGGCCACGTCATAGCCTCGATACCGAAGATCGGATTTCCTGCGGATCAGCTCCTCCGTATCATTTTTTCGGAAGCTGACAATGTGGACATTGACTTTCTGCGCCAGAGAGCGGCAGCTTTCCAGGGCTGCGATCTTTAAGGGAGCCACTGGAAGGGAATCGTTAAAAACGTAATCGTTTGCCATGATGATCCTCCATTTCTATACCTCATTTATATCATTTCCCGTGAAAGCCAGTCAATACCGAGCCGGGATTTACAGGAAAAAAAACAATCGGCGGGACCGGATTCCTTTACAAAAAAGTGGAATCTTGATATGATGAAAAAAGAATTCAGGAGAAAGAAAGAGAAGAACGCGATGAAAAAAATAAAAGGGCACAGAATCAGCGCGGTTGAGCCGGGCTCCATCGCCGAGGAGCTGGAGCTGGAGCCGGGAGATGTGCTGCTCACCATCAACGGCAATGAAATAGAAGACATTTTTGATTATGAATACTGGGTGGACAGCGAAGCCCTCACCATGACTGTGCGGAAGCAGGATGGGGAGGAATGGGAGCTGGAGATCGAAAACGGGGGAGAGGATCTGGGCCTTACCTTTGAGAACGGGCTGATGAGCGACTACAAAACCTGCTGCAACAAATGTATTTTCTGCTTCATCGATCAGATGCCTCCCGGAATGAGGGAAACCCTGTATTTTAAGGATGACGATTCCCGCCTGTCCTTCCTCCAGGGAAACTATATCACTCTGACCAACATGAAGGACAGGGATATTGAGCGGATCATCAAATTTCATCTGGCCCCCATCAATATTTCCGTTCAGACCACCAATCCGGAGCTGCGGTGCAGGATGCTTCACAACCGGTTTGCGGGAGAGGCGCTGAAAAAGATCGACCGTCTCTACGAGGCGGGCATTCCCATGAACGGTCAGGTAGTGCTGTGCAAAGGGGTGAACGACGGAGCGGAGCTGGAGAGAACCATCCGGGACCTGTCCGCATACCTGCCTCATATGGAGAGCGTATCGGTGGTTCCCGTGGGACTGTCAAAATACCGGGACGGACTGTATCCCCTGGAACCCTTTGACAGCCGGGAAGCGGGGGAGGTCATAGACCTGATTGAAGCCTGGCAGAAAAGGCTTTACGAAGAGCACGGCCTTCATTTTATTCATGCCAGCGATGAACTCTATATGCTGGCCGGCCGGGAGATGCCGGAGGAGGAGCGGTATGACGGCTACCTTCAGCTGGAAAACGGCGTGGGCATGATCCGGCTGATGACGGAGGAGGTCGGCGCGGCGCTGGAAGGTCTTTCCGACGACGGGCGTAAGGAAGAGCTTTCCATTGCCACCGGCGTACTTCCCGCCGGATATCTGGAGCGGTATCTGGACCAGATCCGGGAGCGTTTTCCCGGAAGAACGGTCCATCTTTACCCCATTGTGAATCACTTTTTCGGAGAGAGCATTACGGTGGCCGGACTGGTGACCGGGCAGGATCTGATAGCCCAGCTGAAGGGAAAACCCCTTGGCAGCCGCCTGCTGCTGCCGGAGTGCATGTTCCGCAGCGGGGAGGAGGTTTTTCTGGATGACGTGACCAGAGAGGAGGTACAAAACGCTTTACAAGTACCGGTGAATATTGTAAAATCAAGCGGTCAAGATTTCGTGAATGCCGTTCTGGGACTGGAGCGGGAAGAACCGGACCGGGCGGATTACGAAGCTTATGAACTGAACGAATTATATGACGGAGAAGATCCGATAGAAGAGGAGAAGCAGTATGAGTAAACCGATTGTGGCCATTGTGGGGCGCCCCAACGTGGGAAAATCCACTCTGTTCAACGTGCTGGCGGGAGATACCATTTCCATTGTAAAGGATACCCCCGGCGTTACCAGAGACCGGATTTACGCGGACTGTACCTGGCTGAATATGAATTTTACCCTGGTGGATACGGGAGGAATCGAGCCCGACAGCAAGGACGTGATTCTCTCCCAGATGAGAGAACAGGCGGAGATCGCCATTTCCACGGCGGATGTGATTATTTTTATTGTGGATGTGCGCCAGGGGCTGGTGGACGCGGACAGCAAGGTGGCGGATATGCTCCGCCGCTCCAAAAAACCGGTGGTGCTGGCCGTGAACAAGGTGGACAGCTTTGCCAAGTTCGGAAATGATGTATATGAGTTCTACAATCTGGGAATCGGCGATCCCATTCCCGTTTCCGCAGCTTCCCGCCTGGGGCTGGGAGAGCTTCTGGACGCTGTTTCCGCTCATTTTGATTCGGAGCAGCTGGCGGAGGAAGAGGATGACCGCCCGAGAATCGCCATTGTGGGAAAGCCCAATGTGGGAAAATCTTCCATTATTAATAAGCTCACCGGAGAAAACCGGGTGATCGTATCGGATATCGCGGGGACTACCAGAGACGCGGTGGACACCACCATTGTCCACAACGGAACGGAGTACGTGTTTATCGACACCGCCGGCCTGCGCCGGAAGAGCAAGATCAAGGAAGACCTGGAGCGGTACAGCATTATCCGGACCGTAGCCGCCGTGGAGCGGGCGGACATTGTGGTGCTGGTAATCGACGCCTCCGAAGGAGTGACGGAGCAGGAAGCCAAGATAGCCGGCATAGACCATGACAGAGACAAAGGCATGATCATTGCCGTAAATAAATGGGATGCGGTGGAGAAGAATGACAAGACGATCTATGAGTTTACCAGGAGAGTAAAAGAAACGCTGGCTTATATGCCCTATGCGGAGATGCTGTTCGTATCCGCGAAAACAGGCCAGCGTCTGAATAAGCTGTATGACCTGATTGATACGGTGCGGGAGAATCAGAATCTGCGGGTGGCTACGGGAGTGCTCAACGAGATCATGACAGAGGCGGTGGCCCTGCAGCAGCCTCCGTCAGACAAGGGAAAACGGCTGAAGCTTTACTATATCACTCAGGTAGCGGTAAAGCCGCCTACGTTCGTGATTTTCGTCAACGATAAGGAGCTGATGAACTTCTCTTACACCAGATACATTGAGAACAAGATCAGGGAGGCCTTCGGATTCCGCGGAACTTCCCTGCGTTTTATCATCCGCGAGCGGTCGGGAAAGGAGAGCTGATATGGAACGGGTAATCTGTCTGGCAATGGGATATGTGTTTGGTCTGTTTCAGACCGGATATTTTTACGGAAAGCTTCATTCCGTTGACCTGCATCAGCACGGAAGCGGAAATGTGGGCACCACCAATGCGCTTCGTGTTCTGGGCTGGAAGGCGGGGCTGACAGTGTTTCTGGGAGATTTTCTGAAAACCGTGATCCCCTGTATGCTGGTGCGCTTTGTGCTGTTCCAGAGCAGGCCGGAGATGACCTATGTGCTTATGATGTATACGGCTTTCGGAGTGATTTTGGGGCATAACTATCCGTTTTACATGGGCTTTCGGGGAGGAAAGGGCATTGCGGCTACGGCGGGCCTGATCACCTCCCTGGATTGGAGGGTTATGCTGATCTGCCTGGTGGTTTTTGTGGGAACGGTGGCCGTTACGCGGTTCGTTTCCCTGGGATCGATCCTGGTAGTTCTGGCTCTCTTTGCCTGCGCCGTATTTTTCGGCAGCCGGGGATACTTTGGCCTGGGCGAGGCCTACCTGCCGGAATTTTACGGTCTGGCTGCGGCGGTGGCCCTGCTGGCGATCTGGCGGCACCGCGCCAATATCGGCCGTCTGCTGGCAGGTACGGAAAATAAGCTGGGGGCAAAAAAACAGCCGTAAGGAAATAAATGGACGAGGTGAGCAATATGGCAAGGATAGGAATCATCGGAGCAGGAAGCTGGGGAATCGCGCTCTCCGTTCTGCTTCATAACAACGGCCATCAGGTAACGGTGTGGTCTGCGCTTCCGGAGGAGATCGAGGAGCTGAAAACAAAGCGGGAGCACCGCACCCTTCCCGGAGTGATCATGCCGGAGGGGATGGAATTCACTGCGGATCTGGAGACCGCCATGAAGGACAAGGACCTTCTGGTGACAGCCGTTCCCTCTGTCTATGTGAGACAGACTGCGGTGAAGATGAAGCCGTTTCTGAAAAAGGGCCAGATCGTGGTGAATGTGGCCAAGGGAATAGAAGAGAAAAGCCTGAAAACTCTGTCGGGCGTGCTGGAGGAGGAGCTTCCCGAGGCGGATGTGGCGGTGCTTTCCGGCCCCAGCCACGCGGAAGAGGTGAGCCGGGGACTTCCCACCACCTGTGTGGCGGGAGCCCGCAGCAAGGAGACGGCGGAGTACGTTCAGAGCCTGTTCATGAGCGAGGTGTTCCGGGTATATACCAGCCCGGACGTTCTGGGAATTGAGCTGGGAGGCTCCTTAAAGAACGTAATTGCTCTGGCGGCGGGAATCGCGGACGGCCTTGGATACGGCGACAACACCAAGGCGGCTCTGATTACCAGAGGCATTGCGGAGGTGGCCCGGCTGGGAATGGCCATGGGAGGAAAATTTGAAACCTTCGGCGGCCTGTCGGGAATCGGAGATCTGATCGTTACCTGCGCCAGCATGCACAGCCGCAACCGGCGGGCAGGAATCCTGATCGGAAAGGGCTATACCATGGAGGAGGCCATGAAAGAGGTTCAGATGGTGGTGGAGGGAGTGTATTCCGCCAAGGCAGCTCTGAATCTGGCGAAAAAATATTACATGTCCATGCCCATTATCGAGCAGGTAAACGCAGTGCTTTTTGACGGAAAGCCGGCTTCCGACGCGGTGAAGGATCTGATGCTTCGAGATCCCAGAGATGAAGGCTCGGGTCTTTCATGGTAGCTCGTTAAAGTTTTGAACGGTAAATTGATGCAAAACTATTGACAATGGAAAACGAACTCTTTATAATTGGGAAAAATCTTTTTTTGAGGAGGAAACAATTATGAAGAAAGTAGTTAGCGTAGGTTTAGCTGCTGCTATGGTGGTTTCCATGGCTGCCTGCGGCGGCGGAGAGACTGCTGAGACCACAGCTGCTCCGGAGACTTCTGCTGCTTCCGGTGATACGGCAGACACTCAGGCTGAGGCGGCTGATGACGCAGCCGAGGGAATGGAAGAGTTCGTGATCGGCAGCACCGGCCCCCTTACGGGATCTGCCGCATCCTACGGCACCAGCGTAAAGCAGGGTGAGGAAATCGCCATTCAGGAGATCAATGAAGCCGGCGGCGTAAAGGTAGGAGATACTACATATAAGCTGGTTCTGAACTTCCAGGACGATGAGGCGAAGGAGGACAAGGCCGTTACCGCGTTCAATACGCTGGTGGATGCCGGTATGGGCGCGTACGTGGGAGCGGTTACCACCGGTTCCTGCCTGGCTCAGACGGATTTAAGCTATGAGGCCAACATCCTTCAGATCACTCCCTCCGCATCTGCTGAGGCTGTGACCGTCAACCCCAATGTATTCCGTCTTTGCTTTACCGATCCTCTGCAGGGCCAGATGATCGCTCAGTATGTGATTGACAACGGCTATGAGAGCGTTGCCGTTCTTTGGAACAATGCGGACGAGTACAGCGCAGGCATCCACGATGCGTTCGTTGAGAGCCTGGAGAGCCAGGACGCAGGTCTTCTGGTAGCTGACGAGTCCTTTGCTACCGGAGATGTGGATTTCAACACTCAGCTGACTCAGATTAAGAACAGCGGTGCAAAGCTGCTTTTTGTACCGGCTTATTACGGTGACGTTGCTTACATCGTTCAGCAGGCGAAGGATGCCGGCATGGACTGTGATTTCGTAGGAAGCGACGGCTGGGACGGTATCCTGGGACAGGTTACGGACGCCACCCTGGTTGAGGGCGCTGTGTTCTTAAGCCCCTTCCTGGCTACCGAGGATTCCGCTGCTGATTTCGTAAGCAAGTATGAGGCCGCATACGGCGCGACTCCCGATCAGTTCGCTGCAGACGGCTATGACTGCGTATACGTGGTTAAGGCAGCTATGGAGCAGGCCGGTTCCGTAGAGACCGACGCTCTGATTCAGGCGATGACAGAGATTACCGTAGACGGCCTGACCGGTCAGGTAACCTTTGACGCCAGCGGCGAGCCGACCAAGAGCGCGAAGTTCGTTCAGATCGTAAACGGCGAATATACCGCTATGTAATCCGGCCGTACGCGCCGGAGGCGCGTGTGTCCGAATAATCCTGAAAAACGGACAGATGCGGAAAAGAGGGGATTGTCCGTCCAGACAATCCCCATCTTTGCTGTCTGTGTCTGCTCCGGAAGATGTAAAAGAGGTGGAACAATGTTGACAAGTATTATGGAACAGTTGATTAATGGTTTGAGAACGGGAAGCATTTATGCCCTGATTGCTTTAGGATATACCATGGTTTACGGCATTGCAAAAATGATCAATTTCGCTCACGGCGATATTATTATGGTAGGTGCCTACACCCTGTACATTGGCATAGCTCTGTTACATCTTCCTGTGATTCCGGCGATGCTCCTGACCGCGGCGGTCTGCTCGGTCCTGGGCATGCTGATAGAAAAAATTGCTTATAAACCCCTGAGAAAAGCCCCGCCTCTGGCAGTGCTCATTACAGCAATCGGTATGAGTTATTTTCTGCAGAGCGTCGCTCTGCTTATTTTTTCGTCTACGCCCATTCCCTTCAAATCCGTCATCAACCTGGAGGCGGTGCAGCTGGGAACGGTGAATATCTCCGGCATCACCATAGTGACCCTGGCGGTAACCACGCTGATTATGATCTGCCTTACGCTGTTCATCAATAAGACGAAGGCCGGAAGCGCCATGCGGGCCGTGTCTGAGGACAGAGGGGCGGCGGAGCTGATGGGAATCAATGTAAACCGGACGATCTCCATGACCTTTGCCATCGGCTCTGCCCTGGCGGCAGTGGCCGGAATTCTTTATATCTGTCAGTATCAGTCCCTTCGTCCCACACTGGGAGCGCTGCCGGGCATCAAGGCCTTTGTGGCTGCCGTGCTGGGAGGAATCGGAAGCGTGCCCGGCGCCATGCTGGGGGGAATCGTCCTGGGCCTGATTGAGAGCCTGTCCAAGGCCTACATTTCCACGGAGCTGGCCGATGCCATCGTGTTCGGCGTGCTGGTGGTGGTGCTCCTGGTACGGCCTTCCGGCTTGCTTGGCAAAAAGAAATTGGTGAAAGTGTAGGTGGCGTTCATGAAAAAGACTTCAAACAGGCAGGCATGGCTTTATCTGGCCATCATCCTGGTATCGTATGCTGCAGTGACCGTGCTGCTGAAGGGAAATCTGCTGAACCGGCAGTATACCTCTCTGCTGGTTCCCATTGCCGTCAATATCATGCTGGCGGTGTCCTTAAATCTGGTGACCGGCTTTCTGGGAGAGCTGACCCTGGGACATGCGGGATTTATGTCCATCGGAGCCTATACGGGAGCCCTGATCTCTCTGAACCTGGGAAAGACCGGAGTTCTTCCCGCACCGGCGGCTTTTGCCCTTGCCCTGCTCTGCGGCGGCCTGATGGCGGCTCTGTTCGGCTTCCTCATCGGCGTTCCGGTGCTGCGGCTGAGGGGCGACTATCTGGCGATCGTGACTCTGGCCTTCGGCGAGATTATCAAATCCGTGATCAACTCCATGGAAATTACCAACGGAGCCAGAGGACTGAGCAAGATCCCCCTGTATTCCAATTACACGAACTACACGGTGGTATTTATTATTATGGTGCTGACGGTGCTGGCAATCACCAACCTGATGAATTCCAGAGACGGCCGGGCCATTATGTCCATCCGCGACAATGACATTGCGGCGGAGTCCATCGGCATCAAAATCAGCCATTTTAAGGTGAAGGCTTTTGTATTTTCAGCTTTTTTTGCCGGTGTGGCCGGCGTGCTGTACGCCCACAATGTGGGACTTCTGAAGCCGGGAACCTTTGACTACAACAAATCCATTGAGATTCTGGTCATCGTAGTGCTGGGAGGAATGGGAAGCATCCGGGGCTCTGTGATCGCCGCAGTGATCCTGACGGTTCTGCCGGAGCTGCTGCGCGGCACGGATAATCTGAGAATGCTGCTTTATGCCATCGTTCTCATTGCCATGATGATTTTTAATAATTCCAGAATCAAGGAAGGACTGATGATGAACCGCACCTTCCGGAAGCTGGGAAAGAAGGAGGCGTAAGAGATGGCACTGCTGGAAGTAAAAAATCTGGGAATTTCCTTCGGCGGCCTGAAGGCCGTTGACGGATTCAACATTACCATAGAAGAAGGCCAGCTCTACGGACTGATCGGTCCCAACGGAGCGGGAAAGACGACGGTGTTCAACCTCCTCACGGGAGTGTACCGCCCTACTCTGGGAACGATTGCCCTGGACGGAAAAAGCCTGGTGGGGAAAGGACCGGCAGAGATCTGCAGAAGCGGGATCGCCAGGACCTTCCAGAACATTCGTCTGTTCGGAAAAATGACAGTGCTGGACAACGTAAAAACCGCCCTGCACAATCAGGTCAAATATTCGGAACTTACCTGCTTCCTTCACGGTCCCGTATACCGCAGAAAAGAGCAGGAGATGACGGAACAGGCCATGGATATCCTGAAGGTCTTTGATCTGGACAAAGACGCGGACACTCTGGCGTCCAATCTGCCCTACGGCCGGCAGAGAAAGCTGGAAATTGCCAGAGCTCTGGCAACCAACCCCAGACTGCTTCTCCTGGACGAGCCGGCGGCGGGCATGAACCCCAATGAAACGGCGGAGCTGATGGACACCATTCAGCTTATCCGGGAAAAGTATCACATCACCATCCTTCTCATCGAACATGACATGAAGCTGGTGGCGGGCATCTGCGAGTATCTGACGGTGCTGAATTTCGGTACGGAGCTGGCCAGCGGGACTCCCGCCCAGGTTCTCAACGACCCGAAGGTGATCACCGCATATCTGGGCGAGTAGGAGGAGACTGTTATGGCAATGTTGAAGGTAACGGATATGACCGTCAATTACGGAGT